>JBBSCN010000226.1:0-4646 GCA_038250265.1 Cytophagales bacterium | reverse complement strand
AACATTGCCGAGTTGAGGAATAGTTTTATACGTTCCGTCCGCCAGGGGTGCAAATCCAAAACCATCGCTGCCTATAACCGTACCGGCATGTATTATACAGTTGTTACCGACTCTCGTATCGGCATATAGTTTTACATTAGTGTGCAAGATGGTATTGTCACCAATCACCGCTTGATCGCCAATATAAACGTGAGGGTAAATTTTTACGTTATTTCCGATTTTAACATCGTTTCCAATATAGCTGAACGCACCGCGGTAATGGCCTGTTCCAATGGTTGAGTTACTTCCTATAAAACTCGGTTGTTCGACACCTGCTTTCTGAAAACTGATCAGTTTATGATATTCTTCTAACAACACCGTGAAACTGCTATACGGGTCATCCACTAATATCAAGGCGGGGGCTATTTCTTTTTTTGGCAGGAAATCTTTTTTTACGATGACCGCACTTGCGTGGGTAGTATAGATGAATTGCTCGTATTTGGGATTCGATAGAAATGCAATTTGTCCTTTCTTGGCGTCTTGAATTTTGGCAAGCATCACAATGGGTTGGTTGCCATCGCCACTTACCTGGCCTCCTAACATATTCGCAATCTGTGTAACTGTAAACTCCATGGGCTCACTTTTAGCATCGAAAAAAAGCGAATGGTTTTCTGCCAAAAGCCTCGTGTTATTACAAATATATATTTTTAGGCCAGCATAAATAGCTTTTCTCTACGATTTTACTCATCGCCTTTATGGTCGGAAGGTCAGAGGCTTGCGCTATATCAATGACGTGGCCAGACTTTGTAAGGATATTGATTGGTTGATCAGCTGTAACGTAGGCCTCATTACTTACCGATCCGTAGGAAAAAAGATAGTTGGCGTCCTTCCTCAACACGCCAAACGTTTGATGGACTTCGTGTCGTACCTTTTCAATTTCGGCTTTCTTAATTGGCTCTAATCTCAAGCTGATTTGAAAAAGCTCTCTCAACAAAAGCCGGTTGCACAATCCGGATAGTATTTCGTCCGAATGATCGCGCCAAAGCTTAATGGCACCCCACACATCATTGTCGTCCAGTTGCCCAAAGGTTTCCAACAAAGTACTTTTTTCGGTAAATTCGCTCAGCGAATAGGTTTGCTTTAAAAATAGTTGCAACGCCTCACTCGCCATAAGTGGTTCACCCGCATGCACCAGGTATTGGGCTCTTCGAATGATGTTCACCATCATTCGCTCTGCGCTTACGGCCGTCTTGTGTAAATACACCTGCCAATACATCAACCTGCGGGCGTGTAAAAAACTTTCAATGCTAAAGATTCCCTTTTCTTCTACCACGAGTTTGCCTTCGTGAACGTTCAAAAGAGCAATGATGCGATCTGTGCCAATGGTTCCTTCCATCACACCCGTAAAATAACTGTCGCGCTTTAGGTAATCTAGGCGATCGATGTCAAGTTGGCCGTTGATGAGTTGATGAAAGAATTTTCGAGGGTAACTATTTCGGAAGAATTGAAGGGCGAGCTCCAGTTGTCCTCGGAATTGTTGGTTCAATGATTTCATGAAAAGGTAAGAGAGGCTTTCATGCTTAATTCCCGCGAGCAGCGTTTCTTCCAGCGTATGGGAAAGTGGCCCATGGCCAATGTCATGTAACAGGATGGCAATTTGTGCAGCCTCAAATTCTTCATTTGAAATTTCAATACCTTTTGTTCGGAGAGTTTCCAACGCCCTTCCCATCAGATGCATAGCGCCTACCGCATGATGAAACCGCGTATGTTGCGCTCCGGGGTAAACCAAGTCGCTCAATCCCAGTTGTTTGATGTAGCGCAAGCGTTGAAAGTAGGGATGTTGGATTAAATCATAGATGAGCTCGCTCCGAATAGAGATGAACCCATATACAGGATCGTTGATTATTTTTTTCTTATTCAAACGGCTTGGGTTAATCTTGATCTAGTGTATTTTATGTAAATTCCGAAAAAATTACTAATGCAAAGATATAACATCTTATGGGCTGATGACGAGATAGATTTACTGAAGCCACACATCCTTTTCCTGCAACAACGTGGATACGATGTCACGCCTGTCAACAACGGTTCGGATGCCGTGGAATTGGCAGCCGAAAAACACTTCGACATTGTTTTTTTGGATGAAAATATGCCGGGGATTTCTGGGTTGGAGGCGTTGAGCCAAATAAAAATCAACAAGCCTAACTTGCCCATTGTGATGATTACCAAAAATGAGGAGGAGCGGATCATGGAGGATGCCATAGGCAGCAAGATCGATGACTACTTGATCAAACCTATTAATCCTAGCCAGATACTTCTTTCCGTCAAAAAGATATTGGACAACAAGCGGTTGGTTCTCGAAAAAACCAATTCAAGTTATCAACAAGAGTTTAGGAAAATTAGCATGGCGTTCGAGGACAAAATGAATCACGATCAATGGGCGGATCTCTACAAGAAATTAGTTTATTGGGAACTTGAACTTCAGTTGGATGGGGCAGATAATAAAGACATGGCAGATATTTTGGATTCGCAGAAGATTGAAGCCAATGCCCAATTTTGTAAATTCATTAAACGCAACTACGAAGACTGGCTCAACAATCCGAAGGCCGATCGACCGCTACTGTCTCATCAGTTGTTGAAAAAGAAAGTCCTTCCCGAGTTAAATCCAACGGTTCCTACATTCTTAATTTTAATTGACAATCTCCGCTTTGATCAGTGGAAAGTGATTGAACCGATTATTGCGGAGTTTTTCAATGTTGACAAAGAAGAAACCTACTATTCCATTTTACCGACCACCACTGCTTATGCTCGCAATGCCATCTTTAGTGGAATGATGCCGTCTGACATGGTGAAAACCCATCCCGATCTCTGGGTAGGAGAGGACGAAGATGAATCTAAAAACAATTTTGAGGATGAGTTTTTGACCAGACAATTGAAAAAGAACAATGTGAACGTGAAGTTCTCTTACAATAAAATTAAAAAGCTTGAAGAGGGCCGCGATTTACTGGATTCTGTCAATAATCTTTTTACCAATAATTTAAATGTGATTGTCTACAACTTCGTGGACATGCTTTCGCATGCCCGAACAGACATGGCAATGATTCGTGAGTTGGCACCCGATGAGGCCGCTTATCGATCGATCACGAAATCGTGGTTTATGCATTCTCCTTTGTTTGATATTTTAAAAAAGATATCGGAGAAAAAGGTGAAAATGGTAATCACAACCGATCATGGAACTATTCGCGTAAAGCGGCCCTTCAAAATTATTGGCGACAAAACGGTCAACTCCAATTTGCGCTACAAGCAAGGCAAGAACCTCAACTATGAAGGTGATAAAATAATGGAAGCACCGAAGCCCGAAAAATTGTTCCTTCCAAAATCCAATATGTCCAGCACGTATGTATTTGCCATAGAAGACCAGTTTTTTGCGTACCCCAATAACTACAACTATTACGTCAACTTCTACAAAGACACATTTCAGCACGGTGGCGTCAGCTTAGAGGAGATGATCATTCCCGTAATTTCATTATCTTCGAAGAATGGCTGATACAGAGGTAGATGTGATGACAAGAAAATTTAGTCTGGGCGACTTGATCAGTGTTTCTAAAGAGGTGATTGCGGCAGCTGAAGGACTATCGGTTTGGTTGATTAATGGAGAGATGGGCGCAGGTAAGACTACTTTGGTAAAAGCCATCTGCCGGGAGCTATCAGTGAACAATACCGTTGCTAGCCCAACCTTCTCTATCATAAATGAGTATAGGACTTTACAAAATGCGCCCGTTTTTCATTTTGATTTTTATCGACTTAAAAATGAAACAGAGGCGTACGATATTGGCGTAAACGAGTACTTTGAATCTGGAAACCTTTGTTTGGTAGAATGGTCAGAGAAAATCCCAACACTGATCTCTGAAAACTATTTTGAGATCAAGCTAGAAATTAACGACTCACAAAGTCGCACGATAGAATATGGCAGGCACTGAAAAAAAGAAAAGCGGGTTTGAGGCATTGGCTAAAAGCAGCATGTACCCGCAGGAAGAAATGTTACGGGTAAAAAAAGGAAAGAGATCTTTTTTCATTGGATTACCTAGGGAGATCGCACTTCAGGAAAATCGTATTAGCCTTACACCCGATGCGGTGGCAATATTGGTAAACAATGGCCATGAAGTGTGGGTAGAAACGAAGGCGGGTGAAGGATCTAAATTCACAGACAAACAATACAGTGAAGCAGGGGCAAAGATTGCCTATTCTCCATCTGAAGTTTATAAAGCTGAGATAATCTTAAAGATTGAGCCACCCACCGTTGAGGAGTTGGAATTTTTCCGGCCTGATCAAACGCTGATCTCTGCGTTGCAAATGGGATACCTTAACAGTGAGCGGATCAATGCATTGTTGAAGAAAAGAGTCACCGCACTAGCCTACGAATTTATCGAAGACAAAGTAGGGGGCATCCCCATCGTGCGTGCTATGAGTGAAATTGCGGGAAGCACGGTGATGTTTATAGCGGCAGAATACTTGAGTACTACTAAGGGAGGGAAGGGAATTATTTTAGGCGGAATCACAGGAGTACCGCCCACTAAGGTTGTGATCATTGGCGCGGGTACAGTGGCAGAGTATGGAGCCAGGGCTGCGCTAAGTTTGGGTGCCGAAATTCAAGTTTTCGATAATCATTT
>JBBSCN010000225.1:0-4650 GCA_038250265.1 Cytophagales bacterium | reverse complement strand
ACTGAAATCTCCAAACCTTATCCCAATCCGACACAGGGGATCATCTACCTTCCCCCACATGCGCAGCAGATTCAGTTATTTGATGTAACTGGAAAAATGGTTGAATTTGAAAGGTATGAAAAAATGGAAGCTAGAGAAATCAAAATAATGAATCCTTTATTCGGCATTTACCTGATTCGCTACTTTGATCAAATCTGGCACACCGAGAAAATCATGGTGCGCCCTTGACGTGCTCAATCAACTGAATTGGATCGGGCGTAAAACACACCACAAAAATCAACAGCGCCAGCCAACCTAAGATTACCCTGCCTTGTGTTAGCGGCTGCTCAATCTCGCATGGCGGATGTTGTATGCCCACAAACCTTCCAATGATAAAGGCAAATAACAACCAACCTGAATAGCCTTGAAAATGCGGAAAAAATGTTGCGATCAAATACTGAACCGTGAAAATCGCCAGCGCAGCCAGAATGTTGTCGCGCGTATTCAATCCCAATCCGCGCAAAGCGAAAAACAAAAAAACCACAAAAAGCGGTATCTCGTAAATCAATTTATCCAACGGCTCAAACGGTGAGATATAGCCTATACCCGCATAAAACAGGAATAGGACAAATATTACAGAAGCAATTATTCGGTGCAGCTTCCCTCCCACTAATCCATACAAAACATGACCACCATCCAATTGACCAATTGGCAACAAATTGATGCTCGTAAAAATCAAAGAGAGAAATCCAGCAAATAGAAATGGATAGTGAATAATCTCGTGCGCATTGGGCATACGAGCTGGGTCAGCCACAAAGTTTTCAAAGAATGAAAATAGGAGGTTTTTTCCGATGATGATATCCACCGAACCGGGTGACATGTACTCAGCCGTATAGACGTGGTTGGCATACTCTAATCCAAACCGTTCATATTCCGGGTGAAATTGAAAAATATATTCGGGCGGAGGTAGATGTGTGAAACCGTAAAGCAGAAATCCGATCGAAAATACAAACCCTGCCAATGGCCCGGCAATTCCTATATCAAAATTTTGCTGCGTAGATCGTATGGGACTTTTGATTCGAATCAACGCTCCTAGCGTCCCCAACATCAGTGGAAGCGGGGGCAACGGAATAAAGTACGGCAAAGTTGTTTCTACTTTGTAGTAAACGGCCGTAAAATAATGACCAAATTCATGGGCGGTCAAGATCACCAAAAAGCAAAAAGCATACGGAAGGCCACTTGAAAAGTCAATCCAACTGTAAGCTTGGTTAAAAGATATTCCATCGTCTGCAACGTGAATTACAGACTTTCCGCTGGTCCACTCCGCTCCGGCCAATGTGGTCGTAATGAATGTGACAACGAATAGACCTGAATGAAGGAGGTAACTCTTGGTATTTTGACTCATCGGGGAAAAAATCAGATTATGCTGGACAGAACCCAATCGGTAAGAGAGTTTAAAAAGTGGGCCCTGCTGGGAACGATCCAGCGACCCTCAGATTATGAGTCTGATGCTCTAACCAGCTGAGCTAAGGGCCCGAAAAAGTAAATAAAGTGCAATGTTACGGTTTGGCATGTAATCGAACAACTACTTTCTTCAATTAGCTGCGGCAAAGTTAGTAACTACAATACCTACTCTTCATTTTTTCAACCAATTCAGGATACTGCTTTAAGTTTTCCAATGAACTTTTTACTTTTCATTTACTTAATGTGCGTCTCTGCCACCGTTGATTGCTTTGTACTCAAACAATGCACAAACAAAAATAACTCCCAATCTGCTACTTTTGATGCGAAGGTATTCTCATAAAACCCTGTGTTGTGTTCAAATAAACTTTTCTCAAAATTATCGGTCTATCCGATTTAAAATCTATCGAGCGATTTACTGATCAAGACATAAGCACAAAACTCCATTGATTATGGGTCTGTCCCGTCCAGATATTAAAAACTGTTCGTGTTTCCCGGCTGATATACGTAGCGGAAAGTATAATAGCGATCCAAATCCGACAAGTTATTCACCGTGGCAGGAGCACCCTTATAGTAACTCAGTATTTCCATCTTTGCATAACGACCATCAGCTGTCTTGATTATAAATACCTGACCAGCTATTGGAGTGATGACGGTGGAAGTATTAGATCCAGCATTATACCACCATTGGTTGCTAGCGGTTGCGCCTGACGCCAATGGGCTACTAGAAATGGCAAATGTGCCTGCCCTTGCCAAATAATTATAATTGTCTTGAACAAAACCAGAAGCCGGAGCAGCGGAGATATCAGCAAAGATGCCCTGTTGCACCACCACACCTGCCATTCCTGGCCCGCTGGTTCCACCGTTCAAAATAATGGATGTAGACCGAAAACCGATATCCCATTTTGAACTTGCGCTGTCGGCACTAGCAACAAGTTGCCCTGTTTTAAAACTAAAAAATGTATACTTCTTCTTCTCAGCAGGGCGGGATGGCGGAATCGCTGGATTGGTGCTAAAAACCAAAGGTGCATAGTCGGCATTTAAATCCTTAAAGGTAACGGCAGTCAACGCAACTGGAGCCGGATCATTGTTGGAACAAGATGACATGGCCAAGGCGAAAAGTAAACATGCCGCTGATAGAGAAATTGATCTGAACATTTTCATAGAAATTAATTATTAGATTTTTGTTTATTTTTTAGAGAATAACTGACGCTTGTGTAAATCAAACGACCAGGCAAATTGGGGATATTGACACCGTCTGTGTAATCAAACAAGTTATCGACACCCAGTTGAAAGCGAAACGACTCCACCGACTTGGCCACGGAAAAGTTTACCAATGCATAGCCGTTTACGAAATAATCATAATCATCTAAAATGCCATTTCCATTGCGATCCGAAGGAGGAACGGTTTCACCAGAAATATTTCCACTAATACCACCCAATCCAAATTTGTCGCGATAAATTACGCGCAAGCTGCCTTCCCAGCCTTTTTCCTTGTTATTATAAAATATTTTGAAATTACCGGTATGGCGGGAGCGATTGTTCAACCCGAAATATTCAGCAGGTCTGAGTCGCTGTGTAATTAGTGTATTCGGGTCACGCCAAAAAACTTCTCCTCTATTCACAACATCTTTCACATCCCTATCTAGCGCATATAACAATTGATAGCCCAATGACAACGAGAAATTTTTGGCTATCGGGTAACTTAAATCTGCTTCCAAACCTTGCATAAGAGCTCGCTTAATATTTCGATATGAGTAAATGCTTTGATTGGAAGTATTGACAGCCACCAATTGGTTTTCGATCAAATTATCGACCGTGTTCCTGAAAAAGTTAAAATCTAGCTGCAGCCTTGGAAGAACTTCGGCTCGGCCACCTACATTTACGGACAATGAACTTTCTGCTCTTAACTTGCCCAGTAAATTCGGGTCAAACAAATATGATTGAATCAATCCCTGGGATTGGAACTCTGCTAACTTTTCCTTGATAATCTCTGTACCCAAAACACTGTATCCCCCTCCTGCTTGATTGTTAAAATTAAAATAGAGTTGCCGAAAGTCCGGTGATTTAAATCCTACACCTATCGATCCTTTGAAAGAAATCTTTTTGTTGACATCCACTTTGGCAGAAAACTTGGGACTCAATTGATCTCCATAAATTGAATTACGATCATATCGTACTCCTGAAACAACAGTCAGCGCTCGGACGGGATTCCATTCGTGTTGTGCAAAGGCATAATCGGTTTGTTGATTTCTTTCTAGCTGATCGTTGTAGCGGGAAGTAGACACCGCTTCTCCTACATGACCCATCCCAAATGTTACAATATTGTTGTCACTAAAAAAATATTCTCCTGTTGCTTCATAGCGGGTAAATCGTTGATTAAAATTATCCCGATAGGTAACGCTATCATCCGAATTCCTTTTCAAGAACGAATTTGTTCCATAACGAGTAGTATAAAACCGAGCCGTAGTTTTTAGTCTGCTCGAAAATCGATGCGTGAGGACGGGGTTAACGTTCCAATCATTCACTGTTCCTGCCCCGTATGTTCTCACCGAAATGTTATTGGATAGCACATCAAAATTGTAATCTTGGCTCTCGTTAAAATATCGGCCTCCAATCAATAAGTCTGTTTTGGGGCTCAATCGGTAAGTTACTTTCGAGCCGAAGGTGTGGTTTGTAAAAGGCGAAACAGTTTTTCCGTAATTCTCTGGCGAAAGATCATATCCACTGGTGCTGAAGCGATTTCCAAAAAGATAAACGCCCACATTTTTTCCAACTAAACTTCCGCTGGCATTCAGGTCTAGCGTATTGTTAGTTCCGTAGCGTGCAGAAAAATTTCCTTGGTTGTAAGTCGGCCTCTCAGTAATAATATTAATTACACCCGCGAGCGCATCCGACCCATACAAACTTGATGACGGACCTTTTACGATTTCTACTTGCTTAATGTTGCCCACCGCCAATCGACTTAATTCAAGTGATCCTGTGTACCGACCAACGATTGGTTCACCATCAACCAATATCAGCGTGTAATCCGGGTTAAATCCCTGAATCTGGATTCCATTACCTTGTCCATTTACCTGCGGCACTACTACCAAACCTGTTTGCTCGGTTAACACATCGTTGAGCCGGACCGAACCCATTAAACTTATCAAATCTTTCTTTATCAGCGAAACTGGCATTGGCACAGAACCAACTGTTCGTTCATTTCGT
>JBBSCN010000224.1:0-4678 GCA_038250265.1 Cytophagales bacterium | reverse complement strand
GGTTATTCCATTTCTAAACTTCCCATCGATGCCGTCCCAGATGTTACTGGTAATCAAGTAGACGTGATTACCAACAGCCCCAGTTTGGCAGCCTTAGAAATTGAGCGATTCATTACCGCTCCTCTAGAAATGGCCATGTCCAATATTCCTGGCCTTGTGGAAATGCGTTCCGTTTCAAAATTTGGATTGTCGGTAGTAAAATTGGTTTTTGATGATGACACCGATGTGTATTGGGCACGCCAGCAAGTGTTCGAGCGTTTGGAAATGGTAAAGGCAGAGATTCCGCAAGAGCTCGGCAAGACCTACATGGGGCCTGCATCTACCGGGCTGGGTGAAGTTTTTCAGTACGTCATTCGTCCGAAAAATCCCAAGGATAAATCATTTTCACTAATGGAGATTCGCACCCTGCAGGATTGGACGATCCGGAGGCAACTGCTCGGTCTAAAGGGAATTGCAGAGGTAAGTGGTTTTGGTGGCTACAAGAAAGAATATCAGACAACCCTAAACCCGGATCGGATGCGCGCGCTGGGGGTTACTATTGATGAACTTTTTGAAGCCCTCAGCACAGGAAATAGCAACACCGGGGGAGCGTACATCGAAAAAGACAACAAGGCCTTCACTATCCGTGGTATCGGCCTTGCATCCTCATTAGAAGAGATTGGCAATACCGTTATCAAAGTAAAAAACCGCATTCCCATTTTAGTCAAAGATGTGGCGGATGTAAACTTCGGACACGGCATTCGGTATGGCGCTATCACCGTAGACGGAGAAGGTGAGGCCGTGGGTGGCATCATCATGATGGTGAAAGGTGAAAACGGAAGCGCGGTGATCAAACGTATTAAAGACCGCATGAAAATCATTCAAGCGCGATTGCCCGAAGGATTGGTAATTGAGCCGTTTATTGATCGCTCTAAAATAGTCTCGAAAGCAATGACTACCGTTGGCACCAACTTAGTGGAGGGCGCATTGATTGTTGTGCTGGTGATTTTGATTTTTTTAGGGAACTGGCGAGCAAGTTTGTTAGCGGCTTCCGTCATTCCGCTTTCCATGCTTTTTGCATTTATTCTCATGCGCCAATTTGGGGTCGTAGGCAATTTGATGAGCTTGGGTGCCATCGATTTCGGGTTGCTAGTGGATCCCTCAATTATTGTGGTGGAGTCGGTTGTTTTTTAACTCGCCTACAATATAGGTAAGCACCCAGCAGGAGAGGCCATGTCTCAACTGGAGAAGGAGGAGATTGTAATTAAGGGCGCGCAAGCTTCAAAAAAGCCCGTAGTTTTTGGTGGGCTAATTATTCTGATTGTTTATTTCCCTATCCTAACACTGACGGGCATCGAAGGAAAAATGTTTGGGCCCATGGCGAAGACGGTGAGCTTCGCCATTCTCGGTGCGATTATTTTAGCATTGACCTATGTGCCTATGATGGCCGCGATTATTTTGCAGCCACCAAAGTCGGCTGATCACCACGGTCCTTCCGAAGTAATTGTACAGTTTCTGTATAATCTTTACGAACCGATCATTCGGTGGGGCCTAAGAGCACGTCAGGTAATTGTGTTCATTGCTGTCGGCATTCTAATTTCAGGCTATATAGCATTTAAATTTATCGGAGGAGAGTTTATTCCTAAACTGGCAGAGGGAGATTTGGTGATAGAAACAAACCTACCAGTGGGCACTTCGATGACCGAGGCCATCAACCTGAGCGGGAAAATTCAAAGAATGTTGTTGGCCGCCTACCCGGATGAGATTGAACGAGTAGTTTCGAAAATAGGAACCTCCGAAGTGCCTGTCGATCCCATGCCAATGGAGGCGCAAGAAATTGTGGTAGTGCTTACCGATAAAAAGCAATGGAAGAAAGCCAACGACCAGGAAGAACTGGTGGTGCAGATTGCTGAATTATTAAAACAATATCCGGGTATTGTAAACTCTATCCAACAACCTATTGAAAACCGGGTGAACGAGTTGATGAGTGGCGCACGCACCGATGTGGTGGTGAAACTCTTCGGCTCAAGCCTCGACACGATGGTGGTAAAGGGAAATCAAATCATCAAATTGATTAAAGGTGTGGAGGGGGCTGCCGATGTGCAAGAGAATAAAATCTTTGGATTGCCTCAGATAAATATTAAATATGACAGGAGAGCAATGGCCACGTATGGGGTTACGGTCACTCAAATCAATCGAGCCATTCAAACTGCTTTTGCTGGAGCGAATGCGGGCATCGTGTATGAAAATGATAAACGTTTTGACTTGGCTCTCCGATTGGGCGGGGACGATCGCGCTAAAGCCGAGAACATCGGAAACCTGCTCATCAGCGATAAAGATGAGAATTCGATTCCGCTAAAAGAGTTGGCAGACATTAGCGAGGAGATCGGTCCGTCTGAAATAGGGCACGAAAATTTGCAACGCAGAATGAATATCGGATTTAACGTGCGTGGCCGCGATTTGGAATCGGTGGTGAACGATGCCATGAAGGTCGTCAACGAGAAAGTTATTTTGCCCGCGGGCTATACGGTTGATTTTGGCGGGGAATTTGAAAACTTTCGAAGAGCCAAAGCAAGGCTTGCCATAGTTGTGCCACTGTCGTTGCTCATCATTTTCGGATTGTTGTTTGCTACTTTCGGAAACGTGAAAGACAGCTTGTTAATTTATTCAGTGGTTCCGCTTTCTGCGGTAGGTGGTGTATTTTCACTCTTGTTGCGCGGGATGAATTTTAGTATCTCTGCGGGGGTCGGATTCATTGCACTGTTTGGTATTGCGGTGTTAAATGGTATTCTTATCATCAGCCGATTTAATGAACTGGAGAAGGAAGGAGTGACCGATGTCCATCAACGGGTGTTACAAGGATTACGGGAAAGATTCAGACCTGTATTAATGACATCAGCGGTAGCTGCCCTTGGCTTTTTGCCAATGGCACTTTCCACCAGTGCCGGAGCGGAGGTTCAAAAGCCGCTGGCTACCGTAGTGATTGGCGGCCTCTTTACCGCAACGGTTTTAACGCTTGTGATTTTGCCGGTCATCTACACCTATTTTGTAAATAGGCCCAAAGAGAGTTCGGGCAAGTGGACAACTACCGCTCCGTTGATTGTGTTGTTTCTTTTAATTTCACAATTGGCATCGGGGCAACAGCAGCCAACGCTAATTTCGTTGGATAGTTCCGTATCGATGGCCAAAAAGCAAAATCCGGAAATGTTGCTTTCGCAACAACGGATCGATCAGCAAGTTTCCCTTAAGCCCGCCAGCTTTAGTTTGAAAACGCCCGATTTGGTATTCGAGGCGCCAACCGGCAATGACCTTCGGCCAGGCTTACTTCAGACAATCGACTATCCGGGAGTTTACACGGCACAAGGAAAGGCGCAGCGAAGTAAAATTGCGATGACCGAAGTAGAGCGTTCTATTTCAACAAATAATTTAGTGTATCGCGTTCGCCTTGCCTACAACCAATTACAGTTCTTACTTTCGCGAACACGGTTGTTACAAAGCCAGGATTCTGTATTTGATGATTTGCTAAAAGTAAATGAAATCCGGTATCGCGTAGGCCAAATTTCTTCTCTTGAAAAACTCAATGGTATTTCCCAGTACAGGCGAATTCAATATGCTTTAAAAGTTTCACGCTCAGAGTTGCGCAATGCCAAGTATCAATTCAATCTGTTGTTGGGTAGGCCAAACGATACCACCTACCTACCTAGTGACGCCTTGCGCAAAAGCGATTATTTTTTTGAGACAATCACAGTTGACACCGCCTACACCGCCAAAAATCCCTTACTCAACTTTAGTTTTCAGCAAGAAGGTTATAATCGAAACTTGCTGAAGGTGGAACGAAGGAAAAGAATTCCGGGTGCCGTGGTTGGATTTTTAAATCAGGGATCTCCTGAAACGCCCATTTTTCCGAGATTGAGATTGGGCATTACGCTGCCTATTTGGCAATGGACGTACCAAGCCAATATCAATGCGGCAAAAAAAGGAATTGAGATTGCTCAAACTCAGAAAAAAATAACAGCTTATCAACTCAGCACCGAGTACGCGAAAGCCCAAGCAGATTATCGGCAATTCAGAGACAACGTTTCGTACTTTGAAACAACCGGACTACTTGAAGCATCGGAAATTTTACGAAATGCCCGCGAGAGTTTTCGATTGGGCAGTATTAACTACTACCAGTATTTGCAAAACCTTGAGCTATCTTATACGCTGCGCCAAAATTATTTAGAGACTTTACGAAACTATAATCAATCCACCATCAACTTAATTTATCTCAAAGGAGATTATTGATGACTTATTCAAACTGAAATTATGATACCGACCAATCAATCTATTTTAACAATTGCATTATTTAGTTTACTGGCATCTTGTTCTGGAAAAAAACCAGCGGAGGCAACAAAACCAGTAGATGAGAATTCCACCTTTGTAACCATTAGTGACAGTTCCCTTTCATTGATGGATGTTACGTTGGTAAAGCCTGAACAAAAAGTAGTTGAATCTAATATTTACCTAGCCGGAAAGGTAATGGCCATGCCAAATTTTAGAGCTTCTGTAAGCACCGATATAGCAGGAAAAATTGAGCGCATCTTTGTTCGCGAAGGTTCGTATGTGAAGAAAGGAACGCCTCTGATGTCGCTGCGCAGCATGGACGTCATCGAATTGCAAAATCAGTATTTTGAGGCCAAGGCGCAAATGGACTTTCTGG
>JBBSCN010000223.1:0-4717 GCA_038250265.1 Cytophagales bacterium | reverse complement strand
TATTACCGCATGGACGTAAAAGATGGAAACCAATTTAGAAATTCGTTGGGGCTTGGAATAGACATTGAAACCGGTGGACATGTTTTTCAATTGGTTATGACCAATTCGCAGGGTATCACCGAGAGGGCATTTATTGGCGAGACAACCGGTGACTTTTTTAGTGGTGACATTCACTTGGGCTTTAACGTTACACGCACGTTTCAACTTAAGAAGAGTAAGTAGCTGCTAGATTTAGTTGGTTGGCAGGTTGATTTAATCCCCTCATTTTTTAGCTTTAGGTTTTTATAGAACCTATCCTTGCTGCTCGCCTCAATTATTGGCTATCTCGCGCTCACTATCCTCATCGGGTACTGGGCTTCCCGCAAGGTGAAGACTTCGCGAGATTTTATGTTGGCAGGAAGAAGCCTGCCCATGTTCTTGAGCGCGTCCGCTTTGTTTGCTACCTGGTTTGGATCTGAAACTGTTTTTGGTGCTTCCTCAGAATTTTTGAAAGGTGGATTGTATTCTGTAATCGAAGATCCATTTGGTGCTGCGTTGTGTTTAGTTTTATTTGGATTGTTTTTTGCCAGAAAACTTTATGCGATGAATTTGCTCACGCTTGGAGATTTTTTTAAGGTTCGGTTTGGTAAGCGAACAGAATTGGTAGCCAGTATTTTCCTTGCGCCTCCTTATGTGGGCTATATCGCAGCGCAGTTGGTGGCGATGGGCCTCATTCTAAATGTGGTTACGGGTTTGGAGGTGTGGCAGGGCGTAATCATTTCGGCTTTTGTCGTCACGTTTTACACCTACATCGGGGGTATGTGGGCTATCTCTATAACAGATTTTTTTCAAAGCATTATTATTGTTGTGGGGTTGCTTGTGCTGGCTATCATTTTGGCAAAAGAAGCAGGCGGTGTCAGTGCCGTGTTAAAGGAAGTTCCCCGTTCTACTTTCCGATTTTTACCCAAGTGGGAGTTCAAAGAAATCATGTTGTACTTAGCTGCGTGGTCAGTACTTGGGCTTGGTTCTATTCCTTCACAAGATGTTTTTCAACGAGTAATGTCTTCGGGTTCGCAGAAAATTGCAGTGCGTTCTTGTTTTATTGCAGCCGGTCTTTACCTTACGGTTGCGATGTTACCACTATTTATTAGTCTTTGTGCGAAACATCTCTATCCACAAGTTGCGGCTGTTGATGCGCAATTGGCGTTGCCGAACATGGTGTTGAGTCATACTTCTTTACCGATACAAGTATTATTTTTTGGCTCATTGCTTTCCGCGATTATGAGCACAACGAGTTCAGCCATCCTCGCACCTGCGGCAATCTTTTCTGAGAACCTTATCAAACCGCTATCGAAAGATAAATTGAACGACCGCCAATTGTTGGTCATCACAAAAATTTGCGTTCTTGGCTTCGCTAGTGTAGCAACCGTAATGGCCTGTTTGCGATCAAATATTTATGAACTAGTGGGACAATCCTCTATTCTGAGTTTAGTCTCTCTTTTTGCGCCATTGACGTTGGGGTTGTATTGGAAAAAGGCGAATGCAACCGGTGCGTTGTTGGCAATGGTACTGGGAACCTTGACGCTAGCCTTCTTTTCATATTTCGA
The DNA here is from genome assembly GCA_038250265.1 of Cytophagales bacterium. Taxonomy (GTDB): domain Bacteria; phylum Bacteroidota; class Bacteroidia; order Cytophagales; family Cyclobacteriaceae; genus ELB16-189. The sequence goes on along the minus strand of JBBSCN010000223.1, from coordinate 3,131 downwards.
ATTTGACTGGCCTGGATTATTACCCGCCACATTGGTTAGTTTTGTGGCGATGATTGTAGGGAGTTTATTGACAAAAGAGAAAGCAAATGGTAAAGATTGAGTTGAGCCGGTTGGACAACGACCTGAACATGGAAGCCGTGAATGAAATGGGCAACAAAGTGGTGATGGACGGCTCACCAGTAGATGGTGGCCACGATAAAGGCTTTCGCCCCATGCAAATGTTATTGGCGGCTATGGGTGGATGCAGCGCGGTGGATGTGGTATCTATCTTGAGAAAGCAACGGGTGGACTTGAAGGATATTAAAATTACTATTACAGGAGAACGGGAAAAAGATCAGACTCCGTCACTCTATACGGAAGTTCATGCACACTTTAAGTTGTATGGGCACATTGATCTAGAAAAGGCAAACAAAGCAGTGGCCTTATCGGTAGGTAAATATTGTTCGGTGGCTAAAACATTGGAAAAAACCGCGAAGGTCACGTTCAGTGTGGAAGTAATAAATAACTGATTGAATGGAACAGGAACATAATTTTGAGACAGATGCAATCCGGGCTCAACTGGCGAGGACTGAATTTCGCGAGCATTCGGTGCCGCTCTATCTCACCTCCAGTTTTGTTTTTGAAGATGCTGAGCAGGCTCGCGCTTTATTTGCCGATGAGATTCCAGGTAACATTTACACTCGTTTCTCTAACCCAAATAATACGGAGTTCATTCAAAAGCTTTGTTTATTAGAAGGTACGGAAGATGGCATAGCCACGGCCTCTGGTATGGCGGCTATGTATTGCAGCATGGCGGCTTTGCTGAAGAGCGGAGATCATGTGTTGGCATCCCGTTCGTTATTTGGTTCAACCCATCAAATTTTGAACGTACTGTTTCCCCGTTTCGGAATTTCGCATACGTACGTTGATTTGAACAACCCATCTGCATGGGAAACAATGATTCAATCTAACACGAAAATGATTTTTGTTGAAACGCCTTCGAACCCTGCGTTAGACATTATTGATTTGGAATGGCTCGGTAATTTGGCCAACAAACACAAACTGATTTTGAATGTCGATAATTGTTTCGCTACCCCGTATTTACAGAATCCCGCTAAGTGGGGTGCACACATCGTCACACATTCAGCAACCAAGTTTATTGATGGGCAAGGCCGCGTAATTGGTGGAGCTATTTTAGGGAAGAAGGAATTGATCAAAGAAGTCAGGTTTTTTGCGCGACACACGGGGCCGAGTATGTCGCCATTCAATGCGTGGGTTCTTTCTAAAAGTCTAGAAACATTGGCTGTGCGAATGGAAAAGCATTGTGAGAACGCAATTGCTTTGGCCAAGCATCTTCAAACTAAAACTGAAATTGAATTTGTAAAGTATCCTTTCTTATCATCCCACCCCATGTTTGAACTTGCAAAAAAACAAATGAAACTGGGTGGCGGAATCGTGACGTTTGAACTCAAGGGAGGAGTGGAGGCGGGCAGAAATTTTTTGAATGCACTGAAAATGATTTCGCATTCTGCCAACTTAGGAGACACGCGCACGATTGCCACTCATCCGGCATCAACCACCCACTCGAAATTAACAGAAGCGGAGCGCCTTGCTGTGGGAATTACACCCGGGCTGATTCGGGTTTCGGTAGGGCTGGAAAACACAAAAGATATAGTGGCAGATATCGATCAGGCTTTGTCAAACGCACATTAGAAAACCTGGAAAGATGTCAGTGCGATCGAATAGCATTGTCTCCAAAGACGTTGTGCGGTCAACTTTACCGAGATTTTGACACCCGCTCTCTCCGCTTTTTCCTTCTATTTTATTTTTGATTATTCTGGCCGCTCACTTGGCTCATTAAATACTTCTTAGGCGTAATCCCAAACTTCTTCTTGAATGCAGCAATGAAGTGGCTCGGGTTCGTATATCCAATTTGATAAGCCACCTCATTCACCTGATGCTTAGCGGCATCTAAAAGTAAACGGGCGTGGTCGAGTTTATGGTCAAGCAAAAAGCCGAATACCGTGTTGCCATAAATTTCCTTGAAGCCCACTTTCAATTGATACTCGTTGAGGCCAGTTATTTTTGCCAACTCTTTTAACCCCGGAGGAGTCTCCATGTGCTTGAGCAAATACTCTTTCGCATTTTTTATTTTGCGTACGGTCTCCTGGTCATTCAGAAAAGGACAGTTCTCCGTATTTGGCAATCGATTTGAAAAATACAGGCTCAATAGTTCATAAAATTTCCCTTGGTAAAATAGCTTTTGCGCGCTCTCGCTCAGCTGCGTGGAGAGAAGCTGGTTTAAGACCAATAGGAGTGAAGCAGGGATGTCACGCTCATCATAAAACTTACGATTGCTGTTTTCAGGATTTAATAATGGCAGTGCATCGTGCACAAAAAGTTTGTGAAGGCTTTCCAACGAGATGGTCATGAATACCATTTTTGTTTCAGGCGCTAACTGCAAGTGAAACGATAAATCCTTATCGGGATTATAGAAAAAATAATTCTTGCCCTTTACAATCTCGCGGCTATAGTGCGGGCCGAAGGCAAATGTAGCCTGGCCATCCAGACAAAAATAAAAATGGATAATTCCTTTGCGGATCAGGCTTTCAAGTTGGGTTTGGTCCGCGGATTTATTTTCTGAAAATAGAAGAGATTGATCTTCCTTTTCAAACAAACTAGCGATTGACCCTTTTTGGGTATTTTCCAAAACAACGGGGTGCGATTGTGGGTTATTCATATGGTTAAATGACGAAAATCATCTTTTTTAAATTCAATTTTTGGCCTATTTTGATCAAAAGTACCAAAATAAGTTCAGATCAATCAAAGCTGGCATTAATTGTACTTTTGTGGGTATTTATCAAATCAATCAACGTCCATATTTGCAGCCCAATGAGTAGTCGGCTTTTTATTTTTTTGTGTTTGATGGGAGGAGTCGATTCGCTCGTTTTTTGCCAAAAAGCTGATACCTTAAAGGTTCAGCAGTTGGAAGAAGTGGTAATTACCGCGACACGAAATGAACGAACAGTTGGTTCTGTGCCAATGCCAGTTTCGCTGATAAAGAAAGATTTGATAAGTTTAATGGGTTCGGTCCGGCTCAACGATGTGTTAACCGAGCAAACAGGTTTGGTAGTAGTGCCGCAGGTAAATGG
>JBBSCN010000222.1:0-4737 GCA_038250265.1 Cytophagales bacterium | reverse complement strand
ATAAAATGAAAAAGCTCTGATTATCAGAGCTTTAATTCAATTTCCAGTACCCAGGACGGGACTTGAACCCGTACAGATATTACTATCCACAGGATTTTAAGTCCTGCGTGTCTACCAATTCCACCACCCGGGCAGGGCAAAAAATAAAAGCACCTAAACTATGGTGCTTTTATTTTTGAGCGGGAAACGAGACTCGAACTCGCGACCCCGACCTTGGCAAGGTCGTGCTCTACCAACTGAGCTACTCCCGCTTTTTCCTCCACTTTTACGCTTTGGGACTGCAAATTTAAGCCTGAATACTAAATTTCCAAATCACCTTGATTCCACCAACTCTCTACTTTACGTCTATTATTCCTGCTGGCCTGTTAAACCATGTCGTATTTTTATCGTCTCAGAACAAAAATTAGAAAAATGAATATGAAAAAAATTGTCATACTCAGCGTGTTAGCAGTATTTGCGCTAACGAGCTATGCCCAGCGCGTGAAAAGGGCTAGCATCTCAAAAGCAGGAGTAACTCACGTAGATCCAACTCAAGTACCTACGGCTGTTAAAAACGCATTTAAAGTTCAAGCCACTGCCATTAGGTGGGAAAAGCAAGAAGTAAAAGGAAGAGCGGGAAAATCTCACATTCGCTATGTGGCAGTTTATAAGCAAGATGGAATTGCAACAAGATCCCGTTTCAAAGAAGATGGCTCAATAATGAGTTCATCTAAATATATGAGTGCTGCAAAATTACCGCCCGTCATTCAGTCAGCTGCTACCGCCAAGAATCCTGGTGCAAACTTGATGGGGGCTGAACAATTCACGACCAAAAATGGTCAGGTATTTTATCGTGTTCGGTCGAGAAATGGTGGCTCGAAGCTCATTACATTGTACGATGCCAACGGTGCTGAAGTAACCAAGCATAAGATGACAGACGAGATAAAGGAAGGGGAAGAAGAGGACGGGAGAAATTAATAACGAGATCCATTTTTTTTATTAAACCCAGGCAATCGTTTGGGTTTTTTTGCTTAAGTCAAATTCGCCTAATTGCAATCGGAAATTCATTTATGCTATGACCTACGACTATATCATTATCGGTGCGGGCTCTGCCGGATGTGTGCTGGCCAACCGGCTTTCAGAGGACCCGTCAAAAACCGTTTTGTTGATGGAGGCGGGAGGGAAGGATTCAAAATTGGAGATTCATATTCCACAGGCATACTTGAAACTACACCATAGTGATGTAGACTGGAATTGCTACTGGACAGAGCCACAAAAAGAACTGAATAATAAAAAGATCTACCATCCCCGTGGGAAGGTATTGGGCGGATCAAGTTCTACCAATGCCATGGCGTACATTCGCGGACAGCGAGAGGATTACGATCATTGGAAAAACCTCGGCAACATTGGTTGGGGCTTTGAAGACGTTCTGCCCTACTTTAGAAAATCAGAGCATAACGAACAGTTTGAAAATGACTTTCACGCCAAAGATGGATTGCTAAATGTAACCCAAGCCCATTGGTATCACACGGTTATGGGCCAAGCATTTATCAAAGCTTGCGCAGAGAAGGGAATTCCTGAAAACAATGATGTAAACGGTGAACGGCAAGAAGGGGCGGGCTGGTTTCAGTACACGATGAAAAACAGCAGGCGATTCAGCGCGGCAAAAGCATTTTTGGTTCCTGCCCTCAAGCGAAAAAACCTTACGGTAATTACTGGGGCATTATGCAAACGTATTGTGCTGGAAGGTGATCGAGCCGCTGGCGTTGAATTTATGACGGGTAGAAGCAATACATTGGTTGCGCGTGCCCGCAAAGAAGTGATTGTAAGTGCCGGAGCATTTGAGTCGCCTAAGTTATTGATGCTATCGGGTATCGGTGCAAAAGATGAATTGCAGAAACATAAAATTGAACTTAAGAAAGAGTTGCCAGGTGTAGGCAAAAATCTTCAGGATCATATTTTCTTTCCGGTCAGCAGTTTGTGCAACATCAAGTCAAACAATTATTATTTGCCTTGGTATCAGCAGGCCGCATGCCTATTCAAGTATCTTTTTACAAAGAGTGGTCCTTTTTCGATCGGCCCGTTAGAAGCGGTTGCCTTTTTAAAATCTTCTACAGAAAAAGAACGCCCCGATATCCAATTTCACTTCACTCCCACTAATGCAGGAGATGAAAAAGTCACGGACATGTACGATTTGAAAAGCTTTTCGCGCTCAGATGGCTATACGATTTTTCCTGCACAAGTTCGACCTGAAAGTCGAGGATACATAGGTTTGCGATCTTCGGATGTATCGGCACCTCCAACCATCGATCCAAACTATTTACATTCGGACGAAGATAAAAAAATACAAATAGCGGGTGGAAGAAAAGCGCTGGAGGTACTAGAGGCAAATGCCTTTGCCGCAATACGAATCAAAAATCATATGCCAAAGCAAACCGATACGGATGAGGCATGGCTCAACCACATTCGTGAATCTGCCGAGTGCATATACCATCCCGTTGGCACATGCAAGATGGGTGTGGATGAAATGGCGGTAGTTGATCCGGAACTCCGCGTGAAAGGTATTTATAACTTACGCGTAATTGATGCATCGGTAATGCCCACTATTAGCAGTGGTAACACGAACGCTCCCACCATTATGATTGCAGAAAAGGGAGCGGATTTGATTCTCAAAGGTTGATTCTTATCTTTCGCTCATGCTTCTTGTTTTTGATATTGGTAATAGTGACATCACCATTGGTTTGTGGGATGGAAAAGAATGGAAACACATTTGGCGAATTCCATCAAAGCCCGATCAACCAGAACTTTTTTATGATGTAAAAATCTGCGGTAATTTTTTGGATGCCCAGATTCCAATTAGTGTTATTTCTTCGGTTTGTCTCAGCAGTGTAGTTCCTAATTTAACAGAAAAAATACGAAGTGTAATTCGCACATTATTTTCAACGGAGCCAATTTTTTTAGGTCCCAAGTTGTATGAGCAATTGCCTATTCAAGTTTTAAATCCTCACGAAATTGGTTCCGATTTAGTAGCCAATGCTATGGGTGCTTTTACAAAGTTCAAGCAAACTTGCATCGTGGTGGATTTTGGAACCGCCCTTACGTTTACAACCGTTTCTGGAGAGGGAAGAATTCTTGGTGTTTCCATTGTGCCTGGATTGCGGACGGCTTTAAAAGCATTGTCACAAAATGCTGCCAAGTTGTTTGACGTGCCCTTAGAAATTCCGAAATCTGCTTTGGGAATAAGCACCGTTACCGCCATTCAATCGGGAATCGTTATCGGGTATGAGGGATTGGTGAGGAAAATGGTTTCAGCGATACGCGAAGAATTAAAACAAGATTGTCCTGCCATTGCCACAGGCGGGCTTTCATTTGTGATCTCTCCCTTAAAGCAATTTTTTTACGCGATTGATCCGACATTAACATTGGATGGACTTCGCTTTATTGCAGAAACAGCTTTACGAAAAGACCAGAAAAATTAGAACACAATCAATGCGGATTCGAACTATACAAGCGATGCATAACTAACACATGTGGTAGCGTAATGAGCGAAAGTAGTATGAACGCCTCGGAAATTTGAAATCCTCTCATATAAACATATAATCCAAAGACGATCAACGCTACGAAACTGAATGGAAACATGGCTCTAATAAATTGCTTTAGCCCTACTTGCTGCTGTTGTTGAAAATAGTTGAATTGATGCTGCACCGATTGAAGTGAGTGCCATAGGCAAAAGACAACAATAAAGCCGAAAAGTAACGGTGTAAGCAGATACCAACTACTAACTAGAATAAATTGAGCAACATAGGCAATCAGGTTTTTTCGCTCTGAGAAAAACAAACTCGCCAAGTATATCCCAGCCAAACTAACCAGCAGCGCTATCTTTCCAGAAGACAATATGGACAAATCGGGGCGTTGAAAAAACGCGATTGCAGCTGTTTTGCTCGAAGACGAAGTCATTTCGCGAAAAAGCGCAGTTGCTTCATTCTCATGTAAAACTACCGGCAATGCTAATATCCAAATTCCCCAACCAATAGAAGGAAGATGCCAAATAGAAGTATTTTCAAAATTTGATTGCCCAAAATGATGAAAGGAAATACTAAAGAATAGAATCAATGAAAGCAATGGCATAATCCACCATAAGATTCCATAGGCCATCATAACACCCAAATAAATACCCAAAAATATCAACATGCCAAGTAGTGATTTGTTCGGGCGGTATAGGTAATCGTTCGAACCGTGTGGGATGCCTACTACACAAAGCAAGATTCCGCAAAAAACCGCTTGCGTAATTGGGGGTAAAGAAAAAAGTAACACAATGCCAACTAGTAGAAGCTGGCCAATCAATTGTATCCTAAAAAGTTTGGTTGTTACGTAAGTCAAAGCCTTCTCAAAAACGTGAACAAAGAACCCAAAAATAATTGAATAGGGAGTCGAATGAATATTTTCAGTTCCTCCACCACATTCGTTTCTTCATCAAGGAATTTCAAAATCCGATTGATTGGCTGATGGCGAAACAGTCGTTCAAATACTTCTTTTCCCTGTGTGGGTTTATCTTTCAAAATCTGTAGCAACAATATATCGTATAATCGAAACCGCCAAGGGCGAGACATAGTGGGGAGGTCTTGTTTTATTTTGAGGGCATTTGCCAATTGATTTGAATAGCGATGCATTCGCTTAAAACCAAAACCAGAGGTTGGTTTCAAAGATCCGGCCAACGTTCCAATATAAATGACCCGCTCGGTAAGGGGAATTTTTTTT
>JBBSCN010000221.1:0-4771 GCA_038250265.1 Cytophagales bacterium | reverse complement strand
TGCAGAGCAGTTGGAGATGTTGCTTCCACTCCTAAAAGAAAAACGGGTTGGTTTGGTTGTCAACAATACATCGTTCGTTAAAAGAACGCACTTGGCAGACACACTTTTTGCTTCTGGCATTCAAATCAAGAAAATATTTGGGCCGGAGCACGGCTTTCGCGGAGACGCAGCCGATGGCGACCACGTGAACGATGCAGTTGATGCCAAAACGGGTGCGCCTGTGGTTTCGCTTTACGGAAAAAACAACAAGCCAACGGCTGAACAACTAATTGATTTGGACATTGTCATTTTTGATATCCAAGATGTGGGCGCGCGATTCTATACTTACATCAGTACGCTGCACTTGGTTATGGAAGCCTGCGCAGAGAATGGAAAGAAATTGATTATCCTTGATCGACCCAATCCAAACGGAAGTTATGTAGACGGCCCGATCCGGCAGCCAGAACTAAAATCATTTGTGGGCATGCATGCCATCCCCATCACCCACGGAATGACGGTGGGTGAGTTTGCGCAAATGCTGAACGGAGAAGGGTGGTTGACAGGTATGAAAAAATGCGAACTTCAAATTATCAAAATCAAAAACTGGAAACACACAGATAATTACTCAGTTCCAATTCGGCCATCGCCCAATTTACCAAACGATCAAGCGATTCGATTATATCCTTCACTTTGTCTTTTTGAAGGTACGGTTATTAGTGTAGGTCGCGGTACACCTGCTCCTTTTCAAATTCTGGGCAATCCCGAATTAAAAGACTTTGCATTTTTTTTTACACCCGTCCCCATGCCTGGTTATTCCACAGAGCCCCCACAAAAAGACAAACTATGCTTCGGAATCGATCTTCGCTCAGTAACTCCCGCCCGCAAAGTAGATTTACAATATCTGTTAATGCTTTACGAAAAATATCCCGACAAGGAGAAATTTTTTCTTCCTTACTTTGACAAACTCGCTGGTACTACTAAGCTGAAGCAACAAATAAAGGACGGATTTACGGAAGCGCAGATTAGAAAAAGCTGGAAGCCCGGACTTGATAAATTTAAAGTACTTAGGAAGAAATATTTGATATATAATTGATTTAGAGATGCCCTTTACCAGTAGAGATGCGAAGGCGATGGGGAATAGCAAAGAAGTTGATTCCGATATTTTTAGATGCCTTGCTTAACTTAGCACCCATGTGCGTTTTCGTTAAAATTTTTATTGAAGCAAAATGACTAAACTAAAAAAATATCTTATCTGGACGGCAGTTGTGATGGTAACAATAATTGGTTTAGCTCTTGCCTATCTCTTTATCGATAGGCCGTATCCCAGCTTTAGCACTTCGGGCTTGATCAAAACAGAAAGTAGCCAAATCCCGACAGGCAAATCTGTCATCTTTCCAACAGATTCGCTCATCAAGAATATTTCATCAAAAAACGAATGGTTTGTAGATCGCAGCGCGCGTGTGATGGTTTTACACGGCATAAATGTGGGCGGGAGTTCTAAGATTCCATTCACACCCCGAATGGGCACCCATCAAAAAGAAAATTTTTACGAGAGCGTCTACACAGTTTCATTTGTTGGTCGGCCCTTCCCGTTAGCCGAGGCTGATCAACACTTTGAGAGATTGTACCAATGGGGCTATCGGTTTGTTCGCTTGTTGGTAACGTGGGAGGCTATCGAACATGCTGGCCCTGGAAAATATGATGAGGACTATTTAAATTATATCCAAGCCATTGTCAAAAAAGCGGGCGAGCACAATATCAATGTCTTCATCGATCCGCACCAAGATGTATGGAGCCGCTTTACAGGTGGTGATGGCGCTCCTTATTGGACGTTGGAAAAAGTAGGCTTCGATCCGCTGAAGTTTACAGAGACAGGAGCAGCAATTATTCATAACATTAAGGGTGATCCTTTTCCAAAAATGATTTGGCCCACTAATTTTTATAAGTTGGCAGCGGCTTCGATGTTCACACTTTTTTTGGGAGGCAATGACTTTGCTCCTCATTTAAAAATTGATGGACTGCCAGCACAGGATTATTTGCAATCACATTACATCAATGCCATCAAACAAGTAGCACTAAAGTTGAAAGGGCTACCAAACGTGATCGGCTTCGATACATTGAACGAACCCGTGGCTGGTTACATCGGCAACACAGATTTGGTTGCCTATGGGTTATTACAAAACGGAATGATGCCCACGGCCTTTGAGGGTATGGTTTTAGGCGGAGGCAATGCAGTGGAAATTCAGCGCTTTGAATTTGCCCTTACGGGATCAAAAGCGCAAGGACGAAGCTTGGTAAACCCCAATAAATTTTCAGCATGGAAAAGTCCCGGGCAAGACATTTGGAAAATGGCGGGCGTATGGGGGTATGATGCGCAACAAAAACCTGTGCTGTTAAAGCCAGCTCACTTTTCTGAAGTGAACGGAAGAAAAGTAGACTTGTCGGCAGACTACTTCAAGCCGTTCGCTCTAAAATTTAAAGAAGCTATCCACTCCGTAGATAGCAGTTGGCTGATTTTTGCCGAAGCACCGTTACGACATGAACTTTCGAAATTCTCATCGCATGAATCTGATAAGATGGTGAATGCAGGGCATTGGTATGACGTAGGCACGTTGCTCACCAAGGAATATTCTTCTTGGTTTGGTGTGGATGTAATGAAAGCCAAAGGTGCTTTTGGTAAAAGAGGTGTGCGTAAAACTTTTCACGACAACATCGCTCATAAAATAAAAGAAACCGAATTTGCCTTTGGCGAAAAACCATCGCTCATCGGAGAATTTGGAATTCCGTTTGACCTTCACGAAAAAGAGGCTTACAAAACAGGAGACTATTCCACTCACGAAATTGTGTTAGATCGATCGTTTCAAGCAATGGAGTCCAATTTAATGAGTTACACACTTTGGAACTACACCTCTGATAATGACAACAAACGAGGCGATCAGTGGAATGGCGAAGACCTTTCCATCTTCAGCATTTCACAGCAAAAAGATAAATCGGATATCAATTCAGGGGGGCGAGCGTTGGCAGCAGCCATACGTCCTTACCCTTATAAAATTGCGGGCAAACCGATTGAGTATTCTTTTAACATGGGCGATCGAGAATTTTACTTAAAGTTCAATTCAGATAAAACGATCAATGCCCCGACCGAAATTTTTGTTCCTGATTTTCATTTCGGAAAAGGGTTTGAGGTGTGGTCTCCAAAAGGCCAATTAGCATACGACAAAAAGAATGAAGTGCTTTTGTTTGTTGCCGATACCGAAGGAGAACAAGTTATCATTGTAAGGGCGAAGCGTTAAAAAATGATAAAAGCAAAAAAGGTAAGTGATATCATTCAAATACTTGATAAACTGTACCCAACCGTAACTGTTCCTCTTGATCACAAAGACGCGTACACATTATTGATTTCGGTATTACTTTCTGCCCAATGTACCGATGAACGGGTGAACAAAATTACGCCCCTTCTTTTTAAAGCGGCTGACAACCCGGTGGACATGTTGAAGCTTTCTGTGGAGGAGATTCGCGAAATTATTAGGCCGTGTGGTCTCTCGCCCATGAAATCGAAAGGCATCTGGGGCCTATCGAAAATTCTGATTGAAAAACATGGCGGTGAGGTGCCCGATACGTTCGAAGCCCTGGAAGAGCTGCCCGCAGTGGGGCACAAGACCGCTTCCGTAGTCATGACGCAGTGGTTTGGTAAGTCAGCCTTTCCCGTAGATACACATATTCATCGATTGGCCTACCGCTGGGGCCTAAGCACAGGAAAGAATGTCGAGCAAACGGAGCATGATTTGAAGCGGTTGATTCCTGAAGAAAGATGGAACAAGGCTCACCTTCAAATAATTTATTTTGGGCGGCAATATTGCCAAGCGCGCGGGCATCATTGGCTCGATTGCCCTATTTGTAAAAAGTATATGCGAAAAGAATTGCGCGATTGAACCGTTTGAAAATTTTCATTAATTTTGTAGAAAATTTTCTTCCATGCAAAACAATGAAGTTATCAAGTTACTAGGTGGAAAAGATGTTTTTGGGAAAATTACCGATCTATCTGCGTTAGCGGAAGATGGTTTGCCCAAGCGTTCATTGGTCTTTTTTTTGAAAAAAAGTGGATTAGATGAGCGAAGGGTTTTTCGATACTTGGATGTTACCAAGCGAACCTTGGATAACTATAAGCCAGAGGAGCGAATGCGTCTATATATTTCCGATCGGCTTATCCATTTGGCAGAACTGTTTGCGAAAGGAAATGAAATTTTCAATGGGCTGGGCGGGTTTACCGAATGGCTTCACCTTCCCTCCATCGACTTAAATGGTGACCTTCCTGTCGATCGCATTCATACGCGAAAAGGGATTGATGATTTGTTGATCGTGCTTGGACGAATAGAGCACGGCATATTGGCATGACATTATTTCGCTGTACGTTGAAAAAATGGGCTGGTGATTTAAGCGGACAGGGAGCTTTTTTATACGGAGGCAGATGGAATACATCCGGTCGTTATTTGATTTATGCTGCGCAGAATAATTTGTTAGCAGCGCTAGAAGTAGCTTTGAGGATTCCTTTAACGGAGATAAGTAAGGACTATATCATGCTTTCCATTCATGTTCCAGACGCAGAAGAGATTTTTATACCGAAGCTTCCGAAAAACTGGAATCGAAGTTATCCCATTACTCAGTCAATTGGAGATAACTTTGTTGATATGAACAAGACGTTGTTGATGAAAGTCCCTTCCGCTTTGATGAACCATACCCATAATTATCTGATCAATCCAACGCATCGAAACTTTGGAAAGATTAAAATTGG
>JBBSCN010000220.1:0-4837 GCA_038250265.1 Cytophagales bacterium | reverse complement strand
GGCATGGGCTTCGAGCGGTTGTGCATGGCTATACAAGGCAAGACTTCGAATTATGATACCGATGTGTTCATGCCGCTGATTAACTCAATTGAATTTTCATGTAGAAAGAAATATGGTCAAAACACAAAATGGGATATTGCCATAAGAGTAATTGCTGATCATATTAGAGCTGTGAGCTTTGCAATAGCGGATGGGCAATTACCATCTAATACTGGAGCAGGATATGTGATCAGGAGAATTTTGCGTAGATCAATTAGATATGGATATTCTTATCTTGATCTTAAGCTCCCTCACCATTATGAGTTAGTTGATGTTTTAGCTTATCAATTAAAAGATGCTTTTCCTGAACTTTATACTCAAAAGGATTTTACAAAGAATGTGATACTTGAGGAAGAAAAATCTTTTCTTCTAACTCTAGAAAAGGGGCTTAACAGAATTGGTCAATTTTTGGCAGATATTGAAGAATTAGCTGTATCAAAAAGCTTAGAGGATATGGGCGAAATTCAAGATACAAGGAAAACTAGAAAAATCCCTGGTCATATCGCGTTCGAATTGTATGACACTTTCGGATTCCCATTTGATTTAACATCATTGCTTGCACGCGAGCGAGGCTTTATCGTTGATGAAAAAGGCTTCATTGAAGAAATGGCCAAGCAAAAAACCCGCTCCAAAGCAGACGCTGCAAAAGAGACGGGTGATTGGGTTGCCGTTGCCGATGGCGATAAACCAGAATTTATTGGTTATGATGAATTGACTTCTACTTCAAAAATTTTGCGTTACCGAAAAGTAAAACAGAAAAATAAAGAGTTGTTTCAATTGGTGTTAGATAAAACTCCTTTTTATGCAGAAAGTGGCGGACAAGTAGGCGATACGGGAATATTGGAAGTAGCCGGAGAAAAAATTTCGGTCATTCAAACCAAAAAAGAAAATGACTTGATTGTTCATTGGGTAGAAAAACTTCCCGCTAATTTAGAAGGAGTTGTGTTGGCTAAGATTGATGTGCGCAAGAGAAAACTTTCGATGAGCAATCACTCGGCCACGCACTTGCTTCATGCAGCGTTGCGCCAAGTACTGGGTAAACATGTTGAGCAGAAAGGCTCGTTGGTGAACGAAAAAATATTGCGCTTTGATTTCTCCCATTTTGCAGCGATGACCTCCGAGGAAATTGCAAAAGTCGAAATGATCGTCAATGAAAAAATTCGTGAGAATATTCAATTGAATGAACAGCGCAATGTGCCGATTGAAAAAGCGAAGTCATTTGGTGCGATGGCTTTATTTGGAGAAAAATACGGGGAGTTTGTTCGCGTGATTACGTTTGATCCAAAATTCTCAGTGGAGTTGTGTGGAGGCACCCACGTGAAGGCCACTGGCAATATTGGATTGTTGAAAATTGTTTCTGAAAGTTCCGTTGCCGCTGGTGTCCGCAGGATAGAAGCTGTTACTGCCGAAGGTGCCCAAGAATACTTGAATCAATCGCTGGCGCTTTTGAATGAAGTAAAGGTTTTTTTAAAAAATCCGAAGGACCTCGTTGCTTCCGTTCAAACGTTGGCCGAAGAAAAACATGCGTTGGAAAAAAAGTTGGAAATAATCTATCAACAGCAAGCAAACGCATTGAAAGATGTTTTGGCAACGAAGGCAATCAAGTTGGATGGTTACACGTTAATCAATGAAAAAGTCGTTGTGCCGACTGCCGATGTATTGAAAAATATTGCCTACGGTCTGCGCAATCAGTTTGATGATCTATTAATGATACTTGCTGCTGATATCGATGGAAAGCCTCAGGTGGCTGTTATGATTGGAGAAAAATTGGAGGCCACTAAAAAGTTTCATGCTGGCAATATGGTAAAAGAGTTGGCTAAAGAAATTGATGGTGGTGGTGGTGGACAACCTTTCTTTGCTACCGCAGGTGGAAAGAATTTAAGCGGATTGGATCAGGTTATTGAAAAAGCACGTAAATTCGTAGTTGAAAATTAAATTCCTTGGGTATGAAAAAAGAAGACAGAATTGTAGAACTGTTGGCTGAGAACTTGATCAAATCTGATCAGCTCGCAGATCGTTTTGATAAACTGACTTCCGTTGTTGAAAAACTGGCGAATACCATGGAAACCCAACTAGAGAAAATTGAGGTGGAAATTATCAAACTGAACCTAATATCGGCTGAAAACACGAGAGCTTTAATCAAACTTGGTGACAATAATGATCGTATAAATAGGCTTGAGAAAGAAGTTTTTAAATGAGGCATGAGTTCCAATCCGGGAAAGTATAAACTAGTCATCGGCCTAGAAGTTCACGCACAACTTCTTACGGCTAGCAAAATCTTTAACTCAGATGTAGCGAGCTATGGCAGCGCGCCTAATTCAAATGCGGGCGTCATCACATTGGCGCATCCTGGCACGTTGCCAAAGCTCAATAAAAAAACGGTTGAGTTTGCTGTCAGAATGGGATTGGCGTGTCATTCAAAAATTTCTCAGCTACAAATTTTCGATCGCAAGAATTATTTTTACCCCGATCTGCCGAAAGGCTATCAGTTGACACAAGATCGCACCCCCATTTGCGTAGGAGGGAAGGTCACCATCCGATCAAAAGATGGTAGTGAAAAAAGCATCGTCTTGAATCGCATTCACTTGGAAGAAGACGCGGGGAAATCCATACACTTAGAAAATGAAACTGATACATTGGTTGATTTCAATAGATCAGGTGTACCATTGATCGAAATTGTTACTGAGCCGGTGATTGAATCTGCTGAGGATGCTGGCGCGGTGATGAGCGAAATCAGAAAACTGGTTCGCTATTTGGAAATATGCGATGGCAATATGGAAGAGGGCTCCCTGCGCTGTGATGCCAACGTGTCGCTGATGCCGCTAGGCACTAGTATCCTTGGAAGAAAAGTGGAAGTAAAGAATATGAACTCTGTTCGCAACATTCAACATGCCATTAATTACGAAATGGAGCGGCAAGCAGCTATCCTAGATCGCGGCTTTGAAGTAGTTTCGGAAACCAGAACATTCAATGCAGCTGATGGCAAAACGTATGGCATGCGTACGAAGGAGGAGTTGAATGACTACCGCTATTTTCCTGATCCGGATTTGAGTCCGCTGAAAATTTCAGATGAATGGCTTGCTGAAATTAAGTCTTCTATGCCGCAACTACCGGATGAATTGTATCATAAGTTTAAGAAGGCGTATCAACTTCCGGCCTATGATGCCGAGGTACTTACCGAAACGAAGCAGATGGCCAATTACTTTGAAGAGATTGTTTTACATACCAAAAATTTTAAGGCGGCCTCCAATTGGGTAATGGGGCCGATAAAATCTTATTTGAACGAGACGGGTCTTGAAACAGTTGATTTTCCTGTCTCCGCTAAGTCAATTGCTGACTTAATAGAGTTGATTGAGTCGGGAAAAGTTAATTTTGCCATCGCTTCGCAGAAAATATTTCTGGAGTTAATTAAAAATCCCGCTAAGCAACCAAAAGAACTGGCCGAGGAACTAAATTTGATTCAGGATAGTAGTGTAAGCGGTATTCTTCCAATTGTTCAGGATGTGATCAAACAGTTTCCAGAAAAAGTGGTGGAATACAAAAAGGGAAAAAAAGTTATTGTTACCATGTTTATGGGTGAAGTAATGAAGCGAAGCAAAGGGAAGGCCGATCCAAAATTGGCAACAGAATTGATTGTAAAAGAATTAGCTAAACAAAATTAAATGAAGTCGACTATGTTATTTGTCAATTTAGTACTAGCTGCATTTTTGTGGACCGATTGCAGCGCCCCAAAAAAGGAAGAGGTGAAAGACGGAGGTTGGGACATTGTGCTTTCTGGTAAAGTTGGGTTTCCCCAAGCCGGTGAAATTTCGATCCAAGAAATCAGGCAAGACGGGTCTGTTAAGAGAGATACAATAAGATTGCGGAAAGACTATTCATTTGCAAAGAAACTACATTTGGTTGAGGCAGGATTTTACGCAGTCAATTTTTACGGTAAACAAACCGTGAATGTTATGCTCGATAGAAGCAACGTGGAGTTAAACGTAGACGGAAATAATCAACAAGGGTTTGTGGAGATCAAAGGCTCCCCCGATCACGAAGTTATTTCAACAGTTCAACGCATGATGAGCGAATCACAAGGCGGAAGCGAGATGATGGCGTTGCAGGCAGAATTTGAAAAAGCAGTGGCTGCAAAGGATAATGCCAAGATTGCGGAGATTCAAAATAGGGCATTTTTCCTACTAGAAGATGGTAAGGCAAAACTGGTTTCTTTTTTACAACAACAACCCGCGTCATTGGCTCTTTTCAATTTGTTGCAAGACCCCAACTTGGTAGATAAAGACAAGCACATTGATTTTTTCGTTGCCACCAACGAAAAGTTCAAAAAAGCCTGGCCGACTTCGCGTTTTACCAAAGAACTAACTGCCACAGTCACTAAACTAAAGTTGACAGCCATCGGTCAAGAGGCCCCCGAAATATCATTGCCCAATCCAGAAGGGCAGGTCGTAAAACTATCTTCGTTGCGGGGCAAATATGTGCTGATTGATTTTTGGGCGAAGTGGTGTGGCCCCTGCCGACAAGAAAATCCAAATGTGGTAAAGGCTTACAAACGCTTTAGGGCGAAGGGTTTTGAAGTATATGGTGTATCGTTGGACCGCACCAAAGAAGATTGGGTAAAGGCCATTGCCGAAGATGGTTTGACGTGGACGCATGTGTCGGATTTAAAATATTTCAATTCGCAAGCAGCCAGCGACTACAACATAAACGCGATTCCGTTTTCTATTTTGCTGGATAAGTCGGGAAAAATTATTGCGAAGAATCTTCGTGGGCCTGCGTTAGAGCAAAAGTTGGAGGAGGT
>JBBSCN010000219.1:0-4837 GCA_038250265.1 Cytophagales bacterium | reverse complement strand
CCCGCCCGCCCTTGGCATTCGGGCAGGCCCGCCTGAATGACTCACTCGGGCAGGCCCGCCCGCCCTTGGCATTCGGGCAGGCCCGACTCGATGTAACAAAATCCGAAATAAAGCGTCATCAGAACGTAAAGATGATAGAAGCTCCTTTGCTGGATATTTCGGCCACGTACATTAGAAATTGCATCAAGAACAATAAATCAATTCGTTACCTCGTTCCAGAGTCTGTCGAAACAATGATCCGCGTTAAAAATTTCTATCGGTGATTTTACCTTCACCACAACTTTAGCCAAAAAGTTTGCGTCTATCCGGTATATGAAAAAAAGCCCCTATTTTTTGTTTCTACTTTTGGCAGTCCCGGGCTTTGTGTTTGCCGGAGGAATCAAAGGAACAATCAAAGGCGATGATGGAAATGTGCTGGCGTTTGCTAGCGTTTTTGTGAAACAAACTGCAGCTGGCGCGGCTACTGACTTAGAAGGAAGATTTGAATTGTCACTTCCTCCCGGCCAATACGACATCTTGTTTCAATATCTCGGTTATGAAACCCAACAAAGAAGAATAGAAATCGGCAATGATCTTGTTGAAGTTAATATCACCTTAAAAACTCAAGTAATCGTACTTCAAAATGTGGTGATAAAGGCCGGCAAAGAAGATCCTGCCTACACCATTATGCGCAAGGCCATTTCAAAAGCAAAATACCACACGCAACAATTAGATGGGTACACCGCGCGGGTTTATATTAAAGGCAAAGGACAGCTAAATGATTATCCTTGGTTTGCCAAAAAGGCTTTGGAAAAGGAAGGCATAACAAAAGATCGGCTTTTCATATCAGAATCCGTAAGTGATGTCAAATACACGCGGCCTAACAAGTTTGAAGAAAAAGTTATAGCCGTTTATACAAAAGGTAACAACCGCGATACTTCGCCAAACCAGTTTATAAACGGAAGTTTTTATGAGCCCGAAATTGCGGAGGTCGTCACACCTCTGTCACCCTCCGCTTTTTCCTATTATCGGTTTGAATACCTAGGCTCTTTTAAGGACAATCAATATGAAATCAGCAAAATAAAAGTGATCCCCCGATCCAAGGGAGATAACATTTTTCAGGGCATTCTTTTCATTGTGGAAGATTGGTGGAGTATTCATAGTTTGGATTTAAGTGTGATGAAATTGGGAATTAAAGCGCAGGTAAAACAAATTTACAATCCAATTGATGATAAGGCATGGCTTCCGGTATCCATCCAGTTTAAAGCCAATGGAAAAATATTCGGGTTCGACTTTGAAGGCAACTATATGGCCACCGTGAAAGATTACAAAATCAAATTGAATCCAGCATTGATTGTTCCAGAAATGAAAATGATCGATGAGAAAATTGAAAAAGAAGAAGCGAAGAAAATTGAAAAGAAATTCAGCAAAAAAGATCAGCAGATAAAAGAACGACTCGAATCCGGTAAAGAAGTTACCAATAAGGAACTCCGTCAAATGGTTAAAGAGTATGAAAAAGAAGAGCAAAAGAAAACCAAAGAACCCGAAGTAATTTCTGAAAATATCTTTAAGATTGATTCATTAGCTTACAAGAAAGACTCCACTTTTTGGTCAATGATTAGGCCGATGGCTCTTTCTAAGCAAGAGGAACGCGGGTATCGCGTTTCCGACAGTATGTCGGTAGTGGAAAAACAACGAGAAGAGGGCGATACGCTTCGCAATAAAAAGGGAAAAAAAGGATTTCAGCTAACGGATTTATTAGTGGGTGATACCTATAAGCTATCTAAAACTTCCGACTTCCGAATCCATTTTCCCTATGGGGGATTTAACACAGTGGAGGGATTTAATCTTGTTTACCGAACCAGCTACTACAAACGCTGGGTGGTCAAAGACAAAGCAGACAGCACCAAAAAACCACGGACATCGCGGCTGGAAATAAGCCCAATCGCTCGATATGCTTTTAGCCGTGAACTCCTTACCGGAAAATTGAGAATCGAATTCCGGAATTTTGACAAACGCATCACGTTAGAAGGTGGTCGATACATAGAACAATTCAACTCAGATCAGCCCATTCACTCTTTTGTGAATACGTTAACCTCGTTAGTAAGTGGAGATAACTGGATGAAGCTTTATGAACAGGATTTTGTTAACTTGAAATATCGGCAGCGCATCAATGACAAATTCACAGTTCATTCCGGTTGGTCGCTTTCCCGCAGGTCTGAGTTATTTAATAATTCCGATTATACATTCTTCAAAGACAATCGGGAAAATTACAGACCCAATGCACCCGTTAGTATCGAAAATCCCTCAACTAGCTTTGTTAACAATACTGCCTTTACAGGAAATATTGGGCTAGAAGCGCGCCCTTGGCAAAAATATCGAATCCGAAATGGAGATAAATTCCGAATTCAAAACTCCTCACCCTTATTCACTTTAGATTACCGCAAAGGATTTGATGGAATACTTGGCAGCGATGTAAATTTTGATTTGATAGAGGCTGGTATTCGCCATCAAATTAAGTTTGGTATTCGTGGCACATTTGATTTTAACATCCGTGGCGGAAAATTCTTGAATGCAGATAAGTTACACTTTATGGACTATAAACATTTTTTGGGAAACAAAACACCGCTTATAACTACTGACCCGGTCAGCAGTTTCCGGCTCATGGACTATTACCTCTACTCCACCAAAGACCAATACTTTTTAGCGAGCGCGCACTATCATTTTCGAAAATTCCTGATCACTCGAATTCCCTTTATACGGATGATGGGAGTGCAGGAAAATTTCTTCGTGAGCTATTTAAACACCCCTTCTTCCAAAGGCTACACCGAGGTGGGTTACGGACTGGACGGAATCCTTCGATTGTTTCGGCTGGAAGGTGCTGTCTCTTTTTCCAACGGGCAATACCAGAACTATGGCTTCCGAATCGGGATTTCATCCATCCTCTCCGTTAACTTTAACGATTGAGTTAGGTTCTGCTATTGCTCGCAGATATTTACGATCTTTGAAAGATGTCTGTTTTGGTTGATGAGTTTTTGCTGCTGCGCCATTCGCTGCCTTTAATCGATGTCCGATCAGAAGGAGAGTTTGCCGAAGGCCATATTTTAGGGGCTGTAAATATTCCTTTGCTAAATAATCAAGAGCGTGTTATTGTTGGGACGGCTTACAAGCAAAAAGGTCAACGCGAAGCCATCTATGAAGGGTTTCGATTGGTTGGCCCCAGACTGAACGACATCATTGGTGAAACCGAAAAAACTGCGGCTGGCAAAGAGGTGTTAGTTCACTGTTGGCGAGGTGGCATGCGCTCGAATAACTTTGCCCAGTTTATTGACATGGCGAGAATAAAAAGCCAAACGCTAAAAGGTGGTTACAAAGCCTATCGACAGTTTGCCTTTGATTATTTTAGAAAGCCATTACAAATTATATTAATTGGTGGCTGCACAGGAAGTGGCAAAAGCGAGGTACTGCGATCTTTGGCCGCGCAAGGAGAACAAATTTTAGATTTGGAAATGCTTGCCCACCACAAAGGTTCTGCATTTGGCGCACTCATGCAATTACCACAACCAACTACTGAGCAATTTCATAACAATCTATTTGAAGCGCTCTACAAACTTGATTTATCAAAACGGATTTGGGTAGAAGACGAATCAATAACCATCGGCAATGTTTTTCTTCCTGCCGATTTTTGGACGGCTATGAAAGTTAGTCCACTCGTGCAGATGGATGTATCCAAAGAAGTACGGATTCAACGATTGGTAAACGAATACGGGCCAGCCGATAAATCCGCCTTCTTGGCCGCTATGGACAAAATCGTAAAACGCTTGGGCGGGCAGCACTATAAAACTGCGAAAGAAAGACTGTTGGAGGGGGACATGGCCAGCACGATTGATATTCTCCTGACTTATTATGACAAGTATTATTTGGGAAGTATTGAAAAAAAGAAAGAGCGGGTAAAATGGGTGTTGCCCTGGGACGGGAAGAATGCCGATTCTTGTGCAAAAGAAATAATTGAACAAACTAACTGATGAACGAAATTAAACTTACTCAATTCTCACATGGCGCTGGCTGCGGATGTAAAATCTCTCCAGCCGTGTTGGATAAAATACTTCACAGTGATTTGCCAAAAGCAAAATTTCCGCAATTGCTTGTAGGCAACGAATCGAAAGACGATGCAGCCGTTTTTGATTTGGGCGATGGCACATGCATTATCAGCACCACCGATTTTTTTATGCCGATTGTGGACGATCCCTTTACGTTTGGTGCGATCGCTTCGGTGAATGCGATTAGCGATGTATATGCGATGGGAGGCCAGCCGATTATGGCCATTGCTATCTTAGGTTGGCCCATCAATGAAATTGCTCCAGAGGTGGCAAAAGAGGTTTTGGAAGGAAGCAGAAAAGTCTGTGCCGAGGCGGGAATACCATTGGCGGGAGGCCACAGCATTGATTGCCCCGAACCAGTGTTTGGATTGGCGGTGAGCGGCACGCTTAGAAAAGAAAATCTCAAAAGAAATGACACTGCCAAAGAAGGTTCATTACTTTACCTGACAAAGCCATTGGGCATTGGCATCATAACTACCGCGCAAAAAAAAGGAATTGTGAGTGATGCGCATTTGAAGAAAGCGGTGAACACGATGTTAACACTAAATAAACTCGGTGCTGACTTTGGTAAGTTAAATTATATTACCGCCATGACAGACGTAACTGGGTTTGGCCTACTCGGTCATTTAAGTGAAGTATGCGAAGGAAGTGGCCTCTCTGCCGAAATAGAATTCAACAAAGTACCCAAGTTTGATTTTTTGGATGAATACCTTCAACAAAAATCAGTGCCGGGAGGAACGCAACGCAATTGGGAAAGT
>JBBSCN010000218.1:0-4893 GCA_038250265.1 Cytophagales bacterium | reverse complement strand
CCGGCTATTTCGAAAAATGACCTGAAGACTTTTTATCTCGTGCTGGCGGACGGAAAAATGCAACTACTAAAACAAATGAAGAGGGTCTTGATTGAAGAGAAGAATTTTAATTCCGCTACTATTACCCGCAGATTTGATACCGAAAAAGGCTACTTTATTTTTATTAATGGCCAGATGCAAAAGATCAAAAGGACGAAATCGAGTGTATTAGAGTTAATAGAGGATGAGAAGAAAGGGAAAGTAGAGCAATTTATTTCAGACAACGGGCTAACTGTTAAGGGCGACTCGGACTTTGCGAAAATCGTTTCTTACTATAATTCCCTTTAGAGCCTTGGTTGGGTTGGGTTTATTATCTATGCATAACAATGGTATCGAAATATTGCTCACTATCTTAGCTCGAATGCACCCTTTTTTAAATAGCAGTTTTTTATTTTAACCGAATGTGCTATTTTTATAAAGTAAACGTTTAACTAGTAAATTAATATTCCCATGAAAAAAATACTGGTACCTACGGATTTTTCTAAAACTTCCATTACCGCCTTAGAAACAGCTTTTGACATCGCCAAAAAAGCAGGCGCTGAAATTCATTTATTGCACGTGGTAGAGGAGGCTACCCGAGATTCCTATCGTGTGTCTGGAGAGTGGGTAAAAGAAGATTGGGAGGAGCGACTTTTCACTTTTAAATTATTAGAGAAGGCGAAAAAGCAATTGGAAAAATTGGTGCTTGATCCGCGCTTTGAAGCGGTAAAAATTGAGGGCCAATTGCGTCTTGGTAACCCCTTTCATGGAATGAACGCTATCATTGCGGAGGAAAAAGTTGATTTAGTAGTCATGGGCACACGAGGTATTACCAATCTGGAAGGGATGATCATTGGGTCGAACACAGAGCGCGTGGTGCGGCACAGTCGTTGTCCAATTCTTACGGTTCAAAAGAAACCATCATCGACTAACTTCAAGAATATTGTGTACGCCACCGCAATGTCCAAAGACGAAGAAGTGTTTTCTCGCATAGTGAAGCGCACGCAACAACTGTATAACTCCACTATTCACTTGGTGCGCATCAATACACCGGGCGATTTCCAGCGCGATAAAGTAGTGAAGGAATACATGAACAAATTTGCCAAATCGTTGCAACTGAAAAATTTTACTATTAACGTTTATAACGATCTTAATGAAGAGGAGGGTATTCTTTATTTCGCTGATAGCATCGATGCGGACTTGATTGCAATGGCTACGCATGGACGGACAGGATTCGCGCACGTGCTTGCCGGAAGTATTGCCGAAGATGTTGTGAACAAGGCTAAACGCCCAGTTCTTACATTCGTGGTGAAGCGGTAATTGCAAATCCCATTTTAAAATTTCATCAAGGCCATCCATTGGGGTGGCTTTTTTTTTGACGATACTCGAAAAATCAACTTCAAGAGCTTCGATAGGTGTTGCTAAAATGAGTAGATTGAAGCCCGATGAAAAGGACAATTTTGATATACGGAATTGCACTGGCTGCGCTTGTTTTTATTCTCAAGTATTTAGAATACCGTTTTTTTGTTCGAGATGTTTCTTTGGAGTTTTACATTGGGTTGTTGGCTGTATTTTTTACTGGGCTCGGCATTTGGACTGGATTGAGGCTCACAAGGACGCAGGTAATAACCATTGGGCCTGAATTTGCTTTAAATGAAATCGAACTCGGGCGATTGGGTATCAGTAAGCGCGAGCATGAGGTGCTGGAATTAATAGCCAAAGGATTGAGTAATCGAGAAATTGCCGATAAGTTGTTTGTTTCGCTTAACACGGTAAAAACCCATTCTTCTAATCTATTTTTAAAATTGGAAGTTAGCCGTAGAACTCAGGCTGTGCAAAAAGCGAAAGAGCTGAGGTTGATTCCCTAGCCTGAATTTTTTGTGATGGATTTCATGTCAGTTGTTCCCACTTTCGAATGATTTCCTTTAAATTTCGAATAATCATCCTTTCGGGTGACGGAATTTGGGCTGATTGAAAGTTCATTTGAGCCATAAAACAAAAAAACCATGAGAAAGATAATTTTAGTCTTTGGCTCAATTGCCGGTGCCATTGTAGGCGGCATGTTGCTCATCACAGTGCCTTTGTATGAGAAGGGAATTTTAAAGATCGGTAATGGTGAGTGGCTGGGTTTTATCACCATGATTATCGGTTTGTCATTAATTTTCTTTGGTGTTAAATCGTACCGAGATGGCGAGTTGGATGGTGTTATCACATTTGGCAAAGGGCTAAAAGTGGGAGTGCTAATTGCCGTGCTTGCTTCGCTGATTTATGCGGTAAGCTGGGAGATTGCCTATAGCACCATGTCCGGTGACTTTATGAAGCAGTACAATGACGCACGGGTTGAAACATTGAAAAGCCAAGGAATTTCTGAAGTAAAACTTCAAGAAGAAATGAAGCGGATGGAAGAAAATGCTATGCATTACAAAAATCCTTTTATCCGTTTTGGGATTACCTTAATGGAAATCTTTCCGGTGGGCATGTTGATTGCGTTGCTTAGTGCAGCCCTATTGAAGAGAAAGAAATTTTTGCCTTCTACTCAGTAACATTTAAATTAGTCGCTATGCAATCCAAAGCCAAAACAGTCGAGGACTATTTAAACGAGTTGCCAGACGATCGAAAAAAGATCATTACCGAAATGCGTAAAGCCATCTCACAAAATCTACCGAAAGGTTTTGAAGAAACGATGAGTTACGGAATGATCGGATATGTGGTGCCTCATAAATTATACCGGCTAGGCTATGATTCAACTCCGCAGTTGCCTCTCCCATTCATCAATATTGCTTCCCAAAAAAATCACATTGCCCTTTATCACATGGGCGTACGGGGCGAGTTATTAGAATGGTTCAAAGATAAATGGAAAGAGTACTCTACTAAAAAGCTGGACATGGGCAAAGCATGTATTCGATTTGAAAAAGCCGAAGACGTGCCACTTAAGTTAATTGCAGCGTTGGCCAAAAAGATTACTGTTAAACAATGGATTGAACAATACGAACACGATTTAAACAAAAGAGAACCAAACAATTAAAATGATTTTTTCATGAAAAGAGTAATCGGACTAGGCGGAGTGTTTTTTAAAACAGCCGACCCCAAAAAATTGAAGGAATGGTATGGCAAACATCTGGGCTTGCCGACCGATGATTACGGAGCTTCCTTCAGTTGGCTGGAGGTTGATAAGAAAGAAGCCAAAGTACCTGCTGTTACGGCTTAGTTCCATTTGATGCCGATACGAAATACTTTCAGCCGAGTGAAAAGCAATTTATGTTCAACTACCGAGTAGAAAACATGGTGGAGCTATTGAAAGTATTGAAAGAAGAAGGCGTACAAATTGTTGGCGAAATACAAGAATATCCTTACGGCAAGTTTGGGTGGATTAAGGATCCAGATGGAAACAAGATTGAACTATGGGAACCAAAGGAGGAGGGATTTGAACCCCTCATTTCTTCACTTAGATGCAGCCCAAACCGAAATTTCATGGCGAAACCACTCGTCTGCGCCATCCGTCCATTTGAAATTTCCGCGTATGTGTTGCATCGTGTCTTTTTCCACATCCGTGTAGGATCCGCCATCCTTCACGGCCTGCAATAATTCTTCGGCATCGGATTTTGAAATGCGGCCATCACCTGCACCGGCAACTGCCTTTTCGGCCATCTCCAATAAATTGCCATCCATCTTTTTTCCATCAATAGTCTTGTAGTAATTCATAATTTTTTTTAGCAAGTTATACTAAAAAGAGAATTAGCAAATTTCTTTACAGATTTTAATTTATTAAGCCAAGACTCAGTTTTGGAAAGCCGGCTGCACTATTTTTTCAAGTGCCGCTGAGCAAGTTCCCGAATGGCCTTTTGCTCGGCATCGTCTAGGGTGCTTTTAACTTTCAGCATCAGTTCGAAAAGAACATCTTGACTGTAGCCAAGGCGGGCTGCAATTTTGGCACAAAATTTTATCTCATCTTGGTAAATTCGCTCATCGATTTTCATCAATTGAACCAAGCTAAAAATATAATTAAACCGCTGGTCGTCCGTGAGGTTATCGGGTATAATAACTTCGTGCGTCTGGTAAAACAATGTAGCCACCGATGATTCGGGAAATCCATTAGCTTTGCCAATGTTGGTAATAAAACTTTTTTCGCGCTCTGCCATATCGCCATCAATTCGGGCGAGATTTACTAGTAGCTTCAATTGGTCTAGCAATGCCATATTAAGTTCATTTTCGTCAAAAGTGAGGAATTTATTTTCGAATAAAAATAAAATGAATTGAATTACCTTACATGTCTTTAATGCCCTAGCGTATTTAAATGAACTTTCTTGCACATCTATATTTATCGGCCGATGATCCAGAAATACGTTTGGGCAACTTTATCGGTGATTTTGTGCGTGGCCGCGATTTTTCCAATCGTTTTTCGCCAGCCATTGTTAAGGGAATTGAGCTGCACCGGGCGATTGATGAATTTACCGACAAACACCCAACCGTTTTGCAAAGCAAAGAACGGCTGCGGCCTAAGTACCACCACTATGCTCCAGTGATCATTGATATATTTTATGATCATTTTTTGGCAGCTAATTGGCATTCCTATCATCGTCAACCGTTGCCAGATTTTGCAGCAGAGTGTTACGCCTATTTTGACAAAAATTTAGCTGTGCTTCCAGAGCAAGTGAAGTGGATGTTGCCGCACATGGTTCGTGGAAATTGGCTGGTAAATTATGCAAAAGTAGAAGGTATTCAACAAGCCCTGAATGGAATGACGAGGCGTTCCAAATTTGATTCGAAAATGAATGAATCAACGGTAGAATTAACCGCTCACTACGAGGACTTTAAAAAAGAGTTTCAAACATTTTTTCCATTGTTGAAAGATCATGCCTCGCGGTTTCTTGTAAT
>JBBSCN010000217.1:0-4960 GCA_038250265.1 Cytophagales bacterium | reverse complement strand
GAAGATGGAACCTTTTTGGTGAACGGTGAAAAGCGGGGCAAGTTCTAGCTGTTTTTTGATCTGAGTTGTGGCCGGTGTTGCGTACCTTGCCGGCCAATTTCTCGTTTCCCTCTAAAACTATTTATACCACAATGAAAATTTTGCTTGCCCTTGTTATTGTATTTTTCAATTTTCAAACCACCTTCTCTCAACTTCGGAAGCAACCCAGCGCTGCGGAAATAAAACTGAAGCTAAAGAAACTCAATTTTTTGGGATCAGTACTTTACGTAGCCGCACATCCTGATGATGAGAACACCCGCGCGATTGCTTTTTTGGTAAATGATAGGTTGGCGTCAACTGCCTATCTGTCAATGACGCGTGGCGATGGAGGTCAGAATTTGATTGGCTCGGAGATCAGGGATTTATTGGGCGTTATCCGGACGCAAGAACTATTGGCGGCCAGACGAATTGATGGAGGCCAACAGTTTTTTACACGCGCCAATGATTTTGGTTTTTCTAAAAATGCAAAAGAGACATTTGAAATTTGGAACAAGCAAGAAATACTTTCGGACGTGGTAAGAGTGATCCGTCAGTTTCAGCCCGATGTTATCCTCAACCGCTTTCCGCCCGATGAGCGAGCAGGTCATGGACATCACACAGCTTCCGCAATACTGGCGCAAGAGGCGTTCGACAAAGCAAATGATCCACTAGTTTATCCCGAGCAAGTAAAGGAGTTTGGTACTTGGCAGGCAAAACGGCTTTACACCAATACCGGCCGCTGGTGGAATCAAACGATCAATGAAACAACCCCGGGAATTCTTCCAGTAAATGTCGGGACATACAACACACTTTTAGGTAAGTCTTATTCCGAAATAGCGGCCGAAAGCAGGACGCAACACAAAAGCCAAGGATTCGGCTCGCCTGGAAGAAGGGGAGATGCCGCTGAATTTTTTGAGTTTGTTAAAGGCGAGCCTTCGACAAAAGATTTTTTTGAAAACGTGAATACCACTTGGAGCCGTGTGAAGGGAAGTGAAAAGGTTCAACCGTTGGTTGATAAATTGATAAACGAATACAAACTAGAAGACCCCTCAAGTTCCATTCCTTTGTTACTGCAATTAAAAAAAGAAATTACTGTGCTTGGCAATTCTGTTTGGAAAACAAAAAAATTAGCCGAAGTCGATCAATTGGTTCAAGACTGTGCGGGGCTTTATGTAGAAGTAGTAGCAAATCATTTTTGGGGTGTGCCCGGACAGATGATGTTGGCCAACTTTGAAGTGATCAATCGCTCGAAAGCAAATGCAACGATAACCGGAATTCAATCTGCTTCTGCCTCGTATGATACCACAATGACTTTGCCTCTAAAAAATAATGCACTCGTTACGTTCAAGTCAAAACGAAAGCTAGAAACAAATTTATCGTACTCGTCTCCTTATTGGTTGAAAGAAGCCCATTCACAAGGATTGTTCACAGTAGCTGATCAAAAGCTGATTGGTAAACCGGAAAATGAGCCCGCTATTATCTTCAATTTTTCTTTTTTGATCGATGGGGAGAAGATTCAATTGCAAGCGCCATTGATTTATAAGTGGACCGATCCCGTAAAAGGAGAACTAGTACGCCCGTTTGAAGTAGTTCCGCCTGTGTTCGTTAATTTGAACAAGCCCGTTTATATTTTTCGCAATCAAGAACCCCAAGAGGTGACGGTGCTTTTAAAATCCGCATCAGATGTCACCGAGGGAAAATTAAAATTAGAACTACCGAAAGGATGGAAGTCAGTTCCGATTTCTATTCCGTTCGAGATGAACAAGAAGAGCGAGGAACAATCATTCAACTTTAGAGTCATCCCCGATAAAGAGGAGTCGAATACCACCTTGAAAGCAGTAGCTGAAATAGATGGCAAGACTTACGATGTATCGTTGCGCACGATAGAGTATGATCATATTCCCGTGCAAACACTGATGCCGATAGCTAAGTCGGAGGCGCTTCGCATTGATTTAAAGAAAGAAGGCTCTGTCATTGGCTACATCCGCGGTGCGGGCGATGATGTGCCCGCGAGCTTGCGCAACATGGGTTACGAAGTGTGGGAAATGAAGAACGAAGAAGTAACGGCCGCCAATTTGAAAAAGGTGGACGCGGTAGTTCTAGGCATCCGTACGTTTAACACCAACGAGCGAATCCGGTATTTTATGCCTGAATTATTGAATTATGTAAATGAAGGTGGAACATTGGTGGTGCAATACAATACCAATGCAGATTTTGAAATTGACAGAGATAAATTCGCACCTTATCCTATTACGCTTTCGCGCGATCGGGTGACAGAAGAAAACAGCGAAGTGCGGATTTTGAAACCGAACCATCCTGCGCTAAATTTTCCGAATAAAATTATTTCAAAAGATTTTGAAGGTTGGGTACAAGAACGGGGCTTATATTTTCCTTCCAACTGGCATGAGAATTATGACGCGCTAATTTCTTGTAATGATACAGGTGAGCCTGAGCGCAATGGTGGTTTGTTGATAGCTAATTATGGCTTGGGTCATTATGTGTACACAGGTTTTTCCTTTTTCCGTGAGTTGCCGGAGGGTGTGCCGGGCGCCTATAAGTTATTTGCCAATTTGGTTTCGTTGGGAAAGCCGAAGAAAATAGAAAATCAAAAAAAGCTGAAATCGAAAAAATAAAAGCGGTTAATTTTATAACTTTATATTGTTAAAATAGCCAAATGAATATTGCAGCTGAGAGAGCAGAAGTGATAAAGGGCTTTGAAAAGGTGAATGATCTATCCCTCGTTCGTGCCGTCAAAAATCTACTCGATTTTGCCCAGACCAATCAGCAGAAAATTGACCAAGCGCTAGAAAATTCCATTGATCAAGGTTTGAAAGAATCACTCAATTCGGAATTGGAACCGCACGATGTGGTAATGAAGGGTTTTCGAGATCAGTATAAACTATGAGTTATCAGGTTCGATGGACTCCCGAATCGAAACGAACTTTCAATCCGAATATAGAATATCTTATTCGAGAGTGGGATACGCAAGTTACCCGTAGTTTCTTGGATAGAGTTGACGAAGTCTTGGGGTTGATTAAACACAATCCCCTTTTGTTTCCCGCACATCGCCCGGCAGATAATATTCATAAATGCATTGTCGATAAACGGATAATTGTTTACTATCGGATTGTGGATGAACAAAACATTGACCTATTGACTTTCTGGAACACCTTCCAAAATCCCGATAATCTCAAGCTCTGAAAAACAAATGAACGAACAACCTCCAGTTTTTAGATCGTGGAGTCACTGGTACTGGCTGGTGCTTGGAGTGATGGCTGCTCAGGTCATTCTATTCGCACTGCTCACGAATTTATTCCAGTGAAAAACAAAAAGAATAAATCGGAAATCATCCATCTAAATTCTACCCAGTGAATATTTTAGATTGGATCGTTCTTTTCAGCGCCATATCTTTCATTGTTCTATACGGTGCATGGAAAACGAAAGGCGCAAAAAATATCGAAGGTTATTTGAAGGGAGACAATACCATGAAGTGGTGGATGATTGGTGTTTCCATTATGGCCACGCAAGCCAGTGCGATTACTTTCCTCTCAACACCCGGTCAGGCGATCGAAGATGGGATGCGTTTTATCCAGTTTTATTTTGGTTTACCATTGGCAATGATCATCATTTCCGTAACCATGGTTCCGATTTATTATCGGTTAAAAGTATACACCGCCTACGAATATTTAGAGACGCGGTTTGATTTAAAAACCAGAACACTGGCTGCAATTTTATTTTTAATTCTTCGCGGACTTTCGGCAGGGATCACACTGTTCGCGCCCTCACTTATCTTGTCAACTATTTTAGGCTGGAATATTTTCTTCACCACGGTGCTGATCGGTGTGCTGGTAATTATTTATACCGTCTCTGGGGGTACGCGCGCGGTGAGCCTCACACAACGCCAGCAGATGACCATCATTATGGGCGGAATGATTTTAGCGGGTGTTATTGCCTATCGACTTTTACCGGATCATATTTCATTTGGAGATACGGTGCAGTTGGCGGGTGAGTTGGGCAAACTGAATATCATCACCACTAATTTTAGCTGGGGCGATCGGTTTAATATTTGGAGTGGCTTGATAGCTTCCACGTTTTTGTTCCTTTCATATTTTGGCACCGATCAATCGCAGGTGGGTCGATACCTCGGAGGGAAATCCATCCGCGAAAGCAGAATGGGTTTGATCATGAATGGGCTGTTGAAAATACCCATGCAGTTTATGATTTTATTTATTGGGGTATTGGTGTTTGTCTTTTATTTATTTGTTCAGCCGCCTAGTTTTCACAATCCCACCTTGCGGAATGAGGCGTTGCAGACCACACAATCAGACTCGTTGCTAAGGTTAGAGGCTCAATACAATCAAGTCTATTCAGAAAAAAGAATGGCTGTAGATGAATTGGTGAAGGGTATTCAATCAAACAACAGCGAGTTGAAGGCATCCTCCAAAGCAACCTATCGAGAATTGAAAGCAAAAGAAGATAAGATTAGAAAAGATGTAAAAGCACAAATTTCCGCTGCCATTCCGGGAGCAAAAACGCAGGATCGCGATTATATCTTCCTGAACTTTGTACTTCATTATTTGCCTCACGGAATTATCGGTTTGTTACTGGCCGTTATGTTTTCCGCTGCCATGTCATCGATGGCCTCAGAACTAAATGCGTTGGCCTCTACCACTACTGTAGACATCTACAAGAGATCATTCAAACCGGAAGCTTCAGCGCTTCACTACCTAAATGCCTCTAAGTATTTTACTATACTCTGGGCGCTGATTGCCATGGCATTTGCATCCCTTGCCAACTTTGCAGAAAACTTGATACAGTTTGTAAACATTGTGGGTTCTTTATTTTACGGAACCATACTTGGAATCTTTCTTGTCGCCTTCTACATCAAGAAGGTAAAGAGCAACGCGGTTTTTGTCGCGGCATTAATTGCCGAGTCTGTGGT
>JBBSCN010000216.1:0-5046 GCA_038250265.1 Cytophagales bacterium | reverse complement strand
TGACGATATTCCGCAATATATCGAAGACAAGGTGGCCGATGCCGGAATCGTAGGCGAAAACGTATTCATCGAAAAGCAAAAGAAAAACGAATTGGTAAGACGACTGGATTTTGCCAAGTGCCGACTTTCCATTGCAGTGCCCCGCTCAGAAAATTACACAGGCATCCACTACCTGCAAGGAAAAAATATTGCCACCTCCTACCCTGTCATCGTTCAACAGTTTTTAGACAAGCATAAGATCAAAGCCGGCATCCACGAGATCAGCGGCTCAGTTGAAATTGCTCCGGGCATTGGTTTGGCCGATGCCATCTGTGACATTGTAAGCACCGGAAGTACGCTCATGAGCAACGGTTTGAAAGAAGTGGAGACGGTCATTCAAAGCGAAGCTGTATTGATTGCTACTCCAGAATTGGCGCCAGCCAAGAAGGAAATTCTAGACAAATTAATTTTTAGAATAAACGCAGTTCAGTCGGCCAAGAACAACAAATACATTTTATTGAATTGCCCTGATGAAGCCATTGAAAAAATCACCAGCCTAATTCCCGGCATGAAAAGCCCCACTATTATGCCATTGAGCCGAAAAGGTTGGTCGAGCTTGCATTCGGTAGTAAATGAAAATGATTTTTGGGAGAAGATCGCTTTGCTAAAATCGTTTGGGGCAGAAGGAATTTTGGTGATACCGATAGAGAAGATGATTGCATGAAAAAAAATATAGGAGACAGGAGTTAGAATTTAGAAGAAATTTAAAATGAAAATTGTAGAAGACAAATAGAACTTGATCAGCGACAAAGAGAGCCAAGGCATGAACTAATCCACTCCCCTCATACGAAGTAGAGAGGGAATGGCCTCGCAAGGCGAGGTCGGGGGTAAGTTGAGATATGAGCAACCAGTTGGAGCTAAATAAAATATTTTAAACAATCTTTAGAAATTTAAAATGAAAATTGAGGTCAATCCCGAAAAGGAAAAATGGAAAAAACTGTGCGAGCGTCCACAGCTTGAACTGGAATACCTGGATACCAGCGTAAAAAATATTCTTGCTCGTGTGAAAAAGTCGGGTGATGAAGCCTTGAAGGAATTGACAAAACAATTTGATCAAGTGATTATTGATCAACTACAAGTTACAGAACAGGAAATTAAAGAAGCAGTAAATCTCGTACCAGACACACTCAAAGCAGCTATCCGAACGGCAGCCAGCAATATTGAAAAGTTTCACGTTGCACAAAAGCGAGAGACTATAGAAGTCGAAACGATGCCAGGTGTTACTTGTTGGCGCAAAGGTGTGGCCATCGAAAAAGTAGGCATCTATATTCCGGGCGGCTCTGCTCCTCTTTTTTCTACCGTACTCATGTTGGCGATTCCGGCAAAACTGGCTGGCTGCAACGAAGTAGTTCTCTGCACGCCTCCTTCCAAAGATGGAAAAATCAACCCAGCTATTTTGTTTGCTGCTTCGCTTACTGGAGTAACGAAAGTTTTTAAAGTTGGTGGAGCACAGGCCATAGCAGCCCTTGCGTATGGAACTTCTTCCATACCCGATGTCAATAAAATTTTTGGCCCCGGAAATCAGTTTGTAACCAAAGCAAAGCAACTGGTCAACCAAGAAGGGACTGCTATCGATATGCCTGCGGGGCCATCAGAGGTATTGGTGATTGCGGATGATAAAGCTGACCCTTCTTTCATCGCTGCCGATTTATTATCGCAAGCAGAACACGGTGCAGATAGTCAAGTCGTGTTAGTGACCACGGATCAAACCATAGTTGATAAAACATTGGAGCAAGTCGCGTTACAAATAGAAAAACTACCACGCAAAGAAATTGCTAAGGAAGCATTAAAAAATAGCTTGGCAATTACTTTTAACTCAAGCGATCAAATCATAGACTTTGTAAATGAATATGCTCCCGAGCACTTGATCATCAACGCCCAAGATTGTGATTCAATTGCCATTAAAATCATAAACGCAGGATCTATCTTCTTAGGAGCTTACACACCCGAGTCCGTTGGCGACTATGCATCTGGCACGAACCACACATTACCTACTAATGGATTTGCGAAAGCATACAGTGGTGTTTCTTTAGATAGCTTTATGA
Organism: Cytophagales bacterium; assembly: GCA_038250265.1. Classification (GTDB taxonomy): domain Bacteria; phylum Bacteroidota; class Bacteroidia; order Cytophagales; family Cyclobacteriaceae; genus ELB16-189. The sequence goes on along the minus strand of JBBSCN010000216.1, from coordinate 2,962 downwards.
AATTTATCACCCTACAAAAGTTAACCAAAGATGGATTGAACTCGCTCGGGCCAATAGTAGAAGAAATGGCAGAAGCAGAGCAATTGAAAGGGCATGCAGAGGCGATTAGGGTTAGGAGGAATTAGGAGATAGGAGATAGGATTTAGGATTTAGAATACAGAATACAGAATACAGAATATAGAATATAGAATTTAGAATTTAGAATTGGATGCAAAATGAAATTTGATTTAGATAAACTAGTGCGGTACCACTTAAAAAAACTAACGCCTTACTCATCTGCGCGAGATGATTTTAAGGGCAGTGCTTCGGTATACCTAGATGCAAACGAAAACCCGTATCCTACCGATTACAATCGATACCCTGATCCGCACCAGCGAAAGTTGAAAGAAAAAATTTCACAAATCAAAAAAGTAAGTATCGAACAAGTGTTTTTAGGAAATGGAAGTGATGAACCAATTGATTTACTAATTCGTGCTTTTTGTGAGCCAGCCCGCGACAATGTCTTGATTCCCCAGCCCACGTATGGAATGTATTCGGTGAGTGCGGAAATTAATGCAGTCACCATCAAAACAATAAATCTTACCACCGATTTTGATATTGATCTCGAATCGACCCGAAAAACGTGGGATGAAAATACCAAACTCCTTTTCCTGTGCAGTCCAAACAATCCTTCCGGCAATCTATTGAGCGTGGAAAAAATAAAAACGTTGCTAGTTGAGTTCGCTGGGTTAGTTATCGTAGATGAGGCGTACATTGACTTCACTTCATACGGTGGTTTTGTTCCATTGCTTAATCAATTCCCTAATCTTGTAATCCTTCAAACTCTATCAAAGGCGTGGGGCCTAGCCAACATCCGCCTCGGAATGTGTTTCGCCAGCAAAGAAATTGTTTCAATATTAGATAAGATTAAACCACCTTACAATATCAATGGCATTACCCAAGAGATTGCATTGAAAAGCCTGGACCACACAGCACGAAAAGATGAATGGGTAGCCGATATCATACGGGAACGAGAGCTTGCCAAAAATGAATTGTTAAAGTTGCCAGTGGTTAAAAAAGTATTTCCTTCTGAGGCAAACTTTCTACTCGTGAAAATGGACGGAGCAAAAAGTATCTACAAAAAGCTTGCGGATAAAGGAATTGTGTTACGAGACCGATCTAATGTAATTTTGTGCGATGACTGTCTGCGCATCACCATCGGCACACCCGCAGAAAACAACGAGTTGCTATCAGAATTGAAAAGGATATGAAGAAGGTTTTATTCATCGATCGAGATGGGGTGCTGATTTTCGAATCACCAGCCGATCCACAAATTGACAGCTTGGATAAATTAGAATTTATTCCGGGGGTTTTCACCTGGCTGGGCAAAATCGCCAAGGACACTGAGTACGAATTAGTGATGGTCACCAATCAAGATGGACTTGGTACCGCAATCTTCCCCGAAGAAACCTTTTTACCTGTTCATAATAAATTACTAAAGGCACTAGCGGGAGAAGGCATTCGGTTTTCGGCCATCCACATTGATCGATCTATGCCGAATGAAAAAAAAACCACCCGAAAGCCAGGCACGGGAATGCTGCAACACTATTTTACTGACGAGTACGATCTAAAAAACTCGTTTGTGATTGGCGATCGTCTTACCGATATTCAACTGGCCAAAAACTTGGGAGCCAAAGCAATCTTGCTTCGCCATCCTGCGGTGGATGAATTAACCATTCCACAAGAACTTGCCGACACATGTGTTTTGACTACAACATCTTGGAGAGAAGTAAATGAAGCCGTATCATCGAAAAGAACAGGCGCAGTTCACCGCAAAACAAAAGAAACAGATATTCAAGTCAGCATAAATTTAGACGGATCCGGTCATTCAGCGATTAGCACAGGGCTTGGCTTTTTTGATCACATGCTAGAGCAAGTGGCGCGTCACGGATTGGTTGACCTCGAAATCAAAGTAAAAGGCGATTTGCATATTGACGAACACCATACAATTGAAGACACCGCCCTCGCTTTGGGCGAAGCATTTGTACTAGCACTAGGAAACAAAAAAGGAATAGAACGTTACGGTTTTTTATTACCAATGGATGAAAGCCTTGCACAAGTAGCGATTGACTTTGGCGGCCGGCCTTGGCTAGTTTGGCAAGCAGAATTCAAACGTGAAAAAATTGGCGAAATGCCCACCGAAATGTTTTTTCACTTCTTCAAATCGTTCTCTGATGCTGCCAAGTGTAATTTGAATATTAAAGTAGAAGGGCAAAACGAACACCACAAGATTGAAGCTATTTTTAAGGGTTTTGCAAAGGCTATCAAAATGGCGGTAAGAAAAGATCCATATAGTGATCAGTTGCCGAGTACGAAGGGAACGCTTTAAGGTACGAAATACCAGTTACGAAGCACGAGATGAAAGTAGTATGGACCTAAAGAAAAGATTTAAAGATTTTGCCATTTCAGCAGGAGAATTGATTCAACTAATCCCCAAAAGAGCTTCTGGCAATTACAGTGTCATCTATAAAAACCGCTAGATTAAATATTGATAAATCCCGTAATTCGTAAGTCGTACCTCTTACCTTGTAATTCGCATTCAAAAATGAAAATCGCTATCATCAAATACAACGCTGGCAACATTCGTTCGGTGGCATTTGCGTTAGAACGACTTCAGGTCGACTTCACAATCACCGATAACCCCGAAGAAATTGCTAAAGCCGACAAGGTAATTTTTCCGGGGGTTGGCGAAGCTAGTTCTACCATGGCTTATTTGAAAAACAAAAAACTGGATCAAGTAATTGTGAACTTAACGCAACCCGTACTTGGAATCTGTCTGGGTATGCAGTTGATGTGCACCCACTCTGATGAAAATAATACACCGTGCTTAGGCATCTTTGATGAAACGGTAAAGCAATTCAGCCCATCCAACCACGAGAAAGTACCGCACATGGGCTGGAACTCGTTAACACTAACAAAAGAC
>JBBSCN010000215.1:0-5079 GCA_038250265.1 Cytophagales bacterium | reverse complement strand
GTCATCGCATCAAAGGAAATGGGCACGTCAATTTCAACCACGGGTGTTTGCATTTCTTCGGTGATGGTTTTGGAAACGACTTCTTCAAACCGCTCTTGAAAGGCCGCAAGGTTACTCTTGTTCATCGTAAGCCCTGCCGCATATTTATGGCCACCAAATTTTTCGAGTAGATCACTGCACGCACTAATGGCCTCGTATAAATCAAAGTCTTTTACGCTGCGGGCTGAACCCGTGATTTTGTCATTTGATTCGGTTAGTATCACAGTGGGGCGATAATATTTCTCCACACACCTAGCAGCAACTATGCCAATTACTCCTTTGTGCCAAGTATTTTTATACAGTACGGTGGCTTTTGCGTTTTTTAGCTTCTCATCACCTTCAATCATCGCCAAGGCCTCCTCGGTAATGTTTAGGTCAAACTCTCTTCTCGCATTATTTTTCAAGTTGATTTTTTCCGCGAACTTATTTGCCTCCTCTTCCGTTTTTGAAATCAATAGCTCTACCGCTGCACTGGCATGTGCCACACGGCCAGCAGCATTAATGCGTGGCCCCAACGTGAAGACAATGCCCGTCACATCCAACTCAACTTTAACATCGGCAATGTCTTTCAATGCTTTTAAACCCGGTGACGGATGTTGATTTAACTTCTGCAGCCCGTAGTAACATAAGATTCTATTCTCGTCTACAATCGGAACTATGTCAGAGGCAATGCTCACCGCTACCAAATCGAGGTAATCATTTAGCTCTTCTTCTTTTCTAAATTTTTGGGCAAATGCCTGCATCAGTTTAAAGCCCAGACCACAACCGCTCAGTTCTTTAAATGGGTATTCGCAATCTGCGCGCTTAGGATCCAACACCGCCACGGCATGAGGGATGGAAGATCCCGGAAGGTGATGATCGCAAATGATAAAATCAATTTGTTTGGAGGTTGCTAATGTAACTGCGTCAATGGCTTTTACACCTAAGTCCAAGGCAATAATGAGCGTGAACCTATTTTCTTCTGCCCATTTTATACCCGCTTCCGAAACTCCGTAGCCTTCTGAATGCCGATCGGGTATGTAAAAGTCACAGAGAGAATAAAAACTTTTGATATAACTGTACACCAGCGCCACGGCCGTTGTGCCATCTACATCATAATCGCCATAGATCAATATTTTTTCTTGTCGATCAATAGCTTCTTTAATGCGCGCCACCGCCTTCGCCATGTCCTTCATCAAAAATGGATCGCGAAGTTGCTCAAAGGTAGGGCGGAAGAATTTTTTTGCGGATTCAAAGTCTTGTACACCGCGCTGAACCAGAATGGTAGCCAAAGAGGGGCTAACGTTAATATCGGTACTAAGTCTAGCAATTTCTGTTTCGGTTGGAATTTTCTTGTTGATCCAGCGCTTATGCATTTTTTATTTCTGCTCTAGCGTTACGGATCCTTGTTTTCCGGGTGCGCCTTGTATCCCAGGCATTCCCTTTTTTCCATTCTTACCGTCTTTTAGGCGGCCCAACCCTGCTTGCCCACCTCTACCACCATCGCCTCCCAGCCCGCCAAATCCTCCGTAGTTTTTGACGATTAATTGATCTTGTAGCGAACGAGTGTCTTGACACTTTTTACAGCTAATATTTAAGCTTCCGCCCGATCCGGCATTTCCTCCATTTCGTCCGTTTGCTCCTGCGCCACCGTTTCCTCCCTTGCAAACTGTTGTTCCAGAACCACCGTCACCGCCAGTTCCTCCCACTCCACCGTTTCCACCATCGGCCCCCGACAAATCGACCTGCAAAGACCCTGCAATTTTTATTACGCCAACATAAAAAGATAAATTGAGCCCGTCCTTTCCGTTGAACCCAGCACCACCCTCGCTACCTTCTGATCCATCACTGCAAGGCGCTCGTTGATTTGCTCCATTGCGCCCTCGCTTGCCAAGTTCTGCCTTTTCTCCCTTTCCATAAATCGCACAGCCTTTTCCAATAAGAGCTACCGCTACATTTATGATATTGGTTTTTGCTTGTGGATTCAAAACAATTCTTGAGGAGTCACCCAAAATAAGCGTGTCAATAGAAATAACATCTGATCCAAGAATTTTGTATTCCTGTTTGGGCAATAGCGCTAACTTACTTAACCGAATTTGTGCGTGCGCGGTATTAAAGACAAATGCCAGTACAACTACGCAACGGAAAAATTGCTTCATAAAACAAAGGTAATCATCCCAAGGTATCACCAGGGAGATTTGAAAATAAAAAAAGCAGCCCAAAGCTGCCCTTAAAAATTATCTCATTACAATTTATTTTTTTTCGGGGGCTTTGCCAGCCACCACACCTTCGAGAACATCTTTAATTTCCACGCGCTGGCCATCTCTAAAGGGTACGATCCAAGCGTCTTTCACACCCATATCGCGAATGTACTTTTTGAATTTATCCGCCTCCCAGTAGTCGCGGAAAACGCCAATGGTAAATTTCTGTTCCCCTTTTTCGGTGGCCTCTCCACCAAAGTTGGGGTTGTTGTCAAAATACTTCGACAGGTCTTTATTCTTGAAGGCTCCAATTTGAACTTTGAATACGACCCCCTTCGAAAAGTCCAGCGAATTAACGGGTGGCGCTTCTTTCAACTGAGCCAACTCTGCCTTCGTGGAAGTGAGTTCACTGCGCATTTTAGAAATTTGATCTTCTAAATCTGCAATCATTGCGTTCTTGTCGCTGACTTGGCCGTTGAGTGTAGTTACCTGACCCTTCAAAGACGAGTTGTCAGTTTCAACCACTTGCTTTGTTTCAACAAGGGTTTTCAAATTGGCTGGATTCTTCGCGAATTCTTTGGCTTTCTTTTTCCATTCTTTCTTCTCTTTTTTAGAGAGTTGACCGAAAACTTGGATGCCGGAAAAAATCAGCGCCAGGCAGAGGAATAATACTCTAGTTTTCATAGTAGTTAGTTTTGTTTAAAAGATAAAAGTAAGAATTTTTTGCAAATCAATTGGTATTAACCGATAACTCGCTCAACTATTCGCCCATCAATCTTACTCTTCAATATCACTTTCTTAGCGCCATAATGCGTCACTTCTTCCTTTATCAGATAATGCTCAGCATCGTATTCTATCAAGTGACTGTCCTTGGTAACTCCTGTTCGCCCGCGCCAAATATCTAACTGTACAGGTTCCCACAGTTTTGTTTTGGCGGATTTGTAAGCCGCATCTAAAATACAGTTCACCACATATCCATCATAAAAAGTTTCTTTTGGTTCCAACTTTTTCTCCAAGGCATTGAACATGTCCATGAACATGTGGTTATAGCCCAGCTCATTCAATTCATCACCAACAGGAAAAAGCCAACCCGTATTGCTCTCAGCCTTTTCAGCTACGTAGTCTGCGCCTTTGCCGGTGATAAACATTTCAAAACCGGTGCGCAAAAAACTATTTGTCCAAATGGTGCCTTCGCTTCCCATCACTTCATCACGCAAGTCGAGGCCGCCACGGAAAGTCCAACTTACTTCAAACTGTCCGATGGCTCCGTTCTCATATTTTACTAAACCAATCGCGTGATCTTCCGCATCGATGGGTTTTACTTGTGTATCAGCCCAACACATCACCTCTATTGGCTTGATGTCTTTACCAATGTATGATCGAGTGATCTCGACACAATGACATCCCAAATCCAAAATACATCCACCTCCTGCTTGTTCAATATCCCAAAACCAATCGCTGTGGGGTCCTGGGTGTGTCTCGCGCGATTTTGCCCAAAGTATTCTGCCGAGCGCACCGTTCTTCACGCTCTCTTGCGCTTTGATAAATTTGGGTGTGTAAACTAAATCTTCGAGGTAGCCATTAAAAATTTTTGCGTTCTCTACGGCCTCTAACATGCGTTTTGCCTCCGCTGCATTTCTGCCTAATGGCTTGGTGGTCATCACGGCCTTTTTGTGTTTGCAGCAAAGCATCACGGCTTCTTCATGCAAATTATTCGGCAACGAAATACAAACTACGTCTACTTCCGGGCGTGCGATGGCTTCTTCTAAAACAATCGTATAAAATGGAACTTTGTAGTCAGCCGCAAATTTTTTTGCGCTTTCTTCCTTACGGGAATAAATGGACACGATTTTATCTTTGCTGCGATAGCCCTGAATGGAGTCGGCATAAAACCGGCCTATGAAGCCGGAGCCAAGCATGGCGATGTTCATATTTTACAGTAATTGGAGCTAATAAAATCTATACGTACGAACTACGATTTACGGATTGCGATAACTCTCGTCCTTCGTAAATCGTCACTGGTAAATTCATTTAAGCTGTTTTTATCTCTTTCTTTTCTTTAAAGAACAAAACGAAATAAATCAACACAACCACGGCAATCAACGCAGGCACAAACCAAATTTGCTTCCATTGATGCAACCCGTTTTCCAAATTTCTATCGGCAATAAACCCCGAAAAACTTGTGCCAATGAACATACCCAGTCCATAGGTGGCAAACGTAAATAATCCTTGTGCCGCATTCTTAATTTTTTCGCCTGCTTTCTTTTCGGTGTACATGTAGCCCGTTACAAAAAAGAAATCATAACAGATACCGTGGAGGATAATGCCTACATATAGCATCCACATATTGGCTTCCATATTTCCATAGGCAAAGAAAACGTATCGCAAAATCCAAGCGGTCATTCCCAGCAAAAGCATCTTCTTAACTCCAATTTGATTAAATAAGAATGGAATCGCCAAAATAAATACGGCTTCCGATACCTGACCGAGGGTCATCTTCGAAGCCACGTTGCTCATGCCTAGTTCGTTGAGGAAGACATTCGCAAAGCCATAGTAAAATGACAGCGGGATGCATACGAGTATTGCTGCTATGAAAAAGATGAGATACGGCCTGTCCTTGAAGAGGACGAAAGCTTCCGTTCCGATAGCAGACGAAGCGCCAGCAGCTTTCCCCTTAGGAGGTGTGTTCGGCAAGATGAAACTTGTTAGGCCTAACAAAATGGAAGCACCGCTTGCCATTTGGAAGGTCATGGACGATTTATCCAATCCAAAGAGGCTAATGCAAACCCCCGCCACAATCCAACCGAGCGTGCCGAACACGCGAATCCAAGGAAATTGTTTTCCTGGATCAGTCATTTGC
>JBBSCN010000214.1:0-5084 GCA_038250265.1 Cytophagales bacterium | reverse complement strand
TCCGTTGATTGCAGGTGCCGGCACGTTAACTACTATTCTATCTTTGCGGGCCGTGTATCAACAAACCAACATTTTGATTGGCATTGTATTAAACTTGATCTTCGTCTACATCGTGTTGCGATCCAGTGGTTGGCTAGAGCGTAAAATAGGCAAGTCGGGCTTTGTGGTTTTACGAAAAGTATTTGGTGTGATTTTGTTGGCCATTGCCGTGAAGATTTTTAAAAGCAATCTTGGTCTAACCTGATTTTTATAAATTTGCCTTCTATGGGAAAAGACGAACAAGTTCAATATTGGATAAAAACAGCCGAACAAGACGTTGATGAGCTAAGAGCCTTAAATTACTGGAACTTGGAAGGGCGATACCCTGACTATTTAAATAAAATTAAGGGCATCTCTAAAAACCTTTGTTTTCTTCACCTCAACCTTTTCCCTTCCCCAAAAGAGAAGGGTTAACGGATTTTTTAGAGATGCCCTTAATAAACAAGCAGCTAAAAAATATACGCTTGAAAAGTACCAGTTCATCAAAAGACTTCGAAAATGTTTACTCGAAAAACTTTAGAAAATACCATCCATAACTTCATCCTAGAGTTAAAAAGCAAGGTATATAGTCCATCCAAAGCAGTCTTATTTGGGTCGTACGCCAAAGGAAATCCACACGAGCATTCGGATATCGATCTGGCCATTTGGGACGATAAGTTCACCGATTGCATTCCAATGGATGTGGAAGAGATGTTGAAAATGAAAGTAAAATTTCCGCGTTTAATGGAGTTGCACACCTACCACTCTGATGAAACAATGGAGACCGATCCTTTCATCGGTGAAATTGAAAAGCAAGGAATTCTAATCAATACTAACATTTGATTCGCATCTACACAGACGGTGCCGCCCAAGGCAATCCCGGGCGAGGCGGCTACGGTACTATCCTGAAATTCGGTGGTCACGAAAAAGAATTATCTGGAGGCTTTCGCCTTACCACCAACAATCGGATGGAATTGATGGCTGTAATCATTGGCTTGGAAGCCATCAAAAAAGAAGGGATAGCCGTTACCATTTACTCAGATTCAAAATATGTGGTTGATTCTGTAGAAAAAGGCTGGATATGGAACTGGCAGAAAAAGAATTTTGCCAAAAAAGCCAATCAGGATTTGTGGAGACGATACATACCCCTTCATCAAAAACTAAAACCAAAATTTGTCTGGATCAAAGGCCATGCCGGCCACCCCGAAAACGAACGATGTGATCAGCTAGCCGTGATGGCTGCCGAGGGAAAAGGCTTACGCATCGATCGCTGGTATGAAGAGAATAAAGAATGAGACGTAAATTCAAGATTCAAGATTTGAGATTTAAGATTTAAGATTTAAAAAATATAGATAAGAGTTCATGTCCCCAGAAACCGTTTCCATTCAATTCTCACCCGACAGCCTGATGGCGTTAAACATCTGTTTGGCCATCATCATGTTTGGCGTAGCGCTGGAAATGAAGATCGGACATTTCACCCAACTGCTCGATCAAAAGAAAGCGGTATTCACGGGTCTGTTTTCACAAATTATTCTTTTGCCATTTATCACGTTACTCTTAGTTCTCGTATTGCCCATCAGCAAGCAAATGGCATTGGGAATGATTTTAGTCGCGGCTTGCCCGGGGGGAAATGTTTCGAATTTCTTTTCTCTTCTCGCCAAAGGAAATGTAGCACTGTCGGTAACCCTCACGGCCATCTCTTCATTGCTCGCCTTCGTACTAACCCCGATTAGTTTTTTCATGTGGGCTTCTTTTGTGCCTGGCTTAGAAACTGAAGTTGGCAACTTTGAAATTGATTTCCCCGCGCTAATCACCAACATGGCGCTCATCTTATTGCTTCCATTATTACTGGGTATGTGGATCACTCGAAAGTTTCCAACATTTAATGACAAAGTCGGGAAAGTGATCCGCACCGTCTCCATTTTTATTTTAGCAGCATTTATAATAACGGCTTTTCTTAAAAACCAGCAGGCGTTTTTCCTTCATATTGGTACCATTTTTTGGATCGTGTTGATACACAATGGTGCTGCCTTGCTCCTCTCCTATTTCTTTAGCGCGTCATTAAAAAATGACGAAGCCAGCAATCGTACGATCGCCATAGAAACAGGTATTCAGAATTCGGGGCTAGGCCTTATTTTAATTTTTACATTCTTCAATGGCAATGCAGAGATGGCCGTGATTACCGCTTGGTGGGGCGTGTGGCATTTGGTAGCAGGTTTTACCTTTGCCAGTTGGATGAGAAACCGTTCGCTTTCACCTGTAAGCAGATAGCGGGATGTCGGAGTTGCTTTATATTGCCTTGAAACAATATTGTCGGGTGGCGCTTCGGTTCTACTTCAAAAAGTGGCAGACCAATAACCTTTCGCCTATCCCAACAGGCCCGGTCATTTTTGTGGCCAACCATCAAAATGCATTCTTAGATGCCGTGTTGGTTGGTTGCAGCACAAACAGAAATCCTTGGTTTCTGGCACGCGCCAATGTATTCGAAAAGAAATGGGCGCAAACCGTATTGGGTTGGCTGAAAATGAAACCAGTCTTCCGCTTTCGCGATGGATTTGGTACGCTGCGCAAAAACGATGAAATGATTGATAGCTGTGTTGAATTACTAAAACATAATGAATCAATTTTAATATTTGCTGAAGGTAATGACGACAAACGCTGGCACTTGCGTGATTTGCAAAAAGGGTTTGCACGTATTTCGTTGGCTGCGGTTGAAAAAAATGTGGATGTAAAAATCGTTCCGGTGGGCTTACAATACGAATCACATTCAACAGCCGCCTCAAGGGTATTGATAAGTTTTGGAGAATCTTTCTCCGTCAACGAATTGACCCGAGAAGAAATCGACCCAAGAAAAAAAGCCGAATTGATTCTTGAAAAAACAAGTAACGCCATCAAACCACTTTTACTTGATATTCCGTTGATGGACTACGAAAAAAGAGTAGCGTACTTTTTAAACCATCGGATCATTAAAAAAGACTTAGTGCACCAACTGGCAATCGATCAAAATCTGATTTTGAAATATGAGACAGAAAGCTTCGTGCAGCAGAAAACGAAATCAGGAAAGTCCTTCCGGTGGAATCCAATCTCAATGTACTTTCATGTCAACCACTTTCTTGCCAAAACGATTATCCGCTGGATTCTCAAAAACAAAGTAAGAGATCAGCAGTTTGTTGGTTCCTTAAAATTTGCTTTGGGGATGGTACTTGTGCCGTCTTTCTATTTTATTCAAACCGCGGTCGTTCTCGCATTTTCAAATTCCACATCCATAGCGATGGTCTATTTTTTATCATTACCGATCTGTTTCCGTCTCTCAATAGCGAAATAGCAACGTTGCGTTCATATTCTACGATCAAGCAACTCGCATATTGTTCATACCTCGTTTTTGGACGTGTTGCGAAAGGAATACCGAAATACATATAAAAGCAGATTTGAATTTACGCTGTTCGATGTGTTAAGAAGAGCCGATGGAAACTTAGGTAAATGTAGATTTGCGATCTGCAAAAAAAAGAACAATGTATTGCATGGCAAATGATTACCCATGCAATTCTACCTATTAGCGTAGTGTATGTTCGACAATCTAAGCATTTTAGAATTGAAAAGGTGGACAAGAGCAATGTGGGGGATCTGCGGACGTACTTGCTTGTGGAATGGCCTTTATTTACAAATGCCCGTGGTTGCCGTTTAGCGCTTAAAACAGTTGGTAACTTTGAAATCAATTGATTAATAAGTAAGTTTGACCTATACAACAAAAACCAAATGCCGAAATTTGTAATTGAAAGAAATGTACCAGGAGCCGGTCAATTAACCTCAGAACAATTAAGAGCACTTGCTCAAAAATCTAGAGATGTGCTAAGCAAGTTAGGTACCGATATTCAATGGATACAAAGCTACGTAACAGGCGATAAATTGTATTGCGTTTACACCGCACCAAACGAAGCTCTTATTTACGAACACGCAAAATTGGGAGGATTTCCTGCCAATATGGTTTGTAAAGTTTCTAGCATACTTGAGCCGACTTCAGCCGACTCTTAAATAAGTAGCATCCGTATCCCATAAGGCTTACTAACAAATAGGGCTTATCAATAATGAAATTCAGGCGCAGGAGCTTTGATCTTCGTTTAGTTTTTGGGGCTAGCATTCTTTTCGCGCTGGTGATATTTTTTGTCGATAAAGATTTTGGCGTCAATCTTTTTACGGAAATTGGTGGCGTGGCGTTGACTGTTTTTGTCATCAATAAAATTATCGAAAGAAGAGAACGTGAAAGAAGAATAGCAATCGATCAGCGAATTTTACGTGACATCCAAAGTATCACCGCTTCTTATTGGTCAATCTGGAAACATCTAGTGTGGCAATACATGCCGGCAGAAAAAATTGATAGCGAAAAAGATTTTCAACGCATTTATAAGAATCTAGTACTTCATTCAAAATTGGATGAGGGATTTAAATTCGTTTCTATTCAACATCCTGAATCATGGAACTTATTCTTTTATAACAGCCTTATTAAAGATTGTTTTGTTAATTATCACAGTACTCTCACTAAGCTAATACAATCCTTTATTGATGATTATCGTATTTATATTGATCCTGAACTGCTGGATATTTTATTGAACTTGCTGGAGTCAGAATATTTTAAAGATTTGTATATGATCAACCAAGATCAAGCCTCGGTCAATATGACCATGCTGGACATAGGCGAAGATCCAAATAGACTAGAAGCCTATTTGCGCGCTAATGATGATCGGCACCTCAAACAATTTGCAGTTTTACATAATTACGGAGCGCGTTTGTCTATTATAATTAATGAATTTGCCGATGCTAATGTTGAGATCTATGACATTAAAAAATACTTCATTAATCCTACCGCTTAGTTTAGCACATATAATCCATCTGCTTGAGAGCAATGATGCTGATTGTATTGTTTATACCATTGATCAATCTCGCGCGGTCCGCGCTGTACGTCATATTCCGAAGGGCATGTCCAACTACAGATAAAAGCAGATTTGTAATCTGCGCTATACAAACCGCGTAAGCAGCGGCATTGCAAATGCCTGTCTATCTGTCGTTCG
>JBBSCN010000213.1:0-5091 GCA_038250265.1 Cytophagales bacterium | reverse complement strand
GCGCCCTTCTTTTTGGTCTTGCTCTGACCGGATAGATTTTACTGAAAGTTCCATTTCTGGTTTTAGCATTCTTAATTCGTATGATTTGCTGGCCATGCTTTTTCTTAAGGCCTCTACTTGCTCGATTGATTTTTCATCTTGCAAACGGGTAAGCCACTCGATCAATTCTAATTTTTTTAGTGCTATGTCCATCGGTCGTGCAATTTATGTTTCTACTAAATAACTTAAACTTTAATCATCTAGTGCAAACCTATTAAGTACCATCGGCCAGGGATAGAAGCGGAAAGCCTCCCGAGTCTGCGCCCAGGACAGGCGCGCTGGTCGAGGGAGCTTGCAGCGAATAGCCCGGTGCTGACTGCCCGCCTCGGGCTTCAGCAGGTCGCCTAATTTTTATTTTTTTATTTTCTCTTCTATTTTTCTTTTGGCAAACAAGCTATAATTTTTCAATGACAATGGCGGATGCGCCACCCCCACCGTTGCAAATACCCGCTACGCCAATGGCTGAATTGGTTTGCTTCAGAATATTGGCGAGTGTAATGGTGATACGAGCGCCCGATGCACCGAGCGGATGACCCAACGCTACTGCTCCGCCATAAATGTTTACCCTTTCCGGATCAAGGCTCAGTAATTTATTGTTGGCCAGCGCCACGACAGAAAAGGCTTCGTTGATTTCGTAGTAGCCTACATCATTTTTATCCACACCTGCCATCTTCATTGCCTTGGGTATAGCAAGGGATGGCGTAGTGGTAAACCACATCGGGTCTTGTGCGGCATCGGCAAAGCCCCGGATTTTGGCAATAGGAGTGAGGCCTAGTTCCTTCATCTTTTCTTTGCTCATTAAAATGACGGCTGCCGCACCATCGTTGATAGTAGACGCGTTGGCTGCCGTCACCGTGCCTTCTTTGGTGAAGACGGGTTTCAGCCCTGGAATTTTTTCAAAGTTCACAGTTTTATATTCTTCGTCTTCAGCAAACAATGTTTTGTTCCCTTTCTTATCAATCAATTCAACGGGTACTATTTCGTCTTTGAATTTGCCCGCAGCCCAGGCGGCCGCAGCGCGTTTGTAGGAGTTGATGGCATAGGCATCTTGCTCTTGACGAGTGATGCTCATTTCCTTTGCGGTATTATCGGCACATACGCCCATCGCACAATGGTTGTAAACATCGGTGAGGCCATCGTAAGTTAATCCATCCAACACTTCGCCATTGCCATATTTAAAACCGTAGCGCGCCTTCATCAGATAGTAAGGGATGTTGCTCATGCTTTCTGTTCCACCCGCCACTACTACATCGTTTTGTCCGAGCATAATACTCTGCGCGCCCAACATGATGGCTTTCATGCCCGAGGCACAAACTTTGTTCACCAGTGTGCAAGGTATTTCGTAACCTAACCCTGCCGCCACGGCTACTTGTGTGGCGGGTGCTTGCTGCAAACCCGATGAGATCACGTTGCCAATAAATACTTCTTGCACGTGTTTCGGATCGAGCCCTATTTTTTGCAGTGCACCTTTTACGGCTACTCCCCCCAATTGCACAGCGGTTTGCGAAGCCAAGGTGCCACCAAAACTACCGATGGGTGTACGCACGGCCGATACGATATATACTTCCTTCATTTTGTATTTTTTAAATGCGAATTTTCCGGCTGCAAGTTAATTGATTTTGACGATTTTTTTTGGGGCATGCTGAACGAGGCGTCAGCACCGGGCTGTCCGCTCCAAGCTCCCGTGGCTGGCCACCGCATGGAGTTCATCCCGAGCGTGGCCTCGGGAGGCTTTCCGCTTCCATCCCTTGCCCGGTTTACATCTCGTATTTTGGGCACATCAATTTATTGACATTAGGCATCTCTAAAAACTCTGCTCACCCTTCTCTTTCGATAGCTATCGGGATGGAGAAGGGTAAGGGTTGAGGTGAAGAAAACAAAGATTTTTAGAGATACCCATTAGTGAAAAACTTCTTTCCTTTTTACACTCGTCAAGTACTCGGCATCCATCAGCGTTTTCGCGCAAGCCGCAGCATGTGGAAGTTCATACCTAAAAAAGAATTTCATCGTGTGTATTTTGCCTTCATAGAAATCTTGGCGTTGGTTTTGAAAATTACCCGACTGCAAAGAGGTGTGGGCTACCACCGCTTGTTTCAGCCATTGCCAAGCAATTACTACATAACTGAACTGCTCCAAGAACACAGTTGCATCTGATAAGTATCGATCGATATCACCTTGCTGCGCAAACGCACTCAGGTGTTTTAGTACTTGCTGAATCCGCACCACTTCTTCCGCCAATTCATTGCCATACTTTTTCAACGGATCGTACACCGCAGCGCGGTTGATCGTTTCTTGAATTTCTTGCAGCAAAATGAAAAGGGCTTTACCTTTTTCCATCACCACTTTTCTTCCTAGCAGGTCAATCGATTGGATGCCCGTAGTCCCTTCGTAGAGCGACATGATTTTTAAATCGCGGTAATGTTGCTGCACGGGAAAGTCCATCGTAAATCCATAGCCTCCCAATACCTGAATCGCCAATGCAGCCGATCTGCTTCCTTGTTCGGACGAATAGGTTTTTACAATGGGTGTCAACAATTCCAATAGCAATAGATGTTTTTGTCTTTCCTCACCCTCGGTTGCATGCACCAAATCGGAAAGACGATTGCATTCCATGGTCAGTGCCAACGCACCTTCAGCGATGGCTTTTTGTGTCAACAACATACGTTGCACATCTGGGTGATTGATGATGAGGGTAGGGGCTTTCACTGGATCCTTCTCGCTCGCCAATCTCCCTTGCGGGCGCTCGCTGGCATATTGCAACGATGCTTGATAGGCGGCCATCGCCACGGAGGCTGCGACTAGTCCAACGCTAATACGTGCTTCGTTCATCATCTGAAACATGTACGACAACCCTTTATGGGGTTCACCTACCAGCCAGCCTCTACAACTCTCTTTATCGCCAAAAACAAGATGTGTGGTGCAATAGCCGCGTTGCCCCATTTTTTGAAAATCACCTGCACAGAAAACATCATTAGGCATGAGCGACCCATCTTTCTCCGGCCAAAATTTTGGAATGATAAATAATGAAATGCCTTTCGTTCCTGCAGGTGCTCCTTCAATTCGCGCCAGCGTAAGATGAACGAAATTATCGCACGCTTCATGCTGGCCGCCTGAAATGAAAATCTTTTGACCTTTGATTTTATAAAACCCATCGCCCGATGATTTGGCACTCGTGGTAATATCTGTGAGCGAGCTTCCAGCTTGAGGCTCTGTCAACGCCATCGTGCCTTGCCACTTGCCCGCAAAAATGTTGGGGACAAACGTTTTGATTTGTTCTTCTGTACCAAAGCTGGTGATAAGCGCGGCAGAGCCAGCGGATAAACTAAAATATCCTTGGGAGCTATTGTTGGCCGCCATAAAAATATGTTGAGCCGTATTGTAGATCATCATGGGCAGTTGCATGCCGCCATCTTTAAATTTGGCACCCCCGCCAATCCATCCGTTTTCTGCCGCTTGTTTGATAATTGTTTTTAACTGTGGATGGGTTTTCACTCCGCCATTGCCATCGTAGTGTGCGGGCTGGGCATCCATTTCTTTGAAGTACGGAGCCATATCGCGGTCCGCCAATGACTTTGCAGATTCAATCATCATCCATGATTCTTCCCAATTGAGATGGGAATATCTTGGCAATGAAAAAATATCTTTTACGGGATGTACTTCCTGAAGTAGGAACTTGTTGTGTTCCATGCTGGTGTAACGGCTCATATTTTTTTGGTTTGAACTCTTATTCTACTGTCAGATTGAGCTTGTCGAAATCTATTTCTATAGCCTTCGACAAGCTCAGGCTGACAATATTTGATTTGCTAATTCTTTCATTTAATTACTTCCAACTTTTAACTAATCACTTTCAACTTATCTCGCTGCTCCGCCATCAATTGTTAAACAAATTCCGCTTACAAAAGAGGCTTCGTCAGACGCTAAGTAAAGATAGCCATTTGCAATATCATCCGGCACACCCCACTTTCCTACGGGTATGTGAGCCAGGCTTTGCTTGCGCACTTCTTCGGGCATAGCATCGGTCATCGCGGTTTGGATAAAGCCGGGCGCAATACAATTTGCCGTGATCCCAAAGCGACCTAATTCCAATGCCCACACTTTAGTCATGCCAATGATGGCTGATTTTGTGGCCACATAATTGGTTTGGCCATAGTTTCCGCGAATAGCGACATTGGAAGAAGCCGAAACGATCCGTCCATAATTTTGTTCTTTCATGATCGGCACCACCGCTTGTGTGCAATTGAAAACTCCCGTCAGGTTTACTGAAATCACATCGTCCCATTCCTGCTTCGACATCTTTAAAAGTGTGCGGTCTTTCGTGATTCCTGCATTGTTGATTAGAATATCAATTCTACCGAAGTGTTTGTGAGCGGCCTCGGTAGCTTTTATTACTTGATCTTGATCGGCTACTGACACCTTTGCGAAAATAGCTTCATGTCCTTCTTTTTTTAACTGCTCCACTACATCATTTCCTTTTTCGGAAAGATCCCACAAAATTATTTTTGCTCCTTCTTTCGCAAACCGTTTGGCGGTGGCAAGGCCGATGCCATTTGCACCTCCGGTGATCAATGCAACTTTATCTTTTAGTCTCATGGGGTAAATTTTGAATGTCGAATGTTGAATTAATAAAGTGCTGTCAATAACTCCCCAATATAAGCGGGCTTTTCCTCACCTTCTACTTCTATTTTTGCTTCCACATAAAGTTTGCAACCATTATTCGGCATATCTTCTGCATTGGTAATTTTTCCCGTCATGCGGATGCGACTTCCCGATTTTACAGCTACCGGAAAGCGGGCTTTGTTTAAGCCGTAGTTAATAGCAGTGGTTGCACCATCAACGGCAATGAGTTCGGGAAAGAATTTGGCCGCCAATGACATTGTTAAATAACCGTGCGCGATTGTCTTTCCCTCCGGCATCTGTTGTTTGGCACGATCCACATCTACATGGATCCATTGGTGATCTTGCGTGGCGTTGGCAAATTCGTTGATGGTTTCTTGCGTTACCGTAAACCAATCAGTGGTTCCTAACGGTTGACCGATGTATTTTTTAATGTCT
>JBBSCN010000212.1:0-5095 GCA_038250265.1 Cytophagales bacterium | reverse complement strand
TAATCTGCTGAAAGCCCATGTTTAATTTCATCTGATCTATTTTTAAATCATTCATGTTGGATTCGGGAATGACCGTCCCCTGCACAATATAAAACTGACTTCCGCTGGAGGCTTTTGTCGGATTTTGTTGATCACCCAATCTTGCAGCAGACAAAGCCCCCTTCTCGTGAAAAAGGCGAGGATTAAATTCGGCATCTACTGTGTAACCCGGGCCGCCATTGCCTAATGGTTGGCCCTGTGTTACTTTTTTAGAATTGGGGTCGCCACCTTGGATCATGAAGCCGGCAATCACGCGATGGAACAATAGACTATCGAAATAACGCTCTTTGGCCAGCTTGATAAAATTGGCTTTGTGCTTGGGAGTTTCATCGTACAAAATAGCCACCATTTCACCTTGGTTGGTTTTGATGGTGATCACATAATCTGATTTTTGAGCGCAGCTGGTAACGAGTGTCAATCCGAATAAGAGGATGATTGCGAGTTTATTCATAAAAAAATTGAAGATTAAAATTTGGTTGCAAAAATAGGAAATGAACGGACGTCTTCCTATGGATTCAAATGTTTTGAAACCTGCAAAGACAAATCCAAGAAAATCATTTTAGCACTACCATTTCTTTCCAGGTGATAGGTTGCTTCCGAGATTAGGATGTTTATCTTTTCAGCCTTGATCACGTTCATTACTTTGCTAAAATCTTGTACGAACTTCACTTCACTTCCCTTCACCCGACTGATGGCTGAGGCCCCCGAAAACTGAAGTGCCGTTTCGCGGATCATACTTAAACTATAATGAAAAAAATTGCGCTGATCGAGTTTATCTAATTCGTGAAATTGTTCGGCCAAGCCCACCATCTTGCCGTAATCTTTTTTGAAACTAGTGCGCATCCAATCCGAAAAACGTTCTTGGTAATGATCTTCTTCCGAGTCAATCAGCTTGCCGGCTAAGTTTAAATTGCCATCGGCTAGTGAAATGATTTCTAATTTACGTTTTCCATCCACTCCTTTCGCTGTTAGGTAAGTTTCAATTTCCTCGTCAGCCAAAAGTGGAATTTGTACAATCTGCGTGCGCGAAAGAATGGTGGGCAACAACCTTTCTAAAGCATTTGTGACCAGAATAAAAAAAGTATTTGCGGGCGGTTCTTCCAATATCTTCAAAATCCCGTTGGCGGCTGACGGATGCATCAGCTCAGGTTGCCAGATGATCATCACTTTAAACGGACTTTCAAAAGGCTTGAGCGAAAGTGTTTTTATGATCTCTCTATTTTCCTCTCGCGATATGAGTGCTTGTTTGTCCTCACCTCCATAGTAGCCAATCCAATCGCTTAGATCACCATACGGTTGTTCCAATAGAAATGCGCGCCATGTTTTGAGTATGTCAGCCTTAAAGCGATCTTCATCTTTGTCGGCTTTGATGTTGCCTAGGGGAAAAACGAAACTGGTGTCAGGGTGAATGTATTTTAAGCTTTTGCTGCAGGCAGGACAAGTGCCACACGCATCGGTAGCTCCTTTGTTTTGGCAATGAAGAAAATTGGCATAGGCAAGTGCAATTGGTAAATTGAGAGACCCGGGTTTGCCAGCGAATAGCTGTGCATGAGCAATGTGATTGGCCTGCACGGCTTCAATCAACGTTGATTTTATTTCTAATAATCCGGGTATTGATGAGAAGTTCATAAATTGATTAGTTAATTTGAAAATTTGAAAATTGAATTGCTGGCGAGTAGTGCGTGAGCAATAGATTGGCATGCACGGCCTCAGTAAACACTAATTTCAATAGGCTGTAAATTTTCAAATTATTTAATTTTTTCCCAAACTCTTTCTTTCTCGCACGCGTCAAAAATAGTTTTATAAATCTCTTTGTCGACAGCCGTCAGTTTAAGAGATCTCCGCTCCATTACCTTCGCTGCTGTGTCCATCGCTTTTTCAAATTGGTAAGTGCTAAAACCGGCAGCTCCGCCCCAGGCAAAAGATGGAATAAAATTTCGTGGAAATCCATCGCCAAAAATATTCGTGCTAACGCCCGTTACCGTACCTGTGTTAAACATCGTATTGATGCCGCACTTGCTATGGTCGGCCATCATCAATCCGCAGAACACTAAGCCAGTGTCGATAAAACCGGCTTTGGGATAATTCCAGAGTTTTACATTTTCGTAATTATTTTTTAGGTTAGACGTATTGCTATCTGCCCCAAAATTGCACCACTCGCCAATTACAGAGCATCCCAAAAATCCATCGTGTGCTTTGTTACTGTAACCAAAAAAAACAGAGGTGCTTACTTCTCCACCTACTTTGCAGGCAGGGCCGATCGATACATCGCCACGCATTTTGGCACCCATGTTCACTACAGAATCCTCACCCAACGCAAACGGACCACGGATCATGACCCCTTCTTGAACTTCCGAATTTTTGCCCAAGTAGATCGGGCCATTCTCGGCATTGAGTATTGCAGAATGAATCTTTACGCCTTCTTCCACGAAAATATTCTCATCCGCGTAAGCGCGCGTAAATTTGTCTTGTGTGCCGATTGATTTTCTTCCTTTTGTGATTAAAGCAAAATCACTTTTGATCTGCGCTCCATTGAATTGGAAAATTTTCCAAACCTGATCGATCAATGTGATGGAGGCTTTGTATTCAATCACTTTCCCCAAAATTACCTCAGGCACCTCATCATCGGGAGTGCGCACCACCAAGATCATAGAATCTTGTACGATGGCATCGCCCACTTTCAATTGATGGATTGTGGCGATCAATTCTGCATCCGGACAAAGTGCTCCGTTGATCCAAAAATTATTGGAAGTAAGCGTGGTTGAAAATTTCTTTGACAGATATTCCTCTGTAGAGAAAGAGGCCTGTACGTTCAAATGCTTTTCCCATTTTTCGGCAATGGTCAAAATCCCAGTGCGAATAGTTGCTACCGGCCGTGTGAACGTAAACGGCAATAGGTTTTGACGGATCGAAGGATTGTCAAAGAGGATTATGTTCATGTTGCTAAATTAGGTTGAAGGTATTGTCAAACCATCACATTAATAAAAATAAAAAAGCCCCTCATGGGGGCTTTCAATACTATTTTGTCGCTGATTATTGAGCGACTTCTTTCTTTCCGTATTTCTTTTGGAATTTCTCTACACGACCGGCAGTATCCACAAACATTTTCTTGCCTGTGAAGAAAGGGTGCGATGCTGAGCTAACCTCGACTTTAATAACCGGATAATCCTTTCCGTCTGTCCACTTAATGGTTTCTTTTGGCACTGAAGTAGAGCGAGATAAAAACTTTACATCGCTGGAAGTATCCCAAAAAACTACCTCTTTATACTCGGGGTGAATGCTTTTTCTCATTTTTCTGTCGTTTTATTGTATTGCCCTGGTTTCGCGGGGCTTTTTTCTAAATGGACAGCAAAAATAGATAACTGAGGCCGATTTGCAAGCGGTGGTTTAGAATTTGTTTAAAACAGGTAATTTGCCCTGGATTTATAAGACAAAACGCGGTTTTGACAATGATAAAAGCCTTTTCAACGATTTTGATACTCTGGTTGCCAAGTTTTGCATTCGCGCAAAGCACCAACGCCACGCTTAACGAAGACTATTACCATTGGCTAACGCGGTATGAGATCAAGGCTGGAAGAATAGCACCAGAGTGGTTTACAACCATAAAACCCGTGAAGCGCGATATGCTGATTGCTTATATCGACTCGCTCAACAAAAAAGATCAAGTATTTACTTCGCAAGCCGATAAATTTAATTACGAATTTTTTCAAAACGATAGCTGGGAGTGGAGCCGAGCGGAGTCTAGCAACAGCAAGCGGCCAATTTTAAGAAAACTTTTCACGAAGAAGTCCGATCTGGCGTATGTTGATCAGCCTGATTTTGACTTACATGTAAATCCAGTTTTGTATGTTGGCTTTGGTAACGATTCGCGAACAAATGAAATAGCGACAATCAATACGCGAGGTGTGGAGATCAGAGGCATGATCGATCGCAAGATTGGATTTTATACCTTCCTCACGGAAAACCAAATGATTTTGCCTTCTTATGTGCAGGAAGGCGTCTCGGCCTATGGAGTAATCCCGCACGAAGGATTTTGGAAGAATTTTAAATCCAACGGTATCGATTTTTTTCAGGCGCGTGCCTACATTGATTTTAATCTTTCAAAACATATTAATTTTCAGTTTGGCCATGACCGCACCTTCATCGGCAACGGATATCGATCTTTAGTCTTTTCTGATTATTCCCCACCAAATCTCTTTCTTCGCGCCAATGCTAAAATCTGGAAGATCAATTATTTGTTTCAATTGAATCGACTGACGGCAAATGACCCGGTATCACTTGCCAGGGCCGGATCGACACGGGCGCAACGCTACCCCGATCGCTTTATGGCGCTTCACCACGCTAGCATCAACATTGGCAAAAAATTTAATCTTGGTTTTTTTGAATCGATCGTATTCTCGCCCGGAGATTCGGTAAACGGAAATTCCTTCGAACTAAGTTATTTGAATCCTGTCATTTTTCTACGGCCTATTGAGCAGCAAAATGGCAGCAGCGACAACGCGCTTGTAGGACTTGACTTTAAATGGAATGCGGTAAAGCGGATTTCAATTTACGGCCAGATGTTGTTAGACGAATTTTTACTTTCTGAACTTCGATCAGGCGGAGGATGGTGGGCCAATAAATATGCAGGGCAATTAGGAATAAAATATATTGATGTGGCGGGCATTTCAAACCTTGACTTACAACTGGAATATAATTTTGCGAGGCCGTTTACTTACACGCACAATACAGGCAGCAATTACAGTAACTTTAGTCAGCCACTGGCACACCCATTGGGAGCTAACTTTACTGAATTAGTAGCAATTGTAAGATATCAGCCCATTCCTAAGTTAAACCTTGTTGGAAAAAGCTTTTTCTCAGTTGTAGGGCGCGATGGTTCAAATCAAAATTGGGGTGGGGATGTTCTAAAGACTTACATTACTCGCCAAAGCGATTATGGCAATACAATCGGACAGGGCAACAAGAATACTATTTTATTCTTTGACCTGACGGCATCGTACATGGTTAAGCATAATTTGTTTGTGGAAGTCAAACAGATAGTGCGGAAAAGTGAAAG
>JBBSCN010000211.1:0-5098 GCA_038250265.1 Cytophagales bacterium | reverse complement strand
GTGCTCTACATCATCTAACTTAATAACGCCAGAAGCAAGTTGGGCCATGAGTCGTCCGGGGGTTGCAATGATAATGTCAACACCTGCCTCCAGTGCTTTCTTTTGTTGATCCCAAGTGGCGCCATCGCCTCCACCATAAACGGGGATAGAACTCACTCCCAAAAAATAGGCGAAGCCTTCAATTTGCTGATCGATTTGCTGGGCAAGTTCGCGCGTAGGCGCGATGATCAACGTGTTCAGATGTCGTTTCTCAGAATGTAGGATATTGTTCAGGATAGGCAGCAAATAAGCAGCTGTTTTTCCGGTGCCCGTTTGCGCGCAGGCAATCAAATCCTTGCGTTGTAGAATAAGTGGAATTGCTTGTTCTTGTATAGGGGTAGGCTTTAAATAGCCCATGGACTCTAGGCCTTCATTTAGCTTAGGGTCGAAATTAAACTCGTGAAATGTCAATGTTAAATTAATTGGAGTGTCAAAAAAAAGCCCCGCAAAGTGCAGGGCTTTTATTGGTAGGTGGTCAGTTATTAGTTTGCTAAGCGAACTTCTACTGCATTCAAACCTTTCTTGCCTTCTTTGAGGTCAAAAGTGATGCTGTCATTTTCACGTACCTTGTCAACCAAGCCCGTTACATGAACAAAATACTCTTGTCCTGTTGATGTTTCCTTTACAAAGCCAAAACCTTTCGCCTCGTTAAAGAATTTTACTGTTCCTTCTTTCATTGTTTTTGTTATTGATAATTTGATAATTAATTCGCAAAGATAACATAAATTTTAAATTAAGGCCACATTCTTTTAAATATGCCGTCATGAAAGAACCTGCCAGCCAACCCTTTTCCACCGAAATCACTGCTTTAGTGACCGATATTGATGAATTGAACCATGTCAATAACGTGGTTTATGTGCGTTGGGTGCAAGACGTAGCAACGGCCCATTGGATGTCTACTGCGACCGAAGAGGTAAGAAATGCCTATTCCTGGGTGCTCATCCGCCATGAAATCGATTATTTAGGCCAAGCCTTTTTAGGAGATCGAATCATTGGAACAACTTGGGTAGGCGAAGCAAAGGGCGCCACCTTTGAACGATTTGTTGAACTGGCCAAACATGGAAAAACAATTACCAAGTCGAGAACAGTTTGGTGCTTATTGGATGCAAAAACACTAAAACCCAAGCGGATTGACGAAAAAATGATTGCGCTGCTCCGCACGTGATAAAAAAATAGAGGCCAACAATTTGCTGGCCTCTATCTGAGATTCTTGTGCTAAAACTAAGCGGCTCTTCTTACGCGCTCCATCCTTATATGCTTCTGTTGGACGAGCTTGATCACGCCAACTTTATCCAATAACTTGATTACCATGTAAGTCGGGTCAATTTCATGCCAACGGATTCCGCCAAAGTTGGCGCGTGAACCATACTTGTGATGGTTGTTGTGATAACTCTCTCCCATCATCAATACATCCACGGGCAAAAAATTCCGGGAGGTGTCTCCGACTTCAAAATTGCGATAGCCATACTTGTGAGCAAACCAATTAATTATAGCTCCGTGAATAGGGCTGAACATCCATTGCATAGGTAACAATAGCCACAGCCACCACACAGTAGCAAACTGCCAATAGAAAGCAAAGTACAAGATTCCCCAAAACAACCTAGATGGCCATGAACGTGCCAACTTGTCAAATGAATCCCACCGCGGAACACCATCTGTAAAACGCGCCTCGGGTACTGTCTTACCGTTGGAAATGTCAGAATAAATTGTTTTTGTCTTCCACATCATATTCCAGATGGTCTCATCATATTTTGGCGAATGAGGATCGTTCTCTGTATCAGCGAAAGCGTGGTGCATGCGGTGCATGGTGCCATAGCCGAAGGGACTCAAGTAATTGGAGCCCTGAAATATCCACGTCAGAACAAAAAACACCTTTTCAGTGAATCTATTCATCGTGAAGGCCTTGTGGGCGGCATAGCGGTGGAGGAAAAATGTTTGAAAAAACAGCGACAAATACCATTGTGCTACAAAAAAAATAAGAATCTCCTTCATACAGACAGATTGGGTTTAAAAGCTCAACATCAGCAGATTTCGACTGATTTAGCTGTAAGACAAACTCAACTTGGATTTGTGACAGAAATATTGAAAAAGATTAACTTTTTTTGGCGGCAATGGCCGCTGCGATGTCCTTTTTGAGATGGCCGATCAACTCGGTGGCATTGTCTAACGTGCAGGCATTTTTAAAGCTTTCAAATAGGTGTGACGCGCCTATGAAGTCAGCCTTGCCCGGAGTGGCGTCACTCAACTTCTTTTTGGCTCGACTAAACAATTGCCGGCAATGATCGGCTTTCTTGTCAATTACTTTTTGAATTGCCTCGTAGTCAAAGTCGAAGACCTCTTTTAGCAGATAGGTAGCGCGCTCAACCGGCTCCAGCTTATTTTGAATGATCTTAAACGCAGCCAACAACTCTTTCTCAAAGTCAATGTGGGCAAAATCCGATTCCTTAAACTTAACCACCAATTGCGAGAGCATAATCGAATCCCAGTATTCCTCTTTTTTCCTTTTCAGGGAGTTCAGATGATTTAAACAATTGTTGGTAACCGACTTTATCAAATAGGCTTTAGTGTTCTGTATTTTTGTTTGATCTATGCTCAACCATTTCACGAATGTATCCTGCACAACATCCTCAGCATCTGCCTTGCAACGAAGGAGATTGTAGGCAATGTTACGCAACATTGGCTGGTAAAGTGTGATGGCCTGAGCTTGGTTCAAAATGCGTTTAATTCAATTTAGTAAAACTACTATTTTATTAACCCGAATTAACAAGAAATGTTAAAATAATCGTTGCCTTACAACTGTGAGTTGGCCACTAGCCCTGCACCAATTCTCCCAACTCCATCCAACGAAGTGTTTTTGTTTCAACCTCTTCAGTGATCTGTGCAATTTGATTAGACCATTCAGTTAACTGGCTGTGGTCGGTAGTTCCAATTGTAAGCAATGCCACCACTTCGGCTTTTTTAATTTCAAGCTTTTCAATTTGGGGCGGCAACTTTTCGTATTCGTCTTTTTCGCCAAATGAAAAAGACTTTTTTGCACTGGTCTTTTGTTCTACTTGAGTGGCTTTCGGTTGAGTTGGCTTTCGCTCCGCTTCTTCCTTCTCTTCTATCCAAGTTCTATAATCTGAATAATTTCCGTTGAACGGTTTGATCTTCCCCTCCCCTTCAAACACAAAAAGCTGGTCGACCAAATGGTCCATAAAGTAGCGATCGTGGGACACCAATAACAAACAGCCTGTAAATTTTTCAAGAAAATCTTCAAGTACATTGAGGGTATCAATATCAAAATCGTTGGTTGGCTCATCAAGAATTAAAAAGTTGGGATTTGTCACCAATATTTTCAGCAACTGCAAGCGCTTCTTTTCTCCACCACTTAATTTTTCGATGATGTTGTATTGCTTCTCCGGTGGGAAAAGAAATGTATCCAAGAATTTTGAAGCTGAGATTTGCGTTCCATCTGACATGGTGATGAACTCAGCAATTTCCTTCACCTCTTCAATTACCCGGTGGGCCGGATTCAGCGTTTCCACCTCTTGTGTGAAGTATCCAATCTTGGTAGTGATACCGGGAATCATTTCGCCTTTTGTTGGGTTGGTTTTTCCCGTGAGCAAATCAAGGAAAGTAGATTTGCCAATTCCGTTTTTGCCTACGATACCAATGCGGTCTTTCTTCTTAAACACATAAGAAAAATCATGCACCATCTTTTTATCGCCATAGCTTTTGGACAGATGAATAAGCTCCATGATCTTCCCTCCTTGGCGTGCTTCTTGGATGTCCAACTCAAGTCTGTCGCGCTTTAAATTTTGAGAGGCAACCTCCTTCAAATCGTAATAGGCCTCTACCCTATATTTTGCCTTGGTTCCCCGGGCACGGGGCTGCTTCCGCATCCACTCCAATTCCTTTTTTAAGAGATTCCTGGCCTTTGAAACTTCCGTTTTCAGCATTTCTTCCCGCTCAGACTTTTTCTCTAAAAAATAGGCGTAATTCCCTTCATACCTATAAAGTTTACCTCGGTCAAGTTCTAAAACTGACTTGGAAACGTTGTCTAAGAAGTAACGATCATGGGTTACCATCAGCACCGTAATATTGGGGCCGCTAAGATAAGACTCCAGCCATTCAATCGCCTCCAAGTCCAAATGGTTAGTGGGCTCATCCATGATGATTAGATCGGGCTCAGTCAACAGCATTTGAGCAAGGAATATTCGCTTCTTCTGACCGCCTGATAGCTCACTAAACTTTTGATCCAAATCGGTAATGCCCAGTTTGCTGGTAATCTCTTGCACTTTAGCATCATAGTCCCACGCATTGAATTCTTCCATCCATTCCAGCGCATGCTGCATTCGCTCAGGCGAAGTGTGCGGATCGTGAATACATTCCTCGTATTCGCGTACTACTTTGGCTATTTTATTCTTTTCATCAAACAATATCTCTTTGACAGACAGATGAGGTTCTACATGGGGCTGTTGAGTAAGGTATCCCAGTTTAATGCCATCACGAGTGCTTACCACGCCTTCGTCCTGCTTTACTTGGCCGGTTAGGATTTTGATCAATGTTGTTTTGCCGGTGCCATTTTCTCCAACTAAAGCAATTTTTTCGCCTTGGGCGATGCCCAGGGTAATATCTTTGAAAAGCCAACGATCGTTAAAGGATTTGGAAAGGGATTCAGCAGATAGGTAGTTCACTTTTAAAAATTAAGCCCGCAAGTTAGCACAAGGGATTCACCCACACCAAGACTTTGCTATTGTTCGCTTAATTTATTGGAATGTTTTTGTTTTTGCAAAGGAAATTCCCGCTGGTAGTGTTGGTCGCCCGACCAGCAATTTTTTAGGATATTTGAATGCTGACGCAGAGCAAATAATTCTTTCAGCGGTGAAAATTACCCACCTGAAAACCCTTTTCAGCCTCATTGGCAGTTGGCCGGCCGTGCCGAAAACTATACTTACAGCTCGGCCAGCTTTTTTCAAATTGGCTTTATCACTCATCAGACAGAAATTTAGGTGAAATGAAAGAATTAGTCGGAGTTTTCTTGGTGGGAGACTTAGCAGTAAAAGATTGGCACAAG
>JBBSCN010000210.1:0-5136 GCA_038250265.1 Cytophagales bacterium | reverse complement strand
CAACATCCGATGCACCATGTGTGACGGTACCTGTTTTGTCAAATACGACTGCATCAATTTTAGCAAGCCGCTCAATGACATCCGCATTTTTCAAATAAAACCCATGCCTGCCGAATACCCGCATCATGTGGCCATAGGTGAAAGGCGCAGCCAGTGCGAGTGCACAAGGGCACGCCACCATCAACACTGAGGTAAGCACCAACCACATTTGTGTCGAGTCTGCCCAATACCAATATACAGCAGTCACCAACGCCAAGCCCATCACTACCCACGTAAAATTTCGAGCCGCCCGGTCAATAATTTTTTTATACTGACTTTCTTTGTCCTTTTGAAATACGTCCCGATTCCACAAACCCGTCAGACGGCTTTGTGAAGTTTTCTTTTGAACAGACAATTCAACGGGTTTACCAACCATTCTTCCGCCTGCATAAATCAGGTCACCTTGTTTGGCATAAACTGGCTTAGATTCGCCTGTCACAAAGCTATAGTCGATAAAGGCTTCCTCAGAAAGCAACGTGCTATCAGCAGGGATCACTTCCATGTTTCTGATCTTGATCTGGTCTCCCGGATTTAGTTCATACACAATAGTAGGTGTCCAATCTTGGCCGGCCCACCTTTGCACTGCCAGAGGAAAGTAGGACTTGTAGTCGCGGTCAAACGCCAAACTTTCGTAGGTTTTGCTTTGAAACCATCTGCCAATCAATAAAAAGAAAACCAACCCCGATAATGAATCTAGATAGCCGGGGCCCGTCTGCGAAAAAATATCGTAGGAGCTTCTCAGAAAAAGTGCTGCTAATCCCAAAGCAATAGGGACATCAATATTTATTTGTCGTTGTTTGAAACTATTCCAAGCATTGATAAAATAATCTTGGCCACAGTATAAAATTACTGGAACCACTAACGCAAAATTTAAGTAAGAGAAAAGAGTCTTTAAGAACGCTTCTGATCCGTCTAGCCCCAAGTATTCAGGAAAACTTAACAGCATAATATTACTGAAACAAAATCCGGCAATTCCCAACTTCACTACCAACGAGCGATCCATTATTGGCTTCGTTTGGCCTTCCAAACTAATGGCAGGTGCATAGCCAATGGAAGCCAATAACCGAGCTACCTGAGCAAGCGAAGTAACCGAAGGGTTGAAATTGATAACAACCTGCTTGCGACTAAAATTTACCTCTGACTTTATAATACCGCTGCTTAGTCGTTGTAGGTTTTCCAGCAGCCAAATGCACGAGATGCAATGAATCGCTGGAATATAAAATTGGACACTGCTGAAATCGGGCGAGTCGAAAGACACTACTTTGTGCTTGACGGTCGGCTCTTCCAAATAAGAATAACTTTCTTCCGAAACGAGGCGCAACGAAGTACCAGGATTTTTTTCATACGAATAATACTCGCACAAATTGTTTTCATCTAGGATTTCAAAAACCATTTTGCATCCGTGGCAGCAAAAGTGCTTATCGCCAAGAGTGATGGCATCGCTTTCGCAATCAAGTCCGCAGTGGTAGCAGGATACTTTTGTGTCGATAAGGGCACTCATTGGATCACACGTACTTTAGGGGCGACAGGTTAAGCCTGCCATTTGTTTTTTTAGAAATCCAGTAAAAAATCTAGTCGTTCGAACGAAATGTCCAAATCGGGCATTTTAGATGATTGACTACATCTTCTGCGATACTGCCAGAGAGAAAATGACTCAATCCTGTTCTTCCGTGGGTAGACATGACAACCATGTCTGCATTAATGCTCTGCACAAAGTTTCGAACCCCGCTCTCTTGATTCAAGTCATTGAAGATATTGAGTGTATAGTCTTTTAGCATAAATCGCTTTGCAAAATCCCGCATCGACTTGGTAGTGATGGAATCTCTCCGAAATGCGGCAGGCGTATTTACATATAGCACATGCAATTGCGCTTTGAAGAAATTTTGCAACTCCTTAACTTTTAATGTCAGTTCTTCCGCATCCAAGTCAATGTCATTGGCAAAAACAATATTTTTTATGCTAGCCAACTTAGTTGCGTTCTTGATGGTCAAAACTGGAACCGAAGAGTGGCGTACAATTTTTTCCGTGTTGGATCCGATCAACCATTCCTTTGCGCCCGATACTCCATTTGTGCCCATTACCACTAGGTCGATTTTTTTGTCAGTAATAAACTGGCGGATCGTGGCAGACGTTGGCCCATATTGCACGTAAGTAGAAACTTTAGGTCCTTCTTCCGTCCATTTATCAATCATTTTGGCAAATTTCTTTTCTGCATTCGTTTTCATTTCGTTCATAAATGTTTGCTCAAAATACAGCGTGGGCATGATCACGGTCTCGTGCATCACAGGCACCTCAACCACGTTCAGCAAAAAGACTTCGCCTTTGTTTTGTCTCCCTATTTCCACCGCCAGCTTAAACGCCTGAACGGCAGAGTCGGAAAAATCACATGGAACTAATATCTTTTTCATAATCGTTAGGGTTTGTTCATCCAAATGTAGAATGAGAGTCTATGGCAGCTAATGATTGGTCTCAACCATAGACATGACAATTATCATCTTTTCAAAGACAAAAAAGGGAACCATCGGAACCTATCGTGTATAACCATTTATGAAATGCTAGCTAAAATCTATAGCTATACCCCAACCTCATCACCTGCGTCTCATGATAATCTGAGCTGATGTAATTAAAGCCTTGACCTTGGATGGTCTTTTTGATTACGAGCGTATTGAACAAATCGGTAGCATTAAAAAATAATTCTCCTTTGCCATTTTGAATTGCTTTCTTCACACCAAAATCAATCGAATAGCGGGCGGCAATCGTACCCTGTGGAATAATATCGGCTGCCAAATAAATAACGGTCAACTGTGCTTCTACTTTATTTCTTAGATGAAATTGATTGTTCAATTTGATATTTCCTGAATACACTTCCTGCTGGGCAGCCGTAAATGTATTGAGTGTAGGGTATCTATTTATTACCGTGAAGGCATCAATCTGATTGCGATAGCCCGTTACATTCAAATTAAAACCGTACCACTGGTTCACATCTTGATTCAGCACCAATTCAAACCCTGTATTATAACTCTTGTTTACGTTTTGAAAAATTGCATAAATGAGTGTGCTCGGTGCAATATTGCTTGAAATGCGCGTGATCGTACCATCTGCAAAGCGGTGAAAAGCAGCCGAGTACAAATAGCCTTCTGCCCAACTGGTTTTGTAGCCTAACTCTATTGAATTAGTAAACTGTGGACGAAGACTTGGATTACCCACCTTAATAATTTCGGCATCATCA
The DNA here is from genome assembly GCA_038250265.1 of Cytophagales bacterium. GTDB lineage: Bacteria > Bacteroidota > Bacteroidia > Cytophagales > Cyclobacteriaceae > ELB16-189. Next base: position 1,868 of record JBBSCN010000210.1, on the reverse strand, counting down.
TACTTGGGAAAAATCCGAATGTCCACTTCGTTGGGTCGATCTACCCTGCGATTGAAAAATACAGAAAGTCTGTTCGCATCATTTAGCTTGTATGCAAATCTCACATTTGGAAATGGCTGCATATAATCATAGCCATCGCTTTTGTAGGTATTGTGGTTTGGATTCACATCGTACTGGATTTTCACGTACTCCAAACGCAAACCCAATTCTGCTTCTATTTTTGGCGTTTCAAAAACATAATTTCCATACACGGCAGGAATCAATTCCCTGTAAGTGGCGGCCCCTCCGGCTCCAACATCTAGCGGGGAGTTCAGGCCGGGAATAAAATCCATATTCGTAGGAATATCGCGCTTGCGGAATTTGATGCCTGTTTCCAGTCTTCCGTACTTCGATGGACGGATGTAATCCACATTCAAATCATACACAAACTCATCCGACAATAATTTAAAGGCATCTAAGCCTGTATAGGTGGGAAGAATATTGGTGAAGTTGTATCGTTCATCCTCTCGATGAAATGTGTAATTAAAACCCATATTCAACAATCGACCTTGCTCTTTGAATTTATGTTGATAGGCAGCCGTTGCCATCACAGTAGTTTTCAACTCATCTTCCAAAAATTGCCATAGCCTATTGCGAGTAGACAAGTCCCTGTTGAAGAACGGTTGATCTCCATTGTCGATAATTTTTTCGCTTCCATACAAGGCAGAAAAAGTAAACGTATTGGCCGAATTGATTTCCCAATCGAAGCCCGTTTTAACAGTAGTAAAAGCGGTGTTTCTATTCCGCTTGGTTTGTTGATTGATGATGGTGCCGTCATCGTAAGTACGCGTTACAAATTCATTTTTATTCAACGTTTCAGTATACAAGTAATCTGCTTGCAAAAAAAGATTGATTTTATTTTTCCGATAGTTGAGGGAAACCGAAGGATTGTACTTTGGTGTAAAGGTATATTGTGGTCGTATAGAAGGTAAATTCTCTCTGCGCACCCACAGTGCACCTAATCCACCCGTCAAACCGACTTTGCCATTAAAGCCTTCTTGTTTATTTTTTTTATAAATGATATTGATAATCCCTGCATTTCCGTTGGCATCGTATTTTGCCGAGGGGTTGTTGATGATTTCAATTTTTTCAATCGCAGAGGCAGGTAAATTATCTAAACCAGATTGGCTTCCAAAACCTGTTAAGGCAGTTTGTTTTCCATCCATCAGCACCACTACTTTATCGTTACCTCGCAACAACACTTTTCCATCTTGCACCGTTACGCCTGGCAAGTTCTGCATGGCCTGCAACACCGAGCCTCCACCCTGACTTACATTATCAGCTACCGTAAATATCTTCTTGTCCATTTTTTCACTCACCGCATCTTGCTGAGCCGTCACTACCACTTCATCTAATTTTCTTGAGTCCTCTGCCAATTCAATTTCACCTAAATCCAAAAAATTACTAGACGATCCTATATAAATCGATTGACGCCTAGTGGCGTACCCAATAAAAGAAAACTCTAAATAGTAATTACCTGGCTTGATCCCGGAAATGGAAAAGCGGCCTTCATCGTTGCTGATCGTGCCACTCACGAACGTGCTATCCTTATCGGCCTTGGCAACAATATTTACATAGGGAATAATCAGATTATTGCCTTGATCTTTTATCAATCCAGAAATATTCACGGAACCAACTTGACCAACAGCCTGGAAGAATGAAAAAAGAATCGAATAAAAAAAAATATTTTTCTTCAACTCCTAATTAATCTAATTTTTACGTTCATCCGTTACAGCAAGCGCCAACGGCTTGGCAACCTTATCTTTCAACAACGCAATTTTCAATACGTCATCTACCGTGTCCACGTAATGGAAACTCAATCCTTTGAT
>JBBSCN010000209.1:0-5165 GCA_038250265.1 Cytophagales bacterium | reverse complement strand
TAGCGTTTCTTCCCGCTTTTCAAACGCGGCCTTGGTATACTTTTCAGCGTTTTCAAATCTTCCCATCGTTGCGTACACCAAACCTAAATCTGCAAGGACTTTGCTGTAGTTGATGTTGTCGGTAAGTGATTCTTGTTCATATTTGGACTTGGCATACAAAAACGTAGTTTCCGCTTCTTTGAATTGTTTTAATTCATACAGTTTCTCGGCAATATCTAGTGACTCACGGCAACGCTGCGCAGGTGTTTTATTTGCGTCATTTGTTCGCACCATGTTGATCGCATTTGCTGTCTTTACCACAGACTCACCAAAATCTTTGATATCCATTATCCCAGAATTATCGATTACGGAAATAGCATAGTTAAAATCAGATGAGTCTAATCGATCACGGAATTTTTCTGAGCCGACTTGATTTTCTGCCACCTGCTTACCTTTGTCCAATAATCTCTTTTTCAAATCGCCAAACTGACTTTGGGCGTGAGTAAGGGCGGCAAGCATTACCGCAATCGAAAGGCCAATTCGCATCATAAAATTGAGATTAAAAAGATGATCTTAGTTTTCTGCCAAAGAGATGCCTAAATTTCCACAAAAAATACCAAAGGTGAAACTCTATCGAAATTTGTGTGAGGCGGTTGTGGCAGGATTGGCCGAAATATTTGAGCATGGGAAGTATGCCGATAAGGTAATTGAGAAGATTTTGAAGAGCAATCCCAAGTGGGGTGCCCGCGACAGACGCTTTATAGCTGAGACGATTTATGACATTGTGCGCTGGTATCGCCTCTTTCGAGAATTGGCACAAGCAGGGGAATATGATTATTGGAAGCTTTTGGCAGTCTGGTGTATGTGGAATAAAACGGAGTTTCCAGACTGGGATGAGCTAAAAAATATAGATCGGAAGCGAATCTTGTCAAGGTATGATGAGGTGAAAGCCATCCGCAACGTACGTGAGTCTATTCCGGATTGGCTGGGTGAAGCGGGCGAGAAGGAATTGGGGCGGAAATGGGAAAAGGAAATTGCTTCGTTGAATGAAGAGGCGAAAGTGGTATTGCGCGTGAATACATTAAAGATTTCACGAGCAGAACTACAGAAGCAATTGCAGGATGAAGAGAATATTGTCACGGAGGCACCTGCAGATATTCCCGAGGCATTGATATTAGAGCAGCGACAAAATATTTTTACCCGGCAGCAATTCAAAGACGGATTGTTTGAGGTGCAGGATGGAGGTTCACAAATGATTGCCCCGTTTTTGGAAGTCAAGGCGGGCATGCGTGTGATTGATGCGTGTGCCGGAGCCGGTGGCAAAACACTTCAGTTATCTGCATTGATGCAAAACAAGGGGCGCATCATTGCGTTGGATACCGAAGCGTGGAAACTGGAAGAACTCAAAAAACGTGGAAGAAGGGCGGGCGTAGCAAACGTTGAAACCCGATTGATAGAATCGTCCAAAACAATCAAACGATTGGAAAGCTCTGCAGATAGGTTGCTGTTAGATGTTCCGTGTTCGGGATTAGGTGTGCTGAAAAGAAACCCCGATGCGAAATGGAAATTATCTGCCGATTTCATTGAACGGGTGAAGGAACAGCAGCGTACTATTCTAGAGGACTATAGTTCTATGCTAAAGCCTGACGGGTTGATGGTTTATTCTACCTGTAGCGTATTTCCTTCAGAAAACGAAAAGCAAGTAGAGCATTTTTTAAGTACCCATACTGGCAAATTTGAATTACAAGACCAGAAAACCATTTTGCCTTCGCAAGGGTATGATGGCTTCTTTATGGCGCGTATAAAAAAATTAAGTTGAACAAATAAAAAAAAGCGTGAAATCTATTTTGTTAAAAATTTATACTGGCTGGGTATTATTTGTATTTACCTTCTTCATGATTTTATTTTTGCCGGGCATTGTCCTTCCTGCTTTTTTCGGCCCTAGAGCAGTGGCGGTTACTTATTTTTTTATGAAGCTATGGTCGTGGCTATTTAGTAAACTCACATTCATTCGCTACCAAATTATCAATCGTGAAAAAATCGAGAAAGGCAAAGCATTCATTTACGTGAGCAACCATACTTCTTTTTTGGATTTGCCCGGTATTGCCATGACGATCCGTGGACAGTTTAGGCCACTTGCCAAAAAAGAGCTTTTGAAAATTCCAGTATTTGGCTGGGTGACTCGCGCTACTTGTGTGGTGGTCGACCGAGACAATGGTCCGAGTAGAAAGAAGAGTATTGACTATTTGAAAAGGATTCTTTCCTACGGCATTAATATTTTGATTTTTCCGGAAGGAACTCAAAATCGTACCCCAGAGATTATGCAACCATTTAAAGAAGGAGCATTTCGAATTGCGATTGATGCCAATCAAACTATACAACCCTTGGTGGTCATTGGCGCAGGTAAATTGATGCCCCCCAAAAAGGCAAAAGTGTACCCAGGCGTGATCAAGATTATAGTAGGCGATCCGATCGATGTGAGTTCCTATCAGCAAAGCAACATAGGCGATTTGAAAAGCAGAACGTATGAACAGTTAAAGGAAATGATCCTACGCCACTCGTGAGGCAAAAACATTATTAAATACTATGAAGAGGTTAATATTTTTCTTATGGCTTTCAGTTCAATACTCTTGGGCTTCGCAGCTCCCGAACGGATTTATTGAGCAACTTATTGCACAAAATTTGGATCCGACCGACATGGTGATTGCTCCTGATGGCCGAATTTTCATCACGATAAAAAGCGGAAAGATTGTGATTATTGAGAGTGGCGTTCTTGTTTCTTCAGTATTACTAAATCTTCCGGTAGATAATTTTAATGAGCGAGGCTTAGGACACATGGTGCTTGATCCTAACTTTAACGCTAATAACTATTACTATATCTATTACACCGTTCCTGGTATGAACTTCAATAGAGTGAGCCGATTTACCGCCAATGGAAATTCAACTTTACCTGGCACTGAAGAAGTTTTGATGGAACTAGATGTTCTCTCAAGCACTATTCACAATGCAGGAGACATGGTTTTTGGCAACGATGGCAAACTATATATTACAACGGGTGATGGGGGCAACCCTGCAAGCGCCCAAAGTATGTCTTCGGTGCTGGGAAAAGTTTTAAGAATTAATTCGGATGGATCAATTCCTTCGGATAATCCGTTTTTTAACACAGCTACCGGAAAGAATAAAGCGATATGGGCAATTGGCTTTAGGAATCCATTCTCTTTAGACGTTCAAGTGACTACAGGTAGAATACTTCTTTCTGATGTTGGCCAGGAAACATGGGAAGAAATAAATGATGTCGAAGCGGGAAAGAATTATGGCTGGCCAGGCATCGAAGGGCCGAGAACGAACCAGCCTCTTCCGCAGAATTATAAAGATCCGCTGTTTGCTTACCAACATGGTACGGGGCCCGATAGGGGCTGTGCAATAGTGGGTGCTGCTTTTTACCATCCAACCTCCGTTCAGTTTCCAAATGAATATGTTGGAAAATTTTACTTTGCCGATTACTGCAATGGATATATCAAATATATTGATCTGTCATCGGGTGTGGTAAAAACATTTGCAACGGGTATTAGTCGTCCGCTGGCCATTATGACTGCACCGGACGGAAGCTTGTACTACCTAGCGCGCGCGGGCCTGGGCGGAGGGTCTCAGGGAGATAATACCAGTACCTCCAACGGCACACTGTGGAAAGTGAACTACGCGGGTAGCGGGGCACCATTTATATCATCACAGCCGCAAAGTACGACTGCCGCATTGGGCGATGTGGTAAGTTTTACCGTTGGCGTATCAGGCGTTCAGCCATTTTTTTATGAATGGATGGCGGATGGCGTTGTAATTTCAGGAGCCATTTCGTCCAGTTATTCCTATACTGTTTCTCAGTTGAATGATGACGGAAGAAATTTTACCTGCAAAATCAGCAACTCATTGGGAACAATAATTTCAAGCGGTGCGCTTTTAACGGTTACATCCAACACTAGGCCGATACCCCAGCTAACCGTTACGCTTCCAAATGGCGCAACTTTGTACCAGGCGGGTCAAACCTTGCAATTTACCGGAAGCGCTTTGGATTCAGAGGACGGACCACTTCCTATTTCTGCCCTTACCTGGAAAATTGATTTTCGCCATGATCAACACACCCATCCGGGGTTGTCGCCAGTATCGGGTCTAGGATCCGGATTTTATACGATTCCAAAGATCGGTGAAACAGCCGATAATGTTTGGTACCGCGTTATTTTAACAGCAACGGATGGGCAGGGTCTCACTAAATCAGTTTACCAGGATGTTTTTCCGCAAAAAATTGATATCTCACTAACAAGTATGCCGTCCAATCTAATTCTGCTGTTGGATGGGCAAACAGTCCAGACTCCTTATACTTTTAAAAGCGTGGTAGGAATTACTCGTTCGTTAGAAGCTCCGCTGACACAGCAGCTTGGTAATACGCTGCAGTCTTACTCTTCGTGGACGGAAGCAAGTTTAGCAAGACAATTTGTGTTCGACACACCTACTCAAAACAAAAATTTTACCGCGAGCTATCAAGCCGTACCCATTGGAAACGGAAATGGTCTTATTGGTGAGTATCGAAATACGCTAAGTCAAACCGCTACCGTTACTAATGGGTTTGCAAACCAAATAAATCTAAGTCGCATTGATCCAACGATTGATTTCAATTGGGCAGTTGGATCACCCAGTCCCCAGATAAATTCTGATTACTTTACCATCCGTTGGACTGGAGAATTGTTGCCTCAATTTTCGGAGATCTATCGATTTTACCTAAGCACTGACGATGGTGGACGACTGTGGGTGGATGACATTCTCTTAGTTGATAAATGGATTCCCCAAGGGCTTACTGAATGGTCGGGACCTCTTATCGTACAAGCTGGCCAGCGGTACAGAGTAAAAGTGGAGTACTTTGAACTAGCTGGAAATGCCGCTGCAAAATTGCAATGGAGTAGTGCCAGAACGCCTAAACAAGTAATACCTCAAAGTCAGCTATTTGCTTCGCCCATCACAGGTACCGAACCAATAGGTCCGGATAATTCAATCACCGTGTATCCGCAGCCGGTGGAAAAAGAGTTATTTATCAGCTTGAATTCTGCAAAAACGAAGTCACGTGAATTTGCCATTTTGGACATCCTGGGAAAAATAATCATGCGCGGGGAATGGGATACGAATTACGGCATTGATGT
>JBBSCN010000208.1:0-5357 GCA_038250265.1 Cytophagales bacterium | reverse complement strand
GCTACTGACTTCGTTCTAAAACCTTGGCAAAATGAAAAACTGATTGCCACGATTTCCACAGCCATTAAATTAAAAAAATCATATAACGAAGTTGACAAGCTGCGCAAAGCGAAAGAAATGCTGGAGGAGCAGATCAGCCAACCCTTTCGCGACATTATTGGAAACAGTACAGCCATCAATGAAGTTTTTTCATTGGTAGACAAAGTGGCCAAGACGGACGCTAATATTTTAATACTGGGTGAAAACGGAACGGGAAAAGAATTGATAGCCCGCGCCATCCACCAAAAATCATTACGCAAAAATAATTCCTTTGTAGCCGTAGATATGGGCGCGGTAACAGAAACGCTTTTTGAAAGTGAGTTGTTCGGCCACAAGAAAGGTGCCTTTACCGATGCACGTGAAGACAGGCCCGGTCGTTTTGAGCTGGCAAATGGAGGGACTCTATTTTTAGATGAGATCGGAAATTTGAGTCTGAGCCTACAAAGTAAATTGCTAAGTGCCTTGCAATCACGTCAAGTGACGCGAGTAGGATCTAATCAACACATTGAAGTAGACATTCGTTTGGTGTGCGCCACAAACATGCACTTACACCAAATGGTGGCCGAAGGCAAATTCCGGCAAGATTTATTGTATCGGATCAACACCGTAGAAATAAATATCCCTCCGCTGTGCGAACGAATTGATGACATCCCTATGTTAGCCAATCACTTTCTAAACTATTATTCAAAGAAATACCGCAAGGACGTATTGACAATTTCGCCCGAGGCGATGAACAAACTAAAAAAGTACGCGTGGCCTGGGAACGTGCGCGAATTACAACATTCTATTGAGCGCGCACTCATCATGGCAGATTCGCAAACACTGCAAGAAAGCGATTTTCTTTTTAGCCGAAAGGGAAATGAAAGTGTCGCGAGCGATACACTTAACTTAGATGAGGTAGAGAAGTCTGCCGTCATCAAAGCCATTCAACTGCACAATGGAAATATCTCCAAAGCAGCCGATGAACTAGGGCTTACCAGAGCATCGCTCTATCGCAGGATGGAAAAATATGGAATTTAACTGGCGCTCGCCATCAGTTACACGCATCGGGATTTTGGTTTTTACCATTTTCGCATTTGCCTTTGTGGTGATCGGGAAAGATACGAGTACACTCTTGTCCGTTGGCCTGTTGATCGCAATCGGATTTCAAGTTTCTCAATTGATAAAAATTATAGAGAAACCGACCCAAGACATTTCATCTTTTCTGGATCACATTAAGTTTGACGATCTATCCTCCAGTTTCAAAACCGATAGCTTTGATCCTGCTATTCAAAAACTTCATCAGGAGATGAACGAAGCGCTTGGCAAACTGCGCCAAACTCGTAAAGAAAAAGATTCTGAATATCAGTTCTATAAGAACATCGTTCAACATGTTGGAATTGGAATTCTCACGTTTAAAAAAGACGAAACGATTCAAATCATAAACAACGCTGCGAAACGATTATTGCGAATTGACAAGGCCGAGAAACTGAGCGATTTGCGCGAAGTAAGTAATGATCTAGTGGAAGCCTACTTAAAATTAAAAACGGGAGGCCGTGAATTGGTTCGGGTAAAAAATGGCGATGAAACAGTACAGCTTTCTGTGTACGCGATAGAACTCACGCTCCGAGGCGAAGAGTTGAAACTCATTTCGATGAGCAACATACAAAGCGAGTTGGAAGAAAAGGAGATGGAAGCGTGGCAAAACTTGGTGCGCGTGCTTACCCACGAGATCATGAATTCGGTTACGCCCATTTCTTCATTGGCGGGTGTAGTAGAAGATGAACTCCATCGCAAGCTGATTGCGAGCGAGTTGAGTATGGGCAAAGAAGAGGCAGAAGACATGCACCTTTCTGTTCAAACCATTAGCAAACGCAGTGAGGGGCTCATCAAGTTTGTTCGTGAGTTTAGAAGCCTCACTCACATACCGAAACCGAAGCTGGCAGAAGTCTGCGTAAAACCGTTGCTAGAGGAACTTTCTATGCTGCATAAGAAAGAACTAGCCGACAATAACATTTCTATCTCCATTTCCGTAGAGCCAGAAAAAATATGGGTGATGATTGACAAAACGTTGATCGAACAGGTGCTGATCAATCTCATCAAAAATGCCATCCAGGCTTTTGGCGAAAAGAAAGACAAAACCATAATCCTGTCGAGTTACATAAATGAGAAAGGGAGCGCGATCATTTCCGTCAAGGATACGGGCACCGGTATTGAACCCGAAGCACTCGAGAAGATCTTCATTCCTTTCTTTTCTACCAAGCAAACAGGGTCCGGCATTGGGCTAAGCCTCTCGAAGCAAATCATGCGGCAGCATGAAGGAAACATTAACGTCAAGTCAGTAGTGGGTGAAGGAACGGAGTTTTTGCTTCGATTCTGATTCCCCCTCTAAGTTGGCTCGTGAAAAGCTCGAAATCAAAAAGTTTTTTTATAAATTTGGTGAACCTAACCAAAATGCATGCAAGACGTTGAACAGAAAGTGACCGCGATCCTTACCGAAAAATTAGGCGTACCCAGCTCTCAGATTACCCCCGATGCCAGCTTTGTCAAAGATTTAGGAATTGATTCCCTTGACTATGCGGAGTTGGTCATGGAGTTTGAACAAACGTTTGACATCAAAATACCAGACGATGATGCTGAAAAAATGCAGACCATCGGGGAAGCTGTTTCCTACATCCAATCCAAATTGAAGGGATAATTTAAGGTTAGCTAGGCTTGTTGATCTCCTCCGACCGCTTCAATTCAAAATAATTGCAAAAGCGTTTCATCCCCAGCGCGTCTTTTTCCAGAAAAAGTGCATGCCGCTGTTGGTTTTTTAACGGTGAATAGAACCAACCATTTTGGCTTTCATTCCAAAACACAATGTAGCGGTCCATCGAAATGGTAAGAATATCTTGGTCGTAGATTTCTTCACCCTCCTTATCCAAAAGTCCGGTGTATTGCAGCAGCACATGATCTTTTTTCACTAGTTCTCCTTTGCTGCACTCAATACTGTTGAGCCTCATTAGAAGCTTGTGCTCCATATCCCACGCCTTAAATTTGATTTTTCTGGGTTTGAATTCACTCATAGCATACCTTTGATAATTCTATGAGCGAAAATAAGAAGGTATTATTCATTATCAATAGATTTTCCGGGGGCGCTTACCGTCCGTCCATAGAAGGGCGCATAATCGACTATTGCGCGCAGAACAATATTGAGTGTACTATTGAATTTACAAAAGCCCGCGGTCATGCCACAGAGCTTGCTCAAAACGCCTCTAAAAAAAATGAATTTAATGCGGTATTTGCTGTCGGTGGAGACGGTACTGTTAATGAAGTTGCCCAAGGTTTAGTAGGCTCGGAAATGGTCATGGGCATTCTCCCGAAAGGTTCTGGAAATGGCCTAGCTCGGCACCTTGCCATCCCAATGGATTTCAAAAAATCACTAGAATTAATCAGCTCATCTAACATCATCAAGATGGATACTTTTCTGGTCAACGGGATGCTTTCTGTAAATGTCTCCGGGGTTGGATTTGACGGACATGTAGCAAGCCTTTTTGGTAAAGATGGAAAACGAGGCTTGTTAGGCTACTCTAAATTGGTGATGAAAGAATTTATTAGTTTTCAAGAATTTCCCATCAAAGTGGAAATAGACGACCAGCTATTTCATAAAAAATCGTTCATGGTCGCGCTGGCAAACTCATCGCAGTTTGGAAATAATGCGCGGGTGGCTCCACAGGCCTCTGTGTGCGACCATTGGCTCGATGTGTGCTTTGTAAAAAAAGTGCCATTGCACAGAGCTATTCCATTTGGTTACAATATGTTTTCCGGCCAACTTCAAAAGTCCTCATTAGTCGAAATTGTGAAAGCAAAAAAAATTTCGATGCGGTTCGAAAACCCTATGTCATTTCACATCGATGGAGAGGCACATCCACCCAGTAATCATCTTGAAATAGAAATTCAACCCGCTTCGTTGCGAATGATAGTAGCTGAGTACGCACGCGGAACTGTACGGATTTAGTTTTACTATCAAAAATACTTGTACCTTGAATCATCTAATGACGAGATTAAGATGAATAGAAGGCACTTCATTCAAAATACTCTGGCATCCGCTGCTAGTACTTGTTTGCTGGGTTTCGATGCAATTTATAACTCTCCAATAATCCGTTTTCGACAAGCTCAAACTGACCCCATTTTACATTTTGCGTAACTCCAATTTTTAATTAAGCCCATTTTAACTGCCAAGTGGGAACTTTCGCAAACTTGCAGAAACTAGTTTAGTAATTTTTGTTAGCTTTATAACATTCGTGTATGAATATTTAATTTTTGTACCATGCATAGCCGCGATTTTCATTTAGGACTACTCCATTTTGTCCACTTACTTGTTACAGTAGACGGTCATATTGATGACCGCGAAAGGGCTGCGATACAATCCATAAAAAAAGAAGAGAATATTCCCGATTCCACTTTTGAAGAATTCGAAAAGAAAGCAGAGACCGCTAGTGAGCAGGAAATTTACGAAGACGGTATTAATCATTTAACAACTTGTGCTGATGAGGAGAAACTTGCTGCTTTCGTTCATCTTTATAAGTTAGCCGAAGCTGATAAGAACATTACCAATAAAGAAGTTCGGTTTTTGCTGTATGGGGTAAAGGCTACGAAAATCAGTTTTGAAGATGTGGTACTTACAGCCGGGATGTCAGGGAAGTAAAATAATCAAAGCAATCAGGTTCATCTCGTCCAGATTTGAAGTCTAAATTCGAGTAAAACTAGGGCACTATTTTAGATCAAATAACGTATTCAGGGGCAATTTTTCTATTGGTTACATCAGTATAGCCATTAGTATGGCTGTAATTTCCGACTCCGTCTCGGTAAATTACTAATGGTGGTAAAATTCCTGGTTTAGTCCGTAACCCTTTCATGAATTATTTTCTCTCCTCCAAAGGATAACTATTATTACGACCGCTATTGCAACTTTTTTATCCAGCTACAACGCCAAAAACTTCTATAATTCCAATCGCCAACTTCGTTTGTTATGTCGAAATCAAATTTGATTCGCCAGTTGTTCAATTCACTCGCACTTAAAACTTAATCGAAATTTCAAGATGTCCACCGAGGCCTTCATGGATTTTTCTATGAAGTATTGAAGAGCGAACATCTTTCAGGTCCTTTTCAAGTTTTGAAATGTACGACTTGTTTTTGCCCGACAGATCGGCAACCTGTCTTGCGTCAATCCTTTTTCCTGTCGAGCTTGTTGGATAAGTACCCCAAGCTTGAAAGCCTCGTACTCAGATTCAAATTTGTCACGCTTCTTCGTTCCCCTTTTACCAACTTCTTTGTCTATAAAGTCACGTAGACTT
>JBBSCN010000207.1:0-5408 GCA_038250265.1 Cytophagales bacterium | reverse complement strand
TGTCGCCTTTCTGATACGTGGGCACGAATTTGTAGCCCAGTATTTTGAAATCCGCGGGTTTGCGTATGCCGCTCTTCTCGCGGTTGATGGACAGTTTCAGTCTGTTCCTCAAGAACAAGTAAATGCTGTTACCCACTTTGCGGACAGTGGATTTACTTTTCGTGTACTCAATAAAGTCATCGGCATAGCGTACATAACGGTGTCCTTGCTTTTCCAATTCTTTGTCCAGTTCGTGGAGCATGATGTTGGATACTAAGGGCTTGTTGTAATAAGCAATCTCTCATGGAATGAAGCACGACACGATTAACCAAACACCGGAAACTCAAAGCCGGAAATAGTTAGTTATCCCAATCAAAATATTCCTCTTTCTCTAGCTCTGCCTCTTTCTTCTTCTTTTTTCCTTTCAGTTGGAAAGCCTCCTTCAATTCTTTCACTTCTTTTTTTAGACTTTTGGCTATTTTCTTTTTTACCGCTTCTTGATCGTAGCTGATTTTGTATTGCTCTGTGGTGCCTGTGATCTTTAGAAACAGTCTTGTTTGACCCGTTCCGGTTTCTTCTATCGCACCAAAAGCCTCGTCAGGATCTATTTTCTTTTTGCCGCGAAGTGGAGCGTTAACGCGATAACTAATGTGCTGATCAAATGAATGCGTACCGCTTAGTTGCAGTGTAGTTACATTGCTTTTAATTTCCATTTGCGGAATATAAATCATTTCATTTTCAATGTGGATTTCGTTTTTAAGATCGGCAAAACGAAGTTTGCTCAGCCCCTCGTCATCGAGGTATTTGTTAAGTGCTTGTAATGGTTCAAAATTATTTAGCTCTCCTTTTTTGATGGTCGTACTAATATCAGCTACAAAGGTTTTTGAAATCAGCTTTAGATTTTTTGTAAGCGACATTTCGGTAGAGACATCTGCGAAAACCTGCCCCTTTAAATGTTTGTCTTCAATAAAGTTCTGATAAAAATTGTCGAACACATAAAATAGGCTATCCAAAAAAATGCCATCCAATTTAAAAAAGCTGGTAATGTCAATGTTTTTTGGATCTTTAGCGTCCACAATGGCGTTCAGTTCAAGATTTCCGCCCATGGTTTTCATGGAGATCTTTCGCGATACCGCCACTTGATTTTTTACAAGCAAATCGCCTTTGACTAGCTGCGGGTGAAACTTCTTGTACTTCAGTTTTTTAATATCGCAATTAAAATTCAAGTTGATACTGGGAGAAATGTGGAATTTGATTCCTTTTGATTCTTCTTCTCCAAATCCAATTTTAAAGAGTTGATCGACATCTAGGAAATTAGATTTCAAATCGGCCTCAATACCGATCGGCTGATTTTCAAATAGCAAAAAAGTAACAATATTTTTAAAGAAGCCGTTTAATAAGAAATCACTATTTTCAAATTGCCCGCTCAGGTTGCTCATGGCCAAATCGTTATTGTTAAATTGTAACGATCCATTCAATTTTTTAAAGTGTGTGTTTTTTTCGTTTAGTTCGAAATTAATGTCCGATAACTCGATGGTTCCACTGGTTTTCACTTGCTGCGCAGTGGCTTTCTTTTTTAGCAATTCTACTTGGCCAATGATCGAAAAATCAGCCGTTAACATGCCTGTTAAGTTCTTTACGTTCGGGATCGGATAGAAATTTTGAATCGAAGCCGCATTTAATTCTCCTTTGAATTCAAAATCCAAAAAAGGCTTTTCTAGATTTTCGATCGACAGGTCACAGCTAAAAGGCTTTTGGTTCAGTTCACCATTTACATTTTTCAAGACTAACTTCGCTCGAGAGAAATCTGTGAGTGAGGATGTGATAAATGACCCCGTTAGATTGGCATTGGTAATTTTTGATTGATAACCCGGATGAAAGAAGGTAGCATCCTTGCATCCAAATTGAATGGAAAGAGTGGGATCTTTTCGCTGGGTAATTTCTCCCTTTACCGCCAGGTTAAAAAACACATCGCCATTACTTTGATATTGCCGTAAGTTTTTGCCCGCTTCATCGGGCAATAATGCCAACAGGGTTTGAACGGTGGTTTCTCTACCTTCTACTTTTAAGTCGATGAGATTTTTCACTTTGAAAGTATAGTTCCCACTTAGGGCAAACACTGATTTGTTAACCGCAAGCGTACCAGAAAGAATATTCACAGTCTTTCTTATGTCATCGTAATCCACTTGGGTTGTTACCAGAAATCTCTTTTCCTTCAAAAAAATGCGGTCTCGAATTTTTATTTGTTCAGAAGTGACATCTCCTTTTGCTGTGATTTTATATACGTCACCGCGAATAGAAACGGTAGAAGTTAAACGATCGCTAAAAAAAATATGCTCCTGCTCTGCCGACTGATCTGAGTAACTGATCCGTGTATCGGTCAATTGCACATCCTTCAAGTCAAAGGAAATGTTGCTTGCCACAGCCGTTTTTGTAGGTGTAACAATAGTGAAATTGTTTTGCCCCTTTTTGTCGATTTTAAGATTTGTTTCGCACGTTTTGATTGTTAGCCTTTGTACCGAATAATTGCCACGCCAAGCTTCTAACGCATTCATTGAAAAGGAAATTTTCTTGGCAGTTAGCAATGGAAAATTTTCTGGATGGCTGTCTTCTATATACACATCGGTAAAGACAATGGCCAATTGCGGAAAATCTTGCCAAGCCGAAATTTCAATCTTTCCAATTTTAACTGGTGTGTTGAGGCTTTTGTTGGCTTCCTTGATGAATTCTTGAAGAATGCGATCTTTAAAAAAGAAGACCGAAGCAATCAGTCCAATCGTTAAAACGATCAGGGCAATTGTCGTGAAAAGGAAGATTTTTTTTAGCTTAGCCACCCATCAAAAAATTGGTTCACAAAAGTACGCTGCAAAAATCGATCCTTGACTGCCGGTTTACCATTCAAAAAACGCGCCACTAAGCTTTTGAGACTGTATGCCTTAATAAGAAATCGACTATTACGAGCGCGGCCATTGCTTCGACAATCGGCACGGCTCTTGGCACAACACATGGGTCGTGCCGTCCCTTTCCGCTCACCATGACTTCGTTACCATCTTTATCTACCGTTTGCTGGTCTTGCATAATCGTGGCCACTGGCTTGAAGGCCACGTTAAAATAAATATCCTCGCCATTGCTGATACCGCCTTGCACACCGCCCGAGTGGTTTGTCTTCGTTTTTATTTTGCCGCCTTCGTTTACAAACTCATCGTTGTGCTGTGAGCCACGAAGTTGCACACCTTCAAAGCCGCTACCATATTCAAAACCTTTTACCGCATTGATGCTAAGCATCGCCTTACCAAGCTCAGCGTGAAGTTTATCAAAAACAGGTTCGCCCAAGCCAACAGGTGTGTTTTTGATCACGCAAGTAACAATACCCCCAATTGTATCGCGATCCAATCGTACTTGATCAATCAAAGCAATCATTTTTTCCGCTGTAGCGGGATCGGGGCACCGAACGATATTTTCTTCTGTCTTGGAAAGATCAAGTTTGGTGTAGGGCGGTGCTTTTAGCTCTCCCACTTGCGACACATACGCATTTATTTCAACAGCGTGTTTTTTCAACAACAACTTTGCTATCGCACCTGCGGCCACACGTGCAGCTGTTTCGCGGGCTGAACTTCTACCCCCACCGCGGTGATCACGAATTCCATATTTTTCTTGATAGGTGTAATCAGCGTGTGACGGGCGAAAAGTATTTTCAATGTGACTGTAGTCTTTACTACGCTGGTCTTGATTTTCGATTACGATGGCAATCGGTGTGCCAGTAGATTTTCCTTCGAACACCCCCGAAAGAATTTTAAACGTATCGTCTTCTTTGCGTTGGGTAGTAATTTTTGATTGGCCAGGCTTTCTACGATTTAATTCAGATTGGATGAATGACTCATCAATCGCCAATCCTGCCGGGCAGCCATCAATGACCACACCAATAGCAGGGCCGTGACTTTCACCAAAGGTGCTGATCTTAAAAACAGTGCCGTAATTGTTTCCCATTCTATTTTTTAAAGATCAGATAAGCAGATGCCGCCAACACCAGCAAGATAAAGACATTCATTGCAATTTTCATATCATTAGGGGATTGTCGTGACTTAAGCGAATTATCGGTTGTATCAACACGATCATAAAACGATCCTAAATCATTACTTTCAATGGCTTGATTTTTTTGACTTTCTCCTTGCACAGTCACCACTTCGTTTGATTGAAGTGTGTCGTACTTTTTTGTTCGAGTATTAAAAAATACCCACTGAAAATAACGATTAAGCGAGAATACTCCAGGCTCTTTTGGAATGATGAAATAGCTGAATGATTTTGTGCCCGTAATTCGCCCCACTTCGCGATTGACATTCTGCTTAATGTTTGGTTCATAAAATTCAAAGCTATTGTCGGAACCAATGGTTGGCTTTTCGATCCCTGAAATATTGCCTTCTCCGATTATTGTAAAATCGTACCCAACACTTTGGCCTGTTTCAAGATCGTTTTTTGCAATGCGTTCTTCCAACCGATATTCTCCGACCGCCACAGCATCGCGCATCGGGTGAGGAGGAAGCTCTTTTACTTTTACGGTCTTCGGCTTTGAATAAAAAGTTTTGAAATCCTCTTGACGATTTTGCCCAAAGAAAGAAGGATTTTTAGCCACTTTGAATTTGATCATCTCCAAACCAACACTTGGGAAAACAACATTTTGGTTGTTTAATGGGAAGAAGGTTGCTTGATAGATTTTGTACTGGGTGTAATTTTTTCCGTTGATTTCAATGGGCTCACCTTCAATGCTTTCGATGTTAAAATTTTCTTCCCAACAGTTGGACGGTTTTAGTTTCTTTAAAATGTTGGCAAGTTGTTTACCCAATTCGTGAAACTGCATAGGTGCCCGGTTATTGTCAGCCACTAAGAATGAAAGAGTTGCTGTAAAGCCTTCGCCCAAATACACTTCATTTTTGCTAGTGGTAAGGGCGAGCAGGGCCTCTTCTTTTACGTCCACAAACTCAGGCGCATTTCGTCCAAAAAATTCTTCGCGTGGGTCCCGGTCAAAAAAACTGCGGAATGGATCGGGCTGCGCCTGTGCGGGTGGGCCGATTTTTATTTTCTTGCCGGTAACAGAGTAAAGCTGATCGTTGACTTTCATTTTAAATGATGGAATAGTGACAACCCCCTGTTTTGTAGGGACATAGGTCATGATGATGCTCTGCGAAGAACTCACCTGGCCATTGGTGATACTCGTTTGTGACGAAGAAGATGTTCCACGTTTTTGAAAGCCCTCGATGTCCGGGAAGTTTTCGTAGGTCTTTAAGCGGTCATTATTCACCGTAATGGTGATGGTCCAAGCCTGGTTTTCGCCAATCTCGGCCGGTCCAAGGTCAATTTGCACATTTTGACCCTGAGCAAAACAAAAGTTAATCCAACAAAAAATCAAAAAGCCACTTCTCATCATAAATTTC
>JBBSCN010000206.1:0-5430 GCA_038250265.1 Cytophagales bacterium | reverse complement strand
GAGAGTGATTTGTTGTCTGCAAAGCGAACCACGGGCACCAGCAATCCATCTTTCACAGCCACCGCCACGCCAATGTGTATGTGGTGGTTCTTGCGCATTTTGTCGCCCAACCAACTCACGTTCACATCCGGGTTTTGGCGGAGCGCTGCCGCCACCGCTTTGATCACCATGTCGTTGAACGAAATTTTTACCGGTGAAATTTCATTTATGCTCTTACGTGCTTCAATGGCCTTGTCCATGTTAATTTCCATGGTCAAGTAAAAGTGTGGCGCAGTAAACATACTCTCTGATAATCGCTTGGCAATCGTCTTGCGCATTTGTGACACAACCACTTCTTCAAAGCTCTCTTTCCCAACTACCTGTGGTAACACAACCGGTGCCGATGTAGCTCCTGCTTTTGTTGGAGCGCTAGAGGCTGCCGATGGCTTATAATTTTCTACGTCTTGCTTGGTCACTCTACCATGCTCTCCGCTTCCTTCAATCTTACCAATATCATAACCCAAATCTTTGGCAATTTTTTTCGCCAGCGGTGATGCCTTTACTCTTCCATTCGCGGAAGAATCAGAAGCTCCATCTGTGGCCGTTGCCGTAGGTGCAGCCACTGCTTTTGGCACACTCGCTGCCGTAGAAGTTTCACCTGCCGAAGTTCCGCCTGCTGATTTTTGTTCGTGTGCTTTCAGCAACGTTTGCCAATCGGCTCCCTTGTCTCCAATAATCGCCAACACACCATTTACCTTAACGGCTTCTTTTGCATTGGCTCCAATATAAAGTAATGTGCCTGTGTTGTAAGATTCATAATCCATCGTAGCCTTGTCGGTTTCAATCTCGGCCAACAACTCACCTGATTTAACAGCGTCTCCAACTTTTTTATGCCATATGGCAATCACACCTTCATTCATGGTGTCGCTCATCTTTGGCATCAACGCGATCTCCGCCTTAATCCCCGATGTATCAATGCCAGCCGCAGCTGTTTCGGTTTTCACTTCTTGCACTTCTTGCACTTTTTGCTTAGGCTGCTCCGCTTTTTCTCCGCCCGATGCAGCCTCAGTATTTGCTCCCGCCAACAGCGCAGCGTAATCTTCACCTTTATTTCCAACAATAGCCAACACACCATTTATTTGCACTGGCTCACCTTCCTTCGCGCCCAAATAAAGTACCGTGCCCGTGTTAAAACTTTCATAGTCCATCGTGGCTTTGTCCGTTTCAATTTCGGCCATCAGCTCGCCCGACTTCACTGAGTCGCCCACTTTTTTATGCCACTTGGCAATCACACCCTCCGTCATGGTGTCGCTCATCTTGGGCATGTGTACAATTTCTGCCATTTGTAGTTACGATTTATAATTTTCTAATGCATCCCGATAGCTATCGGGATAGAACTTCAAAAATAGCCGTATTTAGTCGATTTTCAAGTAGGTTTTTAAAAGGATTAGGCGGCCTTACTGGCTTTCCACTGCAAGTCCGGCCACGCGCTTTGCCATCCCACTTCGGGCTTTCCGTTGCTATCCAGGGCCGATGCCAGCACGAAGCGAACTGTTCAGTTTAAAATTGGCATTTCAAATAGGGCCACACCAAATCTAGGGCATCTTTAAAAACCCTTGTTTTCTTCACCTCAACCCTTTCCCTTCTCCATGCAGATAGTTATCGGGAGAGAAGGGTGAGCGGAGTTTTTAGAGATGGCCGCTATTTTAAAACTCATTTTACCTTCAACCACTCATACCACGTAGAGACACCCCATCCTGTAAAAGGCGATCATTATACAATCATTTTTTAAGATGTTGATTGCTTCGTTAACTTACTGCCTGAAATCCATCCTATGAAAAAAATAGTTAATTCCAGTTGTTTATTGCTGATACTGATCAGCACACTTTCGTTTGGGCAAAAGCTCGACATGGACAAATTAAAAGGCATGAAGCCTCGCGCCATTGGCCCTGCTGGTATGAGTGGGCGTATCACCTCCATTGATGTGGTGAGTACTAACAATGATATTATGTACGCGGGTTCGGCCTCGGGCGGGTTGTGGAAAACTACCAGCGGAGGAATTAATTGGGAACCCATTTTTGATAAAGAGAACGTGTTATCGATTGGCGCTATCGCGATCCAACAAGATAATCCTTCGGTGATTTGGGTAGGAACGGGCGAAGGTAATCCGCGCAACAGTTTGAATGGAGGCTACGGCATTTATAAAAGCTTGGATGGTGGAAAAAATTGGAAATTGTTTGGGCTAGAAAAAACGCGCAACATTCATCGTATTATTATTGATCCAAAAAATCCGGGCACTGTTTATGTGGCCGCGATCGGATCGCCTTGGGGCGAACATCCCGAACGGGGCGTTTACAAAACGAATGATGGCGGAAACACGTGGGAGAAAGTTCTGTTCGTAGATGATAAGACAGGCTGCGCTGATTTGGTGATGGACCCTACCAATCCAAACAAACTTATTGCGGCCATGTGGCAACACAAGCGTTGGCCCTGGACCTTCAAATCAGGTGGCACTGGCTCCGGTTTGCATATCACTTTTGATGGTGGAAAGACGTGGACAAAGAAAACCGATAAGGATGGTTTGCCGGAAGGCGAGCTGGGCCGGATGGGCTTGACAATTGCCGCCAGCAAGCCAGACGTTATTTACGCCTTGATCGAGAACAAGAAGAACGCCTTGTATAAGTCAACCGATGGCGGATTTAAATGGCAGATGATCAATGATAAAATGAGTGAGGTGGGCGATCGCCCTTTCTACTACTGTGAAATTCACGCGGATCCAAAAAATGAAAATAGACTTTACACGATTTATTCAGAAGTGAATGTGAGTGAAGACGGAGGAAAGTCGTTTCAAAAATTACTTCCTTATTCGGGGGTTCATCCCGATCATCATGCGTGGTGGATTTCACCTGAAGATCCTTCCTTTATGATTGATGGAAATGATGGCGGGCTAAACATCACCCATGACTATGGAAAGACCTGGCGTTTTGTAGAAAATATTCCGGTAGGCCAGTTCTATCATATTGGTGTGGATATGGATCAGCCATATAACGTATATGGCGGCTTGCAAGACAACGGTTCATGGGCTGGGCCTGCCTATACGTGGCGTGATGGGGGCATTCAAAATGCCTACTGGCAGCCCGTGATGTTTGGTGATGGCTTTGATGTGCAAGCCGATCCGGAAGATAATCGGTTTGGATATGCGATGTCACAAGGAGGTTTTTTAGGTCGCTACGATCGCAAAACCGGACACACAAAAATCATTCGCCCTACACATCCCGATGCGAAGTTTAAACTCCGCTTCAATTGGAATGCGGCATTGGCACTGGATCCGTTTGATAAGTCAACTATTTATTATGGAAGCCAGTTTGTCCATAAGTCTACGGATAAAGGAACCACATGGGAAATTATTTCGGGAGATTTGTCAACGAATGATCCTGAAAAACAAAAACAGCACGAGAGTGGAGGTTTGACAATGGATGCCACGGGTGCGGAAAACCATTGCACCATCCTAGCCATCGCGCCAAGCACAAAAGACAAAAATGTAATTTGGGTAGGAACGGATGACGGCCAATTGCAGCTTACACGAGATGGCGGCAAATCGTGGACAAATCTTACTGCAAAAATAGCAGGAATGCCAAAGGGCGCATGGATTCCTCAGGTGCAGGCCTCAATGTATAATGCAGCAGAAGTTTTTGTGGTGGTAAACAACTATCGCCAGTTTGATTTTAAGCCGTATCTGTTCCGCTCGAAAGACTATGGCCAAACATGGGAGAGTTTAGCGACTGCTGCGCAAGTGGGTGAGAACAACTACACACTAGCCGTTGCACAAGATATTGTTGAACCCAAATTAATTTTCTTGGGCACAGAAAACGGTTTGTGGGTATCATTGGACGAAGGAAAGACTTACACTCGCTGGACTGCGGGCTATCCTGCCGGGGTGCCTACGATGGACTTGGTTGTTCATCCACGCGAACATGATTTGGCGATTGGTACTTTTGGTCGCGCCTTGTATGTGTTGGATGACATTCGTCCACTTCGAGAAATGGTGAAAGAAGGATCATCAGTTCTGAATAAGACGTTGCATTTGTTTGATCCGCCAGATGCATATCAAGTGGTAACACAAGATCCGTTAGGGATTTTGTTTCCCGGCAATGCGATGTTCCAAGGAGAAAACCGACCCACAGGGGCGATGATTTCTTATGTTATCAATAAACCGGAGGAGAAAAAGGAAGTCAACCTGCCTGCCGGCAAGGCAGGAAAACCTGAAGAGAAGAAGTCGGATGCGAAGAAGCCAGAAGCAAAAAAGGAAACGAAGCCAGCCGATGTAAAAAAAGAAGAAACAAAAGACGACAAGGCTAAAACAAAATACGATTCGATTACTCTTGAAGTCTTCAACCTGAAAGGGGAGAAGATCCGCACGATCAAACAAAAAGCTCCTGAGGACAACGGATTGAATCGAACAACATGGGCGTTGAATGAAAAAGGAGTTCGTCAGCCTTCGCGTGAAAAATCGAAGGCGGGAGCAGCAGAACCGGGCGGAACACAAGTGCTTCCCGGCAGTTACAAGCTTAGAATGAGCTATGGCGATAAGAAAGACTCGGCCATGATCAACGTAAAGTCAGATCCTAGATATCCAAATGCTGATCAGGTTATTCAATCACGCTACACGATGATCAAAGATTTGCAAAAGCTGACAGCACTTGGTTCACAAGCCATGGATCGCTTGCGCGAATCAAAGGAAATAGCGGAGGAGTATGAAAAGAAAATAAAAGATTCGAAACGAACAGATTTAAAAGATGCCTCTGATAAAATTAAGGTGGTGAAAGATTCCCTTAATGCGATCATCGACTTTATCGTGGGTAAGGAAGACAAGCGCCAAGGCATTGTTCGTCAGCCCGATCCCACCCCGATGTCGTATATCGGGACAGCTCAGTTTTTTATCAGCTCATCCAAAGACCCTATCAGTGCTACCGATCAGCGGGTGTTCAAGCAAGCCGAGGAGCAGTTTAGCAAAGTATTGGAGCGAGTAAATAAGTTCTACGAAAAAACTTGGCCGGACTACCGTAGTGCGATGGAGAAAGTGAGCATTTCGCCTTTTAAGAATTACGAGCCGCTGGGAAAATAGTTGTAAGTTGTAAGTGAATAGTTGAAAGTTTTGAGTGGTCTAACTTTAAAATCCAGACTTTCAACTTTAGACTTTCAATATTGAATTATGGGCATCTCTAGAAACTCCGCTCACCCTTCTCTTTTGGAGAAGGGAAAGGGTTGAGGTGAAGAAAACAAAGGTTTTTAGAGATGCTTTATAATAAATATAAGTAACAATGAGTTGAAAGTTGAAAGTTTTGAGTGGTCTAACTTTAAAATCCAGACTTTCAACTTTAGACTTTCAACATTGATTTATGGGCATCTCTAGAAACTGCGCTAACCCTTCTCTTTTGGAGAAGGGAAAGG
>JBBSCN010000205.1:0-5449 GCA_038250265.1 Cytophagales bacterium | reverse complement strand
TCCGGCCGGAAATCATGTCCCCATTCTGAGATACAATGGGCTTCATCAATAGCGACAAATGAAACCTGCACTTTCTTTAAGAATTCAATATTCTCATCTTTATTCAGCGACTCCGGAGCGACATAAAGTAACTTTACTAATCCAGCCACACAATCCTTTTTCAACTTGGTAATTTCGCCTTTGCTTAAAGTAGAGTTTAGAAACCGCGCATTGACGCCATACGCATTCATCTGATCCACCTGATTTTTCATCAGCGCAATCAATGGCGAGATCACTATTGCCAGCCCGTCATACATCATCGCAGGAAGCTGATAGCACAACGACTTACCCGCTCCGGTGGGCATGATCACAAATGTATTTTTTCCCGTAAGGATGTTGCGAATTACTACCTCTTGGTTTCCCCTGAAACTAGAGTAACCAAATATTTCCTTGAGTTTTGCCTTCAGCTCGTCTTTCTCTTCTGCCACTACCATAGTACTATTAATAAAATTCTGATTCGTTTTTTTAAGGAATTGAAGATAATAAAAAAAATCCGACAAGAAGCAAAGGATGTAGGATATAAATGATTATTGCGGAATTAGTTGTGAACGAACAATTCCGAATTTAGTTTCTGCCCCAGTAACCCATAATTTTAGCTTGAGTGGCATATTGCCAATGGCAACGATTGCAACAATTAAAAAAATCACACTTTATAAACCAGTTCGCTATTTTAGCGGTTTAGAATGTCTGTAACAATCTGTTGGAATGAATAAAAATCTCTTTGTTGTGTTGATGGCCGGTGGCGTGGGCACTCGTTTTTGGCCGTATAGCCGGAATGGCAAGCCAAAGCAGTTTCTGGATGTAATTGGAACCGGCAAAACGATGATCCAATCGACCTACGAGCGGTTTTTGCCCCTTTGCCCTCCCGAAAACATCTTTGTCGTGACACACGAGGAACACAAAAGCCTGACAAAAGAACAATTGCCTGCGCTGTCAGATTCCCAAATATTAGCGGAGCCAATGCGCAAAAACACCGCGCCTTGTATTCTTTATGCCAGTCATAAAATAGCCAAGATCAACCCTGCAGCGGTGATCGTAGTAAGCCCGACTGATCACCTGATTTTGAACGAAAGTGATTTTCAGGATACGATTGTCAAGTCTGCCGATCAGGCCAAAAACCAGGATAAGTTGATTACCCTTGGAATAAAGCCGACAAGACCAGAAACTGGGTATGGATACATTCAATATATCGAAAACAAGAGTGTACTTAAAAAAGTAAAGACATTTACCGAGAAACCAGAGTTGGCGCTAGCCAATAAATTTCTAGAAAGCGGTGATTTTGTATGGAATGCGGGTATTTTCATTTGGGGTGTGCAAGCAATTCTTCACTCCTTTGCTAAATATCTGCCAGAGATGTCTGAGATATTTGAAGAAGCTTCCCCCAGAATTTCAACGGACGAGGAAAAAATAGCCATCCAAGAAGCGTACGCGCAAACCAAGAATATTTCCATTGACTACGCGATCATGGAAAAAGCCGACAACGTATATGTTTGGCTGAGCACGTTTGCGTGGTCGGATCTTGGATCGTGGGGATCGCTTTATGAGTATTCACCAAAAGACGCCAATAACAACGTAATTGGCGTAGAGGCGCTCACCTACGACACACGCAATTCCATCATCAAAGGCGACAAAGACAAATTAGTAGTTGCTCAAGGACTAAACGGTTACTTGATAGGCGCCTTTGGCAATGTGGTGATTGTTTGTGAAAAAGATAAAGAAGACCTGTTCCGAAGATTTATAAACGACTTGAAGAGCAAACCGAACGGCAACGATTATTTATAATTTCGTTGGCGGATGGTTTCGTAAATAGCAATCCCAGCCGCTACCGACACGTTGAGCGATTCAATACTGCCCATCAAGGGAATTTTCGCTAAGTGATCAGCATCCTTAAGCATCGAGGGCGAGATGCCATCTTCCTCTGAGCCAAGAATAATTGCAATGGGTCGATTTAGATCAATTTGATACAACGTCTCTTTCGCCTTTTCAGTGCAGGCTACAATATGAATTCCGTTGTCTTTTAAAAGTTGAAAAGTCTTTTTCATGTCCTTCACTCGGCATACGGGCAGAATGCTTAGCGCTCCCGCAGAAGTTTTCATAGCATCGCCTGTGATAGGCGCATTGCCTTTGTCGGCAATGATAATGGCATCTACCTTGGCGCATTCAGCTGTGCGTGCCATGGCACCAAAATTCCGCACGTCTGTTACGCGATCCAACAAAAGGAAAAATGGCTCGCGCCCTTCGCTGTAACATTTGTCGATGATGTTCTCTAGCGAAGCGTACTGAACAGCCGAAATTATGCAAATTACCCCTTGGTGATTTTTATTAGAAAGCTTATTCAGCTTTTGTTGCGGAATAAAAGAGTAAGGGGCTTTATATGTGTTGGCGGTATTAATCAATTCTTTTATCAGATCATTGGCCAGCCCAGCTTGAATATAAATTTTTTCAATCTCGCGCCCTGCTTTAATGGCTTCCATCACGGCACGCGTGCCAAAGATCATTTCTGTTTTTTCCATGCAATAAATAGAAGTTAGAATTTAAAATACAGAATATAGAAGTTGGCAACCCAATGCCGTACACCGATTACCTTTTACCAAAGTTAGAATACAGAATAATTAAAAGTTGCTTACCAATTTTGAATACCAATTACCGATCACCACTTACCACAACTCGGAAGGGTAAATTCCTTGGTTCACCAGCTCTTTGATTTTACCGGAAACTTCTTCTTTATCTTCTTTGTAAGTAACGCCAAACCAAGTTTTGCCGCCACCTAAAATATGAACTTTCCCCAGGTTTTGTTTGATGATTTCGTTGGTAAGTAATGCGATGTAAAATTCTGCCGAAGTGTTTTGCTTATTCTTTAAAGCAAACTCGTGGAACATTTTTTCGGCCACAGCAAATGCACCCGGCTGAAAGCCCCAACAATTCATAGAGACGGGTAAAAGAGGATTTAGTTCGCGATCTCCGGTCTCTTCTTTTGAAATGATCTTTCCGTGTTCCTTTACGATTTTCGTTAACTCACTCAAACTCTTTAAAAACCCTTGTGCATCTCTCTCCTCGGCTACTCCGCGCGATACACTTCCATGATCGGATAATACGTTTTTCAAGGTATAACCCACCATCGCATGGTGATCGGGCGCGGCCGTGTCAAAAAAAGTAGCCAACGATTCGAAGGCTTCTTTGCCATAAAAATCATCGGCATTTATAACCGCAAAGGGCTCGTTGATCACATCCTTTCCACACAGCATGGCATGTGTGGTCCCCCAAGGCTTTTTGCGATCTACTGTTCCATAATTGGCAGGGACAAACCGATTTAGGGACTGTACTTCAAAATATACTTCGGCCTTACCCTTTAGCTTAGGGAGAAAAATTTCTTGAACGGTTTCTTTGATTTCATCGCGTACGATAAAAACCACCTTATCAAATCCGGCACGGATGGCGTCAAATAAAGAGTAGTCCATGATGGTTTCGCCATTGGGGCCAAAACCGTCAATCTGTTTGATCCCGCCATAGCGGCTGCCCATGCCCGCGGCCATTACCAGTAAACTCTTTTTTCCTTTTGCTGCCATAAACACTACTTTAACACATCGAAACTAAAAATAAATTGCCATCTTAACTTCAAAAATAAAGCTTTACCACCACACTTTCAGACCATGAGCTCAAATAAGAATTACGTTTTATCCATCGCCATCATCGGTGTTTTGTATTTTATTTTTGGCTTTGTTACGTGGCTCAACGGCACGCTCATCCCTTTTTTGAAATTGGCATGTGATCTAAAGACTGATGCCGAAGCGCTATTGGTAACATTTGCCTTTTACATGGCCTATTTCTTCTTGGCGATCCCTTCTTCTTTCATCTTAAATAAAACGGGTTTTAAAAATGGAATGTCGTGGGGGCTAGCCGTGATGGCGCTGGGAGCGTTGCTGTTTATCCCTGCGGCATTGCAAAGAAGCTTTCCGCTTTTCCTTACGGGATTATTTATACAAGGAATGGGACTAGCCCTTTTACAAACTGCAGCTAATCCGTACATCTCCGTCATCGGTCCGATAGAAAGTGCTGCGCAGCGAATCAGCATCATGGGTATTTGTAATAAAATTGCGGGGGCTTTGAGTCCATTAATGCTAGGCGCGATTGTGCTGAAGGGTGCAGAGCAAATTGAAATGCAGGTGAGTGCTACCAGCGATGCCGAGACCAAAGCAATTCTGCTGCAAGAACTCTCTCATCGCGTGATCATGCCCTACGGAATTATGACCGCAGTGTTGATCGTTCTTGCGATGATGATCCGTTTTTCACCCTTGCCGGAAATTGAAACGGATGGTGTCAGCGGAAAAGAAAATGAATCTACACGAACAAGCGTATTTCAATTTCCCTATCTGATGCTGGGCATGCTTTGTTTGTTTTTGTATGTGGGCGTAGAAGTAATGGCGGGTGATGTGATTGGCACGTACGGGAAAGCAATTGGCATTGGCTTAGATGAAACCAAGATTTTTACTTCCTATACACTATGGTCGATGGTGGTAGGTTACATTTTAGGAATTATTGCAATTCCCAAATACATTAAACAACAAAATGCATTGGCGCTATCGGCAGTAGCCGGAATTCTGTTAAGTGTAGGTGTCTACTTCAGCACGGGCTATACTTCCATTGTTTTTA
The DNA here is from genome assembly GCA_038250265.1 of Cytophagales bacterium. Lineage (GTDB taxonomy): Bacteria > Bacteroidota > Bacteroidia > Cytophagales > Cyclobacteriaceae > ELB16-189. Next base: position 760 of record JBBSCN010000205.1, on the reverse strand, counting down.
TTGCACTACTTGGCTTCGCCAACGCACTAATGTGGCCGGCCATTTTTCCTCTTGCCATCGAAGGGCTCGGTAAATTCACGAAGTTTGGTTCAGCGCTATTGATAATGGGCATAGCTGGCGGTGCGATTCTGCCTCAAGTGTATGCTCGTATTGTTCCCGCGCTGGGTCCTCCGAGCGCATTCTTTTGGATTGTTGCCCCTTGCTATGCTTATATCTTGTTCTATGCCGTGAGAGGACACGCGATAGGAAAATCGCTACTCAAGAACAGCTCCTGATCTTTTCTTACGCTCGTTTTCGATAATCGCTACGTTTTTAGAAACCAGTTTAAAATCGCCCGCTGGCTGATTTGAAAATTTAACTTGAGCGACTTTTTCATTTTGGTTACCCACCGTTACTCTGTATTTGTGTAGCGTATTAACGTCACCCTTCTTTTCGCTGTCAAATGTCAAATAAATAAAAGAGTGATCTTCTTCGTTTAATATGGCCGAATGAGGAACCGTTAACTGCGGTATTAAACTTTCACGTTTTACTACCACGCAGCGCACGCTCATTTCGGGCAGGATCATTTTACCTGCAGGTGCCGAAAATTTGACATGGACCGTAACAGCTTTTGTCTGTGGGTCTATCGCCCGCGAAATGTGTGCGATGGTTCCGATAATGGAGGGATACGAATGCGTAACAAAATCGATCTCTACATCCTGCCCCTCAGAAATATTGTCGAGGTCCTTATCGTACACAAATACATCGGCCATTAATTCTT
>JBBSCN010000204.1:0-5452 GCA_038250265.1 Cytophagales bacterium | reverse complement strand
TGCCTCCCTTGTCGGGTGTCCCTTTTTATACTCAGTGTATTGGTTTTACTTTCTACTTGGTTTGCATGGAAAGCCATCAAAGCAAAAAACATTAAAGCGCATCGCCAGTTTATGGTTCGGAGTTACGTATGTGTGCTGTCGTTTGTTGCCGTGCGCATTGATGACATCTTTCCGCTTACCTTTTTATTTGGTCAGATTGATGATCCTATTTTTAGAAGAGTTGTGAATGAGTACTTTTTCTCTTTTGTGCCGTTGCTTGTAGCAGAGATTCTTATGACATGGTGGCCCGCAATAAAAATGTTGCTGTTTACGAAAAGAGTATCGGATTCGAAATGATCGAGATTAATTTCAGAATAAGAAGTGGTTCAACAGTCGAATGAGGATAAACAGGATTTTAAAATCCAATTCATCTTTCTTATAAAATATAAATCTGAAAAGAGAAAATTTTTTCAAAGCTATCTTTTCGCGCTGTTCATTGATAAAGTATGATAACATATAAAAAATACTTCTAAATAATTCCTTAATTTAAGGGACGAGAAAATAGAATATTCAATGGTGGATTCTAAAAGTGCATCCGGTGCCCCTACCCTTGCGTTTCGTTCGGTATACATAGCGTTCGATTCACATCCTTCGTATAAAGGTGCTTCTACTCATATACATCACATGACCACAACACTTGCGGAGTGTTATGGACCAACTCTTTTACTCACCTTGAAAGGGGAAGGTGAGGAGATTCGAACACCAACAATTTACCAATCTTGTTTTGAATCATTGGAACCCAATCTGTTAAAAAGGGCACAGACTTTTTCCGAGTGGGCAGACGAGCAGTTGGCACAACAATACCATTTGGAAATTGGTCATTTCAGAGACGTCTGGGGAGGCATGGCCATTCTAAATCATCCTCATATCCTTCCCCTTTATGAAGTCAATAGTTTTCCATCCATCGAAATGCCGATGCGGTTTTCTCAACTCACCCCAGCCATCCTAAAAAAACTGGAGGCATTAGAAAACCATTGCCTCTTTCAGGCAAAACAAGTGATCACGCCCTCCTACACCATTCGAAATGCAATTGTCAGGCGCGGGATTATATCCGATAAAATAGAAGTGATTCCAAATGGTGCCACGCTTGTGCAAAAAGTAACTTCCCCGCCACTGACAGAAAAGTATATCGTTTATGTTGGTGCCTTGCAACCCTGGCAAGGTGTAGATGTCTTGTTCCGCGCAATGAAATATTTACGCGATAAAGACGACCTGCGATTGGTGGTCTGCTGCTCGCATACAGAGCACAAATCGAAACCATATAAAAAATTCGCAGAGAAACTCGGTATTGCCGATCAGGTTATCTGGAAGTATCAATTATCTAAAACAGCACTACAAAAAATTATTCAACACGCATTACTTTCAGTAGCACCTTTGACTGAGTGTAGCAGAAATATTGAACAAGGCTGTTCGCCCTTGAAAATATTTGAAAGCATGGCTTGTGGTGTACCTGTTGTGGCTTCCGATCTCCCCGTTGTAAGAGAAATTATCTCCCATAATGTAAACGGAGTATTAGTAAGACCCGGTAGGCCAGCCGAAATTGCCAGGGCCGTGCGCCTACTGCTGGACTATCCCGAGCAACGTCAACACCTTGGAGAAAAAGCACGCCAATCCATTGCTGAATCTTATACCTGGTCATCGATCCAACAAAACTTAAAGGCATGTTATCTTACTTTGCCCGCTAAACAATTCTCTGAATTTAATAAAGCTTATCAATATGGCTGACCCAAAAAAATTCTATCGATCCCTTACCCTTCATGAAAAACGTTTTATCGATGATAAAACGATGAGCACCACAATGAGCGTAAAAAACTGGATTGCCTTTTTATCACGTGCCAGTGCCTACGATGCCTATCGGGATAAAATGGCCAGTGGGTCAGGGTGGTTCATTGCCTTAGGCGTGCTTGCAACCATCGGTTCCACGCTTGTCTACTTGGAATTTAAAATTCCTTGGGTCATTGCAATACCTGCCATTTCAGCTGGTATTACTGCTTGGTTGATTATGCGGCAATCAACGTTGAAAAGCAGAGACTTAAATAATTACTTACGCTTATTTTTTATGCCCTTTCTAAGAATGATGGAAGACTTTGCCGGCCCTGAAGCAAAACTCTCTGCTGCTGTTGACTTTAGAGATGCTTTCAAATATAACAAACCCACTTCTTCAAAAGTAAACGGGCGAAACTTAGAGATATACTCACCAAAATACATTGTTGGAAAGATCACATTCAAGGACGGCACCTATTTGGAAACCATCATAGCGGATGAAATTAAAAAATTCAGTTACAGAAATGCTAATGGAAAATCCAAATCAAAAACCAAGACTACTCATCATTATTTTATACGCCTATCGCTACCTAAAAAAACCTATCGATCAAAGCAATTGAAACCCCTCCATAATTTAACATTAGAAGAAACCAATGAAGCGCTTGTTTACAAACTAAAGGGGAAAGTAAAAGAAATGAATTATGGGATATTAAAGCTGAATGATTTTCAAACAGGCATAAAGCATATCTACATGCAGGTTGAAGATATAACCGTAACACCAACTACTGAAACCCCGAATGAAGCCAGAAATGTTTCTCCTAAGCCAGTCGATAAAAATGGTGAAGGCCTCACAACTGATACTGAGTCATCTATTCCGGCAGCCTTTTGGGCAAGTAACTATTTCCACGACAATGACTACAGGAGTACCGATTTCAGGGATGATGTTCCACTCGTTATTGATGAAGAAAATAACTTGAACATTTTTGAAAGCTAATGAACACTTACCGCATTTTATGGCTCACCGAAAACTATCCTCCCCAACGGGGCGGCATGGCACAATCATGTGATCGCATTATTGACGGGCTCAGAAAGGAAGGATTCGTTATTGATATTATCCATTTTATTGAAAGAGGTGTTCCCTTTCAAACTATACAACAACTAAACGGAACCTATACAAGTATCCCGTTTAAGGAAAGTGAATCGCATACCTTAAACCTTGCCTGGAACTATCTCCAAAACAAACAAATTTCAGTGCTTGTATGCTTTGGCGGATACTTATCAGTATTGGCAGCACCTGTATTTGCCAAATGGTTGGCGGCACCCTTACTGTCAATGATTCGTGGCAATGATTTCGACACATCCATTTTTACTCCGCGAAAGCGCGATTTGTTGAGAGACTTGTTTGATGGATCAACTGCCATCTGTTCCGTAACAACAGATAAGAAGCAAAAAGTAGAAAAATATTTTAATAAAAAAGATGTTGAATACATTCCTAACGGTATAGATTTAACAGGATGGCAATCCAGCAAAAGCGAACTTGATTTTGCTGCAAAATGGAAATCTGAAAATGCTTCAGAAAAATTGGTACTCGGAATTTTCGGTCAATTAAAAGCAAAGAAGGGTCTCGATTTTTTTATCCATGCTGTTGCGGGTATTGCAAACCATCAACAAATCCATTTGTTGCTCATCGGGGAAATTGCAGAAGAAACCATTCAGACTCTACAGGTTTCAGAAATAGCCTATTCACATTTTTCCTTTATGGATCGGTATGAGTTGATGCCTTACTATGTATGTTGTGATGGTGTTGCGATACCTTCCTATTATGATGGAATGCCTAATGTGCTGTTGGAAGCGGGGGCGCTATCCATTCCGGTGTTAGCCTCCAACGTAGGAGGCATGAAAGATGTAATTGAAAATGAGGTTGATGGATTGCTATTTGAACCGGGGGATTTAAAATCGTGTGTTGCAGCACTTCAGCATTTCATTGCGTGTACCAAAGCCGAGCAAAACCTTATGGGCGAGAAACTACAAGCAAAAATTTCGAATAATTTCACTAGTAAACAAGAAACCCAACAATATGAAAAACTACTTAAAAAACTCCTGGATAGTACTGGTCATTCTTATAGTGTGCAAATGCACCCCATCAGGTAACAACAATAGATCCTTTCAGGTAAAGGATTCTTTTGGAGAGACCTTAGCTCAGGTCACTATTTCTGAAAGCATAAACGTGTCGTCAAACAACAAAACGCTTACCGGTGTGTTCAAAAAAGAAAAGCGCAAATACTATGCATCTTCAAACGAAATGGAGTATGCGGTAAAGTTTTCTGATGACGGATTTAAACTACGCGACCACAACGAGCAGATGCTTTGGAAAGTAAAATTATATGATGATAAGATAAAGCTGGCAAACAACGAAGAAATGTCTGGCGCCTACGAGATCAAACTCAGGGAAGGCAAAATAAAACTGGAACGAAACGAATCCCTTATATCAGAATTGCGAACAAACGAAAATGCCGCTAGCATAGTGGTCGATAACTTAACCGTGCAGGGATGCGAGGGTTCGTTGGCACCTGCCATTCTTTTAATAAAAGAACTCAAGGAGTTTGAAAAATATATTCTAATGGCAGAGCTTCGGGCTAAAGGAAAATGAAATTGTTTTATACGATGGGGGGAGGCTTCGGTCATTTATACCGCGTCTCCATATTCATAAACCAATTCAAGATTGAAGACTTTAAGATTCTGACAACCAACCAACTTGCCTATAACCTTTTCGATTCCAAAAACATTTTATTCCTTTCCCCTGAAACCTATTCAGCAGAAATCGAACAATTTTTTCAACTAAAATTTCCAAAGCTCCTGGTGTCCGATTTATACATCGACACTTTTCCTTTTGGATTGTTAGGAGAGTTATCTGTTGAAAAAATTGAATCTGTAAAGGTTCACTACATAGCAAGGCGACTGATTTGGGGAAAATACAAACGCGTTGCTAAAGAGAAATTTAGGTTTTCAACTATTTATCAAATTGAACCGTTGGAGGAAGAGCATAGACAATTTATAACAAGTCGGACGCATGAATTAATCCAGCTCGATCTGAATTATCCTCTACCTGATATAAGTCGAATACCTTCCGACTTAATTCCAAAACAAAAGCCTATTTGGATTGTGGTACACACTTTTAAAAAGGAAGAAGTTGAATCCTTGTTGCACTACGCAGAAGAAGTTGCAGTGCTGCAAAACATTTTTCCATTTTTTGTAGTGCTTAGCGATCAGACAATTGAGGTTAGAAACGGAATTTGCTTTTCTTATTTTCCAGCCATGGACTGGTTTCCATTGGCGGATCGGATTTTTACAGGAGCCGGATTTAACATAGCCCAACAAATCAAGCCCTTTCTTTCCAAAACAACCTTAATTCCTTTTCCACGGCTATATGACGATCAAGTGTGGCGTGCAGCAACTATTGCTAAACCGATGTAACCTACCCGTTAGATATTTAAAGTATGGAACCTAACTAAACAGGATCTTAAAATCCAATTCATCTTCCTTCGTGATTACAAATCCTAAACACCCTTGATTACATTATTTCAACGGAAGTCCCTGCGGTAGTGGATAAAAAGCCAGGCCAGTCGCATATTTAAGCTCAGGGCTGGTA
>JBBSCN010000203.1:0-5480 GCA_038250265.1 Cytophagales bacterium | reverse complement strand
TGCAGGATCGGTACGGGTCTCAAACTCTGCATTTACGAAAAAGAACAACTTATTTTTAATGATCGGGCCCCCTAAACGAAAACCGAAATTTTTAAAATCGAAACTAGCTAACGGGGCTTCGACACCTGCAATTTTAGAACCTGTAAAGTTCTGATTTCTGAAAAAGTAATAGGCAGAACCAGACAAATCATTGTCACCACTTCTTGTGACCGCGCTGATACCTGCACCAGTAAAGTTTCCTTGACGCAAATCATAAGGAGACAACTGAACAGTCACCTCTTGGATAGCATCAATGCTAAAAGGTGATGTGTTGGATTGCCCCGCAGGAATTGGACTTAAACCGAAGACATTGTTAGCGGTTGCTCCATCGATGGTTAAGTTGTTATATAATTGGCTACGTCCCCCAAAACTAAATCCCCCACCAGCTTGCGGAGTCAAACGTGTAAAATCTTGAAAATCCCGGCCAATCGAAGGCAATCGTTGAATTTGATTTACACCAAAATTGGTTGAGGCCCCTATTTTTTCTGAGTTCAGTGTAGGGTCTTGCACACCCGATACAACTACTGCCTGCAATTCTGTCGATTCATCAGAAAGCCTTAGATCTACTACCAGTGTTTGACCTAATTCCAAATAGATATTATCCTTAGATTGATCTTTGTAGCCAACAAAAGAGGCCGTAACGGTATAAGGACCGCCTACACGCAAACCGTTTAAGGTAAATCGCCCATCTGCTCTGGTAGAAGCGCCATACTTGCTACCCGAAGGTACGTGGGTTGCCACTACGTTAGCTCCGGGAAGTGTTTCAGCAGCGGCTACTTTTCGTTCTGCATTGACTGTGCCCGAAGAACTAACAACACCGCTGATACTAGCAGATGTAATGCCTTGAGCCATGATGCTGATCGTTGCCGATAACACAAGCCCAAAGGTTAACAGTAAATTTTTTCTCATAGTTTTTTGGTTTTAATCGGGGGCAAAAGTATTCTTTTCGAGTTAACTCTGTACGATGTATGTTTTAAATAATTAACCGATTTTGGTAACAATTTGGTAACATTGAATTGCCGTTTATCCCTTAATCGATTGCGGAAACAAAGAAATTGCGATTATTGCGTAATTAGATTAAAGCATTACTTCAAATGAAAAAACTACTCCTGATTTTGGCCTGTCTAACGATTTCTTACATCGCGAGCGCACAGGTTGAACTAAACTACTTTTTGCCTGCCAACATCAAGTTTGATCCGGCTGTCGCCACTCCCAAATCGGTCATTGGCCACGAGGTAGGCGAATGGCACATTACCCACGATCGGCTAGTCAATTACATGATGGCATTGGACAAAGCCTCCGATCGAATCTCGCTGGAAGTTACCGGCTACACACACGAAGTGCGACCGATCTTATTAATGACGATCACCTCGCCAAAAAACCATCAGAACATTGAGTCGATTAGAAGCCAACATGTACTATTAAGCGATCCTGCTAAGTCTTCGACCCTTGACGTAAAAGGGATGCCTGCCATATTTTACATGGGGCATAGCATACACGGCAACGAAGCCAGCGGAGCAAATGCTGCGCTCATAACTGCCTACTATTTAGCCGCTGCCGTAGGTGCAGAAATTGAAAAGTATTTAGACAACACGATTATTTTATTCGATCCAAGTTTCAACCCGGATGGCCTGCAGCGCTTTTCAGGCTGGGTAAACGCCCGCAAAAGCAAATTGCCCAATGCAGACCCGAACGACATCGAACACAACGAAGCCTGGCCGGGCGGAAGATTTAATCATTATTGGTTTGACCTCAATCGCGATTGGTTGGTGGCGCAACAGCCGGAGTCCCAAGCACGCTTGAAAAAATTTCATGCGTGGAAACCCAACGTACTTACCGATCATCATGAGATGGGCACTAATACCACGTTCTTCTTTCAGCCCGGAGTTCCCTCGCGCATGCACCCACTAACGCCCGAAAAAAACTTGGAACTGACCAAGAAGATCGGAACCTATCATGCCAAAGCATTGGACGAAATTGGATCACTCTACTATACCCAAGAAGGGTACGATGATTTTTACTACGGCAAGGGTTCCACTTTTCCAGATGTGCAAGGCGCGATCGGCATTTTGTTTGAACAAGCCAGCTCGCGCGGTCATGCACAAGAAAGTGTAAATGGCATTTTGCGTTTTCCCTTCACCATCCGCAATCAATTTACTACCGCGCTCAGCACATTGAAGGCAGTGAACGAAATGCGTGTGGAATTGCTTGAATACCAACGCGATTTTTATAAGTCCGCTTCCGCGGAAGCGGCCAAGGATTTGACGAAAGGGTTTACCATTAACTCAAAAGACAAAATGAAACTCTTCCACTTTGCGGAAATGGTGGCACGTCAAAACATTGATCTCTTTCAGCAATCAGAGAATAGCTATTACGTGCCACTTGGCCAGCCACAGTACAGGTTGATCAAGTCTATGTTTGAAAAAAGATTGCAATTTAAAGACAGCCTATTCTATGACATCTCTAGCTGGACGTTGCCACTGGCATTTGGTCTTGACTACGAGGAGACAAAATCTACTCCGGCCTTGGGTGAAAAAGTCTCAACGGTAAAAATGCCGGTTGGTAAAATGCTGGGCAAAGGAGCGTACGCTTATCTGATAGAACCAACGGGGTATTATGTTCCCAGGGCAACGTATCGATTGTTGAGTAAAAATATCCGGGTTAAAGCGGCTACTGAAATATTTTATGCGGATGGGAAAAAGTTCGATCGCGGCACGCTCCTGATTTCAGTAGAGAACCAAGAGAAAATTTCGGCCGAACAATTAAGTGTTTACTTAAAAGAAATTAATGAAAAAGATGGTTTAGATGTTTATGCGATAAGCACTGGCTTAGACTATCAAGGTGTGAGCTTGGGCAGCCCGTCTTTTCTCAGTTTAAAAAAACCAGAGATTGCTATGTTGGTAGAGGGCAATGTATCAGCCACCGATGCGGGGGAGCTTTGGCACTTACTGGATACGCGTTTTCAAATGCCGGTCACGTTACTCTCAACAAATGTTTTTAATTCAACAAATATTAACCGCTACAATACAATCATTTTCCCGGAGGGATCTTATAGCACAATATCAGAAGCTGCCAAAGAGAAACTGAAAACTTGGACACAAGCTGGCGGCTTGGTCATTGGATTTGAGTCTGCTGTCAATTGGTTCACCTCTGCAGGATTGGCAAAGTTTGAAACCAAAAAAGAAGAAGATGCCAAGAAAGAATCTGCGAAGCCAAAGCCGTATGCAGACATTGATGAAAACCGCGGAGCCCAAGAAACCAGCGGAGCTATTTTCGAAGCCGATGCAGACTTGACCAATCCGTTGCTGTATGGATACACTTCTTCCAAGATTGCGCTCTTCAAGCCGAATAATATTTTTATGCAAAAAGCAACCGGTGCTTACTCCAATCCACTCACGTTTGGCAATTCACCGTTGATGAGCGGATACATTTCCAAACCAAATTACGCAAAACTCAAAAATTCTTCGTGCATTGGTATCTCAACGTTAGGTAAAGGAAGAGTGATCGGCTTTACCGAAAATTTAGCTTTCCGTGCATTTTGGTATGGAACAAACAAAATGGTGATGAATGCTATTTTCTACGGGCCGCTGTTAAGTGGAGAAGTGGGGAGGTGAGTGATGGTGGGAAAGGTAACTGATAAGTAGTAATAAAAAGGTAAGCGGTATTCAGTGAGAAGTATTCAGTGAGCGGTAAGCGGTGTTCGGTAAACGGTATTCGGTGAGCAGTGTTCGGTAAACAGGTTTCAATTGAAATGGATTATGTAGAGAGTTTTCGGGAATTGGAGGTTTACAAATCCTCTAGGCAACTTTCAAAAGAAATTTTTGAAATCTCAAAACGATTTCCAAAAGAAGAGATGTATTCACTTACTGATCAGGTAAGAAGGTCTTCAAGATCTGTTGGCGCACAAATAGCCGAGGGCTGGGGCAAAAGAAGATATGAAAAACATTTCGTTAGCAAATTGACAGATGCCGATGGAGAACAACTTGAGACGCAACACTGGATTGAAGTTGCCTTGGATTGTGGATATCTTACCAAACAGCAAGGTGACGATTTGTTAAATCGTTGCTTTTCAATCGGAAGAATGATAGGTTCAATGATTGCAAAGTCTTCAACTTTCTGCAAACCCTTCAAATAGATTACTTGACCGATTACCAACCACCGAATACAGCTTACCGAATACCAATTTTACCGAATTCGTCTACTTCAAGGCTCTCGACCCTGTAAACAGAACTACCGCTCACATCCATGAACTTTTATTAGCTTTGTGCAACCCCTTACCCGGTGCTGCAAAAGTTTTTTCCGCTGGATAAAAATTACTTACTGAAAGAAGCGCAACTTCATTCTCAGGATAAACTTCTCTACTTTTTATTTGATCAGGTCAAAAAGGCCTATGAGCTACAGCAAAATCCGCTCGGCCTCAAAGATGCGTTTAGCTTAAAGATTCACAACTACAAGCTTCTACACCTCCAGCCATTAGAGGCGTTTTATAAAAACTTAGCAGGTGTTTATCGATACAAATGGGGCGATAGTCAATTGGAATTTGTTTGGGACGGGCGCGGTCATCTGGAAAAATATACGGAAGATTGGATGCGGTTTTTTAAAGAATCAGCCAATCGATTTTGCCGAGAGGAGATTTTTATTCAGGCCGTTTTGGATGTCACCGTTTTTTTGCCAATCGAAAAAGAAAATGAATCTGAAAAGCAGCTGACATTGGCTGAGAGCAGAATGAATACCTTCATGCTTCAACATTTTGCAGTAAAAATCCATAAAAACAAAGGACTGGTTTCCATGAGGGTAGCGTAATCGAAACCGAACTACCTGATGTCGCAAAAGCGCGTATTGCCTAACTCAATTGTTGCATTTCTAAATTTCAGATTTACCACTATATTTGAATACCAACCCCAGTCTCTATGAGAAAATTATTTGTTATCGCCAGTATCTTAACGTCTGCATTACTCATCGTTTGGTCTTTTTTTTGGATTGATGTTCTTTTTGGTTTTGCAATCGTTTTGCCACTGATCTACATGGGTATAGAAGACATGGTGCAAACGAAACAATCCATCAGAAGAAACTTTCCCGTTCTTGGACGATTGCGCTATGTGTTTGAAGACTTACGTCCAAAAATCCAACAATACTTTGTTGAGTCAGATAATGATGGGGCTCCCATCAACCGAAATGAAAGATCCGTTATTTATCAGCGTTCGAAAAAACAAACGGACACCGTGCCATTTGGTACACAGTTGAATGTATATGCCGAAGGATATGAGTGGATCACTCACTCCATTGCACCCAAGGATTTTCATAAAATGGATCATAGCCCCCGCATTCAATTCGGTGGTAAAGACTGCAAACAATCTTATAATATGAGTGTGCTGAATGTTTCAGCCATGAGTTTTGGTTCACTCAGCAAGAATGCCGTTCTAGCATTGAATGCCGGTGCC
>JBBSCN010000202.1:0-5489 GCA_038250265.1 Cytophagales bacterium | reverse complement strand
TAAATTCGGCCCAAAATGGTCAGCACTAGTCTGGATACCTGCGCTGGTTTTGTTGTCGGCTTGCCAGCGAAAACAACACGCGCCAGCTTTCCATCTTGTCCCAACTGAAAAATTCGTCTTCAATTCATTTGTTGATTGCAACATGGCCGAGGCCTGGGTGGGCGATACCCTTCGGATTTTTCCAGGCAAATATGGTGAAGACCCTGTGTGGGGAGATGCGCGAGATCTTAAATATGCCAACGGCCTGAATGCCGATGAGGTCTTTTTAACACCTCGGGAAAAATTTATTGCTCCGGTAATGCCCGTCAATGTTCGCCCGGGCAATGTAGGTTTGCACGGAGCGGTGTGGTTTGAAACAATGTATCAGAATGCGAATGATAAAAGTGGAAAAACGTTGTACGGAATCTACCACAACGAAAATTATCCGCAAACACTTCCTTTTGACTCGATTACTGGAGTAGGTTACAAAAATGAAAATTGGCCTGAAGGATTACGTGGCCCCACATCGGCCGCAGCCGTTTGCCGCATTGGTATTATGAAATCTGTGGATGGAGGCAAGAGTTGGGACAACCGCGGCATTTTTATTGAAGACCTTCAACCCAATATGATTTTAAAACCCGATAATCTTTCGCTGACTTTTGCGGGAGGCGTGGGTGATCCTTCTGCAGTAGCAAGTGGCGACTATTTGTATTTATTCTATGGTGAATATAGTTATCCCGTCCGGTATGCCCACGAAACGTATAGCGGAGAAAAAGAAGCAAGCGGACAATGCATCAGCGTGGCGCGCATAAAAATTTCAGATTTAGATAATCCGCAAGGGAAAGCGAAACGGTGGAATGGAAAAGGTTTCACTGCTGATTACACAGCTATCGGTTCACCCATTCCTTCGCTGCAAATTTTAAAAGAAGAAGGCGGTGGTGCAGCTTCCAAAGCGGGGCAATATCACTGGGGGCCTTCGGTGAGTTGGAATTATTATTTGCAAGCGTGGGTGATGTTGATGGGAAAAGTGGAGGAGCCGAAATGGAAAGGCAGCAGCATTTACATTTCATTTAACAAAAACAAAAATTTGGGAGAAGCGAACAATGCCGTTGAGTGGAGTAAGCCTCAATTGTTGCTTACAAAACCAGGAAGGGTGCTGTGGTACCCAGCTCTACAGCCGATGAATACGCCAGAAGACATTAAAAACAAAAATACCAGCTTAAGGTTAGGCAAACGAGCCAGGTTGTTTGTGAAAGATAGTGAGGCGAATGAATACTTCTCCGAACACATTATTGAGTTCAGCAAATGAAATAGCTGCCTCCTCAATAAATTTCAATCACATTTTGCAGATTTCCTTGCTCCAGTGGCGAGAACATCTTTGGGGGTAATAGTTCTAAGGTCTCCCTTCGGTTGTCTACCGCACAAAGCACACACATCGTTAATGTAAGCCTCTCCAAATTCTGCTGATAAGGGAGATTGCGATCAACAGTTACAAATAAATGAAATCTGTTAATGGACATAAGTTTAAGCAATTCTCCATTCATCTTTCCAAGCCAGCCCATATCACGAACGGTAGCAACCTCGTGCTCTTTGTCAAAGTCATAGCGAAGCTTGCGTGGTAAACTTTCGTCAAGCAAAATTTTCATGTAGCACTTTCTCTGACGTTATTGACTTCTTTGCCATCTCTAAAACCGACGAGGCCATTTCCTTTGTTACAGACGGAAAGTCATCTAAAAATTCTGTAAGATCTTCCGCCCCTTCAATGTAATCGAAAAGATTTTTGATAGGCACTCTGGTATCAGCAAATACAGGTGTGCCCCTCATTACTTCTGGGTCAATACTGATTTGGTGGTAAAGGATGATTTTACATTAATGATTTACGACATTACAAAAAAGCAGTAACTATTTAGCCAATCTTTATCTCAGTCTTTTGCGAGATACGTTTCGATTGCCTAGTCAAAGTTTTAAATTGTCGAAGATCGTCTAAAGTTCAAGATCATCGTGGCTTTGCAAACTCGTCTTTTTAGATACTTGCAAAAATTCCGTTAAACGGATCCAATAAAAGTCGATTTCCTGTTTTCAAAAATGTGGGAACTGAGGGATTCGAACCCTCGACCCCTACCTTGTCGAGGTAGTGCTCTAAACCAGCTGAGCTAAGATCCCTAAGACATCAAATATAGTAAGTGACCAGTTTAACGGCTAATTTTTTTTTGGGCGTTAGTCGCAAAATTCCGGGTTTCAATTTGGGAGCACAAAAAGTTTCGAGGTTTCTAATGATTGCGGTGATCGGAAAACGACTTAGGAGGAGTAATCGAACTATTCGCCAACTGATTATAAATTCACTTCAGAACTGAGAAATTACACCGTCCATCCAAGCAGCACGCTGCGTTAAAAATTTTCTTAAATCGTCTACCGACTGGTCATAGTTTACGCCTATACCTTTGTCCCACTTGGCATAATTACGCTTAACAGCACCATTGTTTTTCAAATAATCGGCTGTTGTATTTACCAATTGCATAAGATTAATCGTAGCCAAAGAACCCGAGCGCAATGTAGTCCATCGTTGCTTTACCTCTGATTTGAACTGAGGGTCTTCCAACAGACGCGGCCACCAAAAAGGCATCATCCAAGCATCATTGGAAACATATCTATTGTAATTGATAACCCAATCGTTGAGCGGTGTTCTACCCCCATTATCAAACGCGATATCCATATCCCAAACAGGTCCCATGGCCAATTTTCCATCGCGTTCTTTTTGCAAATAAGTACTAAGCCGATAGGCATCTACATTGCGGCACAATTCATTGATGATAAAGAAATCGACAAAGCTACCACGGTCAATGAAGTTGGTATAAGTGCGGGTGCCACTGGTAAAGTTGTCATTGATCAATGCGGTTTCAAATTGATCTACATAATTTGCGATATACGCTTTCTGTGCAGGCGTGATCTCATCGCTACGCGGGTATTCATATAGGAAATAAGTCTCCAAGTACTTCTCTGGATGATACGGTGGCCCAAAAGCCGGGGACGTGAGGGCGTTGCGGTTGATATCATATCGACTGCGGAAGCTATTCTGAGCTGTGTATCGTGCGTCATCATCCCAGTTGTTGTCAAAATAAGATAACGGCTTCCCTATTGCCGCGTCACCTACTGATGCTTTATCGATCGTGATAATATAACCTCCAGTAATATTTGTAGCACTACTATTAAGGGATTTGATATTGATCCGATTAGCATCACGTTTTAAACGCTCGGTAAACACATAGACTCCTAGGTATTCACCATTTAACTCCACCTCTACAAACTTACCTCGACTTGCATATTTTCCCATGCTCCGAGATATTTCGTAGCCAACATAATTGTACATGAGCGTTCTGTCAAAAATAAAAAGATCTTTTAGGTTCACTACATGGCCAATCAATCGCCAATCTTCCTCTGCCGGCAGGCCAAAAAAGGAGACTTCCTTATCGTTTCCATTGCCATCAGTAGCTTCAATGTTAAATCCTTTTTTATTAGACACACGATAGGAAGTTTTACCACGAAATTCAATTCCAATTTCCTGCTCTTGAGAGAGCACCTTTTTCTCATATATTTTCAATGAGGCGAAAACTTTCGGCTCGAACTGAATGCCCGCACCACGCGTGTCAATGACTATATAGGGAATTTCACTTTCTCCAATATCTACGGAAAAAGTACCTTTGTTTTGAGCATCTGGCTCCTTGCATGAATCTAAAAAAAAGATTCCAATTAGCCCGAAAATTGAAAGGGCAATACGTAAGGTCTTATTTTTCATACCTGAAATTTAGAAAATAAATTTTGGAAGAACTTTTATTTTTATGTTGGAAATGCCACCTCACAAAGTTAAAATAAGAGAGTACAATAAACTCAGAAGATTTTTAAAGATTCCGTTAATTGGACTGCGTGCTAGCGGTAAGATACTTTCTTCTTTTTTTGGTGAGTTATTCAAACCCTTAAACCCTACCTTGTCGAGGTAGTGCTCTAAGCCAGCTGAGCTAATAGCCCAACGACATCAAGTATACTAAGTGATCAATTTTACGGCTAATGGCTATTCTAATCTTTTCTAATTGCATAAACTTCGAGGCTCTAGCGTATAAACGCAGAAAACATAGGTGGGCTCAGTTTAATTTGCAGGCAAGTGCGTGAGCGATAGAAGCGGATACCCCGCAGTGGCGCGCCTCGCGCCACGAGGAGTAGAAGCGGATAGCGCGACCCGAGTGTGATGGAGCGCGTGCTGGCAAAGCGAGGGGCACGCCCAAAACATTGTAACACAAACCCTTGCTCGTACTTAGTTTTATGGCGGCCGATGATTAACTAACAACGATCAACCATTAATCAATTTTGTATTTATCTCCATCGGGCTTGTCAACGTCTTGTGCACGGGGCAAGCGTTGGCAATTTGTAAAAGCCGACTTCGTTGCTCATCATCCAACAAGCCTTCCAACAAAATTTCGCTGTTAAAAATAGTCTTGTTATCAATTTTTTTAAAGTTCACTTCCACTTTGATTCTATCGACCGGCCAATTTTTTCGGTTCGCATACATGCGAAGGGTAATTGCTGTGCAAGACGCCAGCGACACCATCAGAAATTCTTCGGGAGCCGGCCCCAAATTTGTGCCGTTCAATTCGTGTGGCTCATCAGCAATAAGATAATGACCGGAAGTGATCAGTTCGGTTTTGTATTGATCTTTGCCGATGATAGCCGTTACCACTTTAAAAAATTTTGTTCATGACAAACTCGCGCTGTACATGCCGTTGGCGCGGAGCAAGCTCTCGTTGCTTCAAATTCTCGGGCAACATTTCTGCATCACCCAGGTAGCCGATTGCCATAATCACGCCCAACTCATAGTCGCTAGGAATGTTGAGATTGGCAATCAACTTTTCAGGATGATAGCCGCCCATTTGATGAATGTTTAAATCCAAAGCAGTTGCTTGAAGTGTAAGAAATGCATTCGCACTGCCCAAATCATATTTAGCAGAGGAATTTGGCTTTCCATTCAATGAAAAATTTTTTCGAGCCAAGCTCACCATCAACAGAGGCGCTTCCTTTGCCCATGGTTGATTGCTCTCATTGAGCGCATCATAAATTTTGTTCCAAAGTTCTGGCTGATCTTTGGTAGCGTAGATGTACGTCCACGGTTGGTCGTTCATGCTGGAAGGTGCCCATTTGGCCGCTTCAAAAAGTGACTTTATTTTTTCCGGTTCAATGGGCTTGCCGGCATACGCCCTTCTGCTCTTCCGGTTTTTGATAATATCTAAAACGGGTGATTCAAACTCGGTGGATGTTTCAAATGCTACAGTTTGCATGCTATTGTTTTGGTTGAAACACAATAACATTCCTATGACGGATTGGTTCAAATTATTTTGCCCACTTTGGTATTCCCCACATTGGTTAGCACCGGTAGACTACCCACCATGGACTGCGGACTAGTACATCGGTACCTCCATCAACAACACCTCGGCATCGCTATCTGCCTTGATCTGAATTTTGTT
>JBBSCN010000201.1:0-5501 GCA_038250265.1 Cytophagales bacterium | reverse complement strand
TTGGTTTTCCCTTCTTTACCCAACCAATATACTCGCTGTGGGAGTTTGGTCATATCTCCTACACAAGACAATGCGTATCGATGTTGGTCTTGGATGAAAGAAATTGTAAAAACAGGTTTTACTTTTTTTGTGGTTACATCCGATTTTTTTTACAACTGCAACACCAAAAAATAGAGCAACAATTTTAAGTAAAAGAGAATTTCGCAAAAGCGCCTTGATCGATGGTGACCATGTATGTTCGCAGATGGGATGTTTGTATGTACGACATTTTTGTAAAGCCATTATAGGGATAAAGCCCATGAGCCTCGAACCTTAATTAAGCCCGTGCTTGAGCATGGGCTTACTGGGTAACCGTTCAAAAGGGCTTTAGCTCAAAATGCAAAATTGTCGTACACCCGGATGTTTAGGATCTCCTAATTCCTATGGGTTGAATTACTAACTTTACCGCTCAATATGAGGAAATACGAAATTCATACTTTAAAAAACGGTATCCGGGTGGTTCACAATCAAGTTACCTCCACTAAGATTATTCACTGTGGAATAATGCTGGATATCGGTAGTCGAGACGAAGATTTGGAAAATCAAGGTATCGCCCATTTTTGGGAACACATGGCTTTTAAGGGAACGAAAAAGAGAAAATCATTTCACATCTTAAATCGATTGGAGTCATTGGGTGGAGAGCTAAATGCGTTTACCGACAAAGAGAAAATCATGTTCTACGCCTCCTTACGGGATGAGTATTTTGAGCGAGCTGTTGAACTTTTATCGGACATTACTTTTGATTCCATCTTTCCGTCAGAACAGATACAAAAGGAAAGGCATGTGATATTGGAGGAAATGTCCATGTACTATGATGATCCTGAAGATTCCTTGCAAGACGAATTTGATTCCCTTATTTTTTCAGGCCATTCATTAGGCATGAATATTTTAGGAAATGAAAAATCCGTAAAGTCATTTAAGCGATCTAACTTTAAGTCGTTCGTCAAAGAGCATTTGGACACTTCGCGCATCGTTTTTTCATCCGTTGGAAATGTGCCAATGGAAAAAGTGGTGGCGCTGGCAGAAAAATACTTAAGCCACATACCCGCAGTATCGTCAGCAAAGAAACGCAAAAAGTTTACTGGATATAAAGCCAAAGAACGAATCTTGAAAAGAGAAGTGAAGCAAGGTAGATGCGCCATGGGCAGGGCAGCCTATAAACTCTCAGACCAAAAGCGGAGTCCTTTTTATATCCTTACAAGTATTTTGGGCGGTTCGGGAATGAATTCTCGTTTGAATTTGGCGCTACGAGAGAAGTACGGTTTTGTGTACTCCATCGGCTCGCATTTTGTCCCGTTTACCGACACAGGCATTTTTATGATTTCTTTTGGCACCGAGCCTTCACAAATGAATAAAAGCATTGAGTTAGTAAAAGCAGAGTTAAAAAAATTACGCGATGTGCCACTCGGGGTGAAGCAATTGGCGTTTGGTAAAGAGCAGATTTTGGGGCATTTGGCAATGGCCGAGGAAAGCAACATTAGTTTTATGATGATGATGGCTCGTAATCTGCTCGACTTAGGGCATATTATTTCTTTTGAGGAAATTCAACAGCGCGTAAAGAAGACTACGGCTCTGCAACTTCAAGAAATTGCGAATGAAATGTTTCGAGAAAGAGACCTGAGTTGCTTAATTATGGAGCCAAAGTAAAAAATTGGAGATGGATTTTCTGCCAAAAGAAATTGACGACTATGCATTAGGGCACACCTCACCGGAGTCGGATTTGCTCAAGAAGATCAATCGAGAGACCCATGCTGAAATCTTGATGCCCCGAATGGTATCGGGTCATTTGCAAGGACGGTTTTTGTCAATGGTCAGCCACATGATCCAACCTCAGGTTGTTTTGGAGATCGGCACGTACACCGGATACTCGGCCATTTGTTTGGCAGAGGGTCTTGCGCCCAATGGAAAACTTGTTACCATTGATGTAAACGAAGAGTTGGAGACTAGGGTTCGAAGTTATTTTAGCCAAGCTGGTCTTGAGAATCGAGTTGACTACTTGATAGGTGATGCGGCAAAATTAATCCCCACCTTAGTTGATCAGTTTGACTTGGTTTTTATCGATGCCGATAAAGAAAATTATAGTTTGTACTACGATCTGGTTTTCGAAAAGGTAAGACTGGGTGGCTTTATTTTGGCCGACAATGTTTTGTGGAGCGGCAAGGTTGTGCAAAGCAAAATTGACAAAGACACTAAAGCGGTGAGAGAATTCAACCGAAAAGTAGCCGATGATCCACGTGTAACCACCATGCTATTGCCACTGCGAGATGGCATCATGCTCATTAAAAAAGCTAAAAATTAGCAATCCCCTCATTTGTTTGATCTGGTTTTTACTACCTTTGCTGATATGAGATTTTTTGCAGTTGCACTCATTTTTTTTGGAGTTACTGCCTCACTCGCACAAGCTCCTGAAGTGCCCCATAAAATGCATTTCGCCAACCTGACGCTCACTATCCGTGACGAGGCAAGGCGCGAGATTCAGCGTGATGTGGATGCACTTACTCGACATCCCAAATACTTTAATGTAAAAGCTGAGCGTGCAAAGACTTATTTCCCTATCATTTCCAAAATTTTTGCAGAAGAAGAAGTGCCCGATGACCTGAAGTACTTGGTTCTCCAAGAGAGTTCATTGGTCGCAGACGCAGTTTCGGTTTCCAACGCTGTTGGATTTTGGCAGTTTAAAGATTTTACCGCTATCAGCGTGGGTTTGCGGGTAGACGGCCAAATAGATGAGCGCATGAACATCGCCTCGGCTTCGCGCGGGGCAGCTAAGTACCTCAAACAAAATAATCAACAATTTGACAATTGGATAATGGCGCTTCAAGCATATCAAATGGGGGCGGGTGGTGTCAAAAGATCCGTGGGTGACAAGCATAACGGAAAGAGACACTTTGAAGTAACTGCCGATACCTATTGGTATATTAAAAAATTCATCGCCCACAAAGTTGCATTTGAAAATGAGGTCCATGGAGAGCCACAAGTGAAGGCCGTTTTTATCGACTCGCGCGGCCGGAAAACGATTTCCGAGGTGGCCAGCGAAATGGCGTTAGAAGAGTCTGTGTTGAAAGAATACAATAAATGGGCACTGGGGAGATCAATCCCAGACGATAAATCGTATATGATAGTCGTGCCAAATGGAAAGGTATCGGATGAGTTCCCCACTAACATCTTGTTGTCTAACAAAGCATCTAAGGCAAAACCTTTAGCATCCAAGTCAGGCCGAATTGTACCCGAAATAAAGTTAATCAACGGCCTGAGAGCGATCAAAGCGTTGGAAGATGAATCATTGGTGGCACTTAGTGGCCGGGCAGGAATTACACTTGCGCGCTTTTTAAAATTCAACGAGATGAATATCGATCGGACATTAGAACCAGGCGAATTTTACTTTTTGGATAAGAAGAAAATGAGAAGCTTTGAGTTTCAACACAAAGTGAAACTAGGAGACGACTTATGGTCAATCAGCCAGTTATATGGTCTTCAACTTAGAAAGCTAAAAAAATGGAATGGTACGCTGTCTGACGAACGGCTGACGGTTGGCTCAGTCGTTCAACTTTCTTCGCTTGCCGTTTCATTGCAAACTCCCTTGCCGACTGTTTCAAACGAAAAAATAGCTTCGTTGGAAGAAGAAACTTTTAATTGGGACGTGAAGTCTGTTCAGTCAGTTTTACCCACAAAAGATTCTGTTGTACAGTCATCTGCTCCGTTAGCAGAATCCAGTCTTCCGCTGGTAGAAAATCAAGTTTCAAAAGAACATATCGTGATGAAAGGCGAGACCCTGTATTCAATTGCAAAAATGCACGAGGTATCGGTGATGAGTCTCGCGAATTGGAATACGCTGGTATTAACGGATGGTTTGCGCGTTGGGCAGAAGATTGTTTTGTATTCTTCAAAAGATCGAGAAAAAGTACATGTTTCTGACCCTGCCGGAGTGGTGGCTTTTAAAGACGCACAGTTGACACATGAAGTTCGACCCAGTGACACACTCTACGCAATCGCTAGGCGATACGGAGTGACAATCAAAGATTTAATGGATTGGAATGACAAAAAGGAATTAAGTCTCAAAGAAGGCGAAAAAATAAAAATTTTAAAGAAGTAACCACCATAATTGTTACCGAATACGTAATTTACTTACCCATATTTGATTAGGTTGGACAACCTGATATGGAGAGATTAAAAAAATAATATTTTTGTGCTCTGAAAAGTAAAAGTGCAGAGCAATCAAATGATTTAAAGTAAACTGAAAAACAGACAAGAATGGTGGTAGATACTGCAAGGGTATTGGATTTAGTAATGTTAGTGGACGATAATGACACGGACAATTTCATAAGCAAACGGATTATTGAAATCACCAAGTTTGCAAAAAGGGTTGAAGTAAAGAGTTCTGGAAAAGGTGCCTTGGATTATTTGCGCGAATTTGAAAAGGATGCTGACAATCTACCCAGCATTATCTTTTTGGATATTAACATGCCGATTGTAGATGGTTTTGTCTTTTTATATGAATTCGAAAAATTTGGGGAGCTAGTGCGCAACAAATGCAAGGTCATTATCCTCAGTAGCTCAGACAATAAAAGAGACATCGATAAGATTGTCAATAACAATTTCGTAATAAAGTTCATCACCAAGCCCCTTACAGAAGTCGCGCTGGATGAGATCAAGTTGAGTAATATTTGAGCAACTATATTGGTTTTGCTATTTTTGCGGCTTAACCAATTCTCAGTTTTATGATAAAACGTTATCAAGTTGTTGTCATTCTATTTCTATCGATTGCGCTTCAATCCCTAACCCATCAATCAACTGCTCAAATAGTAAAGGTTGACACGCTTACTCATTGGAAAAAAGCTTTTAAGGCAGGGCTTAATCTCAATCAGGCATCATTTTCTTCCAATTGGAAGGCCGGTGGAGTGAATTCTATTGGGTTCAATGCCTATTTGAATTACAAGGCCAATTACAAAAAGGACATCCATTCTTGGGATAACGAAATTGACCTTTTGTATGGAATGGTCAATAATGCGGGTCAGGGTGGGCGCAAAACACTTGATCGTATTTTCTTAGATACCCGCTATGGCCGCGCCATTAGTTCAAAATGGGATTTGTCCGCCTCCGCCAACTTGCAATCTCAATTTGCGGATGGATTTTCATATGCAAAGGATGCAGTAGGCGTAGAGCAATCAACATTGATTTCAGGCGCTTTCGCGCCAGCATATATTACCGCTGCGTTGGGCTTTGAATATCATCCCGTAGATTATTTTAAACTTCGCTTATCTCCGTTTTCACCGCGCGTAACCATTGTAAACGACATCGCTCGGTTTTATAATCCGGTCACGAACCCAACACCCTATGGCGTGAAAAATGGAGAGTCAACCCGTTTCCAATGGCTGGCCTTCCAACTGCTCGCAGAGTTCAATAAGGACATTGCTACTAATATCAATTTGAAATGGCGCTACATCATGTTTGCTGACTACCAG
>JBBSCN010000200.1:0-5543 GCA_038250265.1 Cytophagales bacterium | reverse complement strand
TTGCCGCAAAGGGGAGTGATCATGCCAGCCGCATCCCCACTCATCAAAATATGATTTTCCACCGGGTCTTTTGTTTCAAAAGATATTTCATTGATTACTTCTGGCTTTTCGTAGAGAAATTCTGCATCGGTAAATATCCGTTGCAAGAAAGGGTTTTTGTAAAGCACGGCCTCTTCCATTTTTTTGATGCTGAGGTGCGTGCGCACATTGTCTCTGTGGGTGAGGTAACAAAGGGTACTTTTCCCATCCTCAATATTGCTGATGCCGCAATAGCCGTCTTTAAAATTGTGCAGAGCTATCAAATCGTCTGGGTGGTTTGTGCGGATATGGTATTTTACGCCAACGTAGGGCGACCGCTTTTTGATAAATCCTCGCTGCAGCGAAACATCTAGTTTCGATCGCTTGCCAAAAGAACCTATCACCACATCACACTCGAAAAGTTTATCTTTCGTTTTTACCTTAAACTTGTCGGAGGCAAATTCAACCGACTCGACCTCGGTATTCAAATGAAAAACCACTCCTCTTTGTTTGGCTTTTTCATACAGGAAACGATCAAACACAAAACGGCTAATTCCAAAGCCACCCAAATCCAATTCCATTTCAGCTTTTTTGCCGTTTACGGATGTTAATTGTAGCCGGGAGATAGACGGTGGTTCATACTCATCAGGGAATATATCCAAGGATTTTAAAAAAGGGATGGTCTCGTTTGAAATGTATTCGCCACACACCCGATGAAACGGGTATTCTTTTTTTTCAATCAGCGCTACAGAAAGCCCGGCTTCAGCCAAGTAATTCGCGGCAATAAGACCCGAAAGACCTCCACCAACAATAATAATCTCCATCAACTTTCTTTTTTAGATCTGGCTTTCCAAAACAAACTGCTTTCTGATTTTCTGGCCGTTGCGCAGTAAATCAATTTTAATTCGCTTACCCGGTTTTGGATTCAAGAAGTCGTTAACATTGTTCAGTTCGTAGTCCCTCACGTCAATTCCATTCACCGCAACAATTTTATCGCCCCGCTGGATGCCTGCCCGAAAGGCGGGTGTATCTTCCCTCACATCAGAAATCTCATAATCTTTTAGGCGAATTCCTGTCGCCCGTAAGGTGAGTCCGCTCAGGTTGAAGTAAAACTTTTTTTTGAAGGATTGATTTTTTTTGAGATACATCTTTTCGTCAGGGAAATCGAAAATGACCGTAAACCTACTCAGTAGTTCTCCGCCAATCGAACCATTGCGAAATGAAAAACGGCCTCTGCGAAGGGTATCGCTGTAGGCATAGTCATCGGGAAAATTGGTGGTCAAGTTAAGGACTTGGTT
Organism: Cytophagales bacterium; assembly: GCA_038250265.1. Classification (GTDB taxonomy): domain Bacteria; phylum Bacteroidota; class Bacteroidia; order Cytophagales; family Cyclobacteriaceae; genus ELB16-189. The sequence continues at coordinate 4,227 of JBBSCN010000200.1, read as the reverse complement.
ATTTCCTAGTGCGATCGATTTGATTCGTCCTATTTTACCTACAATAATTCCGCCAATGCCTCTTCCTAAAATTGCCTTAATGTGTTTTTGAGGAACTTTAATGCGCGGGTCAGAAGTCGTCTCCAACAATAACCCATGGCTTGCTCCCGAGTCCACCAATAATTTGGCGTTGAGGGTGGTGCTATCGTTTATTTGCAAGGTGGTTTGCATAAACGGTTTAGTATCTTCGATCGTGATTGGGATTGCCTCATATTTTCTTCTAGGCTTAAATGCGCTGGGTAACATCAATGTCAGCTTCTTGTTTTCGTAATCGACTTTCACTATAAATCGGCTGAAAAGCTCATAGCCCAAAATCCCATGCACTTCGGTGCCCATCGAGTTTTTCAATTCTAAGTAGTCTTCGTCCAATACCAATAAGGAATGACCTTTGCCATGAATGCCTGGCATATCCAACGTTACGTTGCTGGTGATGTAGGCATCTACCAACTTTTGCCCGCCCGGGCCTGAGAGTGTATACTTTCTGGAATAAGACAAGTTGAGAATATCACTATACACCTTCTCTGTAAGAATGGCAGTGCGCACGCCCGTATCGATAATGAATTTTAAGGGCAACTGATTATTTAGAATGATTGGCACTACCACTAGGTTATTGTGAATCTCAATGGGAATCTCAACGCGGTTAACCCCTTGCGACATCGAAAAGCCCAGCGTCTGGGTTTGGCCAAAGCAAAAAGATTTAGTGATTAGAAAAGCTAAAAGAAAAGCAAACTTTTTTATCATAAGGCTCAACCCCTTGAAAGCTACTGAATTTTCGGTGAAGGTTAAACCGATTGAACGGAAATTACCCCTAGTTGGGTGAGGAGTTTGTCTGGTGTTTGGGCAAATTTTATGCTCTCCAGATAAGATGCTCCCAAAAAGCCATGGGAAGTCATTACCTCCATTTGCGCTATTAAATGATCGAAATAAGAATTCACGTTCAGTAATCCAACAGGGGAATCTATCAAGCCCAGTTGTTTCCAAGTAAGGATTTCGGCCAGTTCTTCTAATGTGCCCCAGCCGCCTGGCATGGCAACAAAGGCATCTGAAAGATCCGCCATTCTCTTTTTACGTTCGTGCATGCTGTCTACCACCTCTAATTGAGTGATACCGTGGTGGGCTACCTCCCTTCGCATAAGAAAATCCGGAATCACTCCAATTACTTTGCCTCCATGATCCATCACCGAATCGGCTAAAATGCCCATGAGGCCAACGTTTCCTCCTCCGTAAACAAGGGTTGATTTTGAGTTTGCAATCAGTCTGCCAAGCTCTTTAGCGGTAGAATTATAGAGGGCATCAAAGCCAGTGGAGGATCCGCAAAAAACGCAGACGTTCATTAAAGCTGAACTAGTGTTTTACATCGTGCTCATTGTCGCTCACCTTGCTGTTGGGAAACAACCATATAGAGACGATTGCTAGAATAAAAAGGGCAATAACAACGCCAAAAACTGCCATGGTAAAAAATGTTTATGCTCCAAAAGTAAACGGATAACATTAATTATTTGCAAATTGAGCGTTAAATATTAATTCGATTTTTTATTTTTCATGCCATGAGGAGGTTTTTGATAATTTTAGGAATAGTGTTGGTGGTTGTGGCCATCGCCATCTATGGTGTTGTTACCGATACCAAGTCATATAGCCCCGAGGGGAATGCAACCTTTTCGAGTGAGAATCTTAAAATCAATGTGTTCTACAACCGGCCTTTAAAAAAGGGCAGAGAAATATTTGGTAAACTCGTCCCTTTTGGAAAAGTATGGAGAACAGGGGCGAACGAAGCCACTGTTTTTGAAACCAGCCAACCACTTAACTTTGGTAGTGGAAGTTTGCCGCCCGGAAAATATAGTTTGTGGACAATCCCCAACGAACAATCTTGGCAAGTTATATTTAATTCAGATATCCCGATGTGGGGGCTGGGGTTTGACGGTCACGTCTTGAGAAAACCGGAAAAGGATGTGCTGACCATCGAAGCGCCTGTGGTTATGCAAGAAAAAGAATTTGAACAATTTACCATCTCCGTTGAAAAAATGGGGGAAGAAATGGAGTTGATTTTCATCTGGGATAAAACATTAGTAGCAGCACCCTTTACAGTTAAATAATTTTTGAAGAACTTATAAATTGATTTGAATGATTCAAGTAATCCCATCCATTGCCATACGAAACGGAAAAGTAGTAAAAATGCGCAAGGGCGATCCGGCAAGCGAAAAAGCCTATGATGAAAACCCCGTTGACTTGGCAAAACGCTTCGAAGACCATGGTATAGAAGTATTGCATTTGGTTGACTTAGATGGTGCTGAAACAGGTGCCCCAAAAAACCTTCACGTCTTAGAGCAAATCGCTGGCTACACCGATTTAAAACTTGACTTTACTGGAGGTATTAACACTGATGGCGATATCGGCAACGCCTACAACTACGGAGCAGATTATATCACGGCCTCCAGCATCGCGATTGCCAAGCCAGAACTCTTCGCATCATGGATCATATCTTATGGTCGAGAGAAAATTACTTTAGGAGCAGACGTAACCGACATCCAAACCAAGCAGGTCGCTTTTCGCGGATGGCAAAATAAATCAGATGTTAATCTTTTTGATCATCTTCAATATTTTTATGATAAGGGCTTGAAGTACGCTAAGTGTACCGACATCTCCCGCGATGGTGTTTTAGAAGGCCCCGCGTTTTCTTTCTATGAAGAGGTGCAAGCAAAATTTCCCGATCTAAAAATCTTGGCCAGCGGTGGCGTGCGCGGTGCCGATGATATTAAAAAGCTAAACGACATGGGCATATTTGCCGTAATCTTTGGCAAAGCTTATTACGAAGGCATTCTCAAACTCGAAGACCTCAAACAATTTTTGGTAAAATAGAAGGATCGTTAAAACTTCTAATAAAACCTCCGAAGCATTTTGAACCTTGGAGGTTTTTAGTTTTATGCAACCTTTGAGAATAAGGGCATCAACATTTTACCTCGGTCTAATCCTGCCTTTTCTAATGCCCGCTCTGCTTGGTTAGTGTGTCGTGCCAGGTGCGCAACGAGAAACATAAATACATCACCCAGTTTTAGCTTGATAAAAGGGGCAATAGAAATGCCTATTTTACTTTTATTTAAATCAACCTGCTTTGCCATTTGCAATAGTTGAAGCAGTTTCTCTTGTTGATCGATAAATTCAGTCAACACCAAATGGCTTTCCAAAATCTGTTTAGGTTGGTGGTCTTTGGGGGCTTTCATTTTTTTTGAAGCCAGCCCGTTCGTATCCGGCAACATCAACTTGGTAAAATAATTGCCAAGCCAGCCTGAGGAAAAGTGATTCGCGGAAGAATTTGACGTTGCCTTTTTTAAGGATTCTTCGATGGCTGGCAAATAATACCTTCCATAGCTATTTAAGTGTTGCAGGCATTCATTGGCACTCCACGTTTCGGCACTTGGTTTTAAAGCAAACTTGCTGTGAGGTACCAATTGCCAATTAGAAATAGCTTTTTCTAAAATAAGCTCTGTTTGATTTTGCAATTCTTTCAAAAGGGTTTCTTGGTTATAGTCTTTCATGTCGTTTTGCCTTAATGCGATACAAAGATGAATACGCAGGATTTTAAAAATCTTTGCCTACACAAAGATTTATATTCGAACCGTGGAAAGTAATTTGCTAAAAGTGGCGGCATCAATTCCTAAGTATGATGCCAAATACTTGTGCGGAATCAACCGAAGTACTTGTGGGCTTCTTGTTAACAGGGTTGTAAACTTTTTCTCTGCCGAATAAGTCTGCAATTCTACTTGGCGTTGCAAAGCTCCCTTTAGAGCATGTGCCGTAGCACGGCTGACAAAACGTTCTACGTTTGGAAATCGATCTAGCAACTCAGCCACTTGAGCGGGGGTTGTCTTTAGGAATGTGCTTTGTGTAAGTGTTTCAAAAAAGTAATTGGACGGTGTTTGCGTCAGAAACGAATCGGCTACACCAGAAAATGAAAATGGGTAAGTAAAAACGATGGTAGCTTCTTTATCATCGGCAGTTAAATAATAAGCGCGCTGAATCCCTTCGGTAATAAAGTACAGCGTCTTCTCTGTTTCGCCTTTGGCGGTAAGGGTCGTTTTTCGTTTTGCCTCGCCTTCTTGCCAGATCGAAGAGAAACGATTCCATTCTTCATCACTCAGTGCGTGAAGAGAAAACACAAATTGTTTTAGGTGCAGAAGAGACTGGGATAAC
>JBBSCN010000199.1:0-5544 GCA_038250265.1 Cytophagales bacterium | reverse complement strand
TATTTTTATTTACCCATTTTTGGAAGAGAACGGGCTCAATCTAGACAGTGTTACTCCAGGCCTGCAGGAATTTTCATTGCGTTACAAACAGGATGTGCGCTTAAAAGAGGTGATTGAAAGATTGGGTAATAACTATTTGAGCGATGGTGACACCTTGCTGCATGGAGATTTTTACCCGGGTAGTTGGTTGCACACCAGCGATGGGGTAAAAATTATTGATCCCGAATTTTCTTTTTATGGATTGGCTGAATTTGATGTAGGTATCATGCTTGCCCATTTGCATTTAACCCGACAACCGCCCGCCATCTTTGAACTAGTTGAAAATAATTATTCCAAGTCTCTTACTTTTGATAATGAATTACTTGACGCCTTTACAGGCATAGAAATTTTGAGAAGGATCATTGGGCTGGCGCAACTTCCGCTCTCCCTTGCCTTGCCAGAAAAAAAACAATTACTAGAAAAAGCAGTCTCACTTTTAAAAAAATAAAATGTTAAAAAAATTAATCTATTCAGCAATCTTTTTTTCGGTGGCAAGCTATACAGCCCATTCCCAAGTAAAAAAAGTATGGTTTGATACCGACATGATGATTGGCTTGCCCGAGCGGGCACCGCGCGAAGTAGACGATGGGGTTGCGCTGATAATGGCCTTGCGTCAAAAAAGCATTGAGATCATAGGGATCAGCATCATTACAAACATTGACTACGGATATGACGTAACTCAAAAACTAGTGCAGGGATACGGTTCTACCAAACCAATTCCGGTTTACAAAGGATCCAATCTTGCCAATGATTTGGGCAAAGAGAATGACGCAACACTGGCATTAGCTGCGGCATTGAAAAAAGAGAAACTGACCATCTTGGCTTTAGGCCCCACTACCAATGTGGCCACGGTGCTTAAAAACCATCCAGAACTGGCTTCCAATGTGGAAGAGATTATATTTTGTGCGGGTCGGACGCCTGGCTATGAATTTAGACCGGGGCTACAACAATTTCCGGTAGGTGACTACAATTTTGATAAAGACGTTACCTCCTTCAAAGCCATTCTAGACACTACGGTTCCGCTCGTGCTTTCCGGGTTCGAATGCAGTTCCTATTTATTGCTGGGCACCATTGATATTGATCGGTTGAACGAAGGCACGGCTATTGACAAGTGGGTATATCAACAACTTGTTGCTTGGATTGGCAGGGCGAAAACACTGTTTGGAACAGAGGGCTTTATCCCGTATGATGCTACCCCCCTTGGATATCTCACCCATCCGGAAAGGTTCAAATACTATGACCAAATTCCGGTAGAAATAAACGAGAAAGCAAATGATGCAACCATGAATGGCCGCGACCTAAGGGCAACAAAACCTTATTTAGAGGTTTCCTACAATTTTAAATCAGAGCGAAAACTAAAGTATGCGTATAAAACACTACCTGGGTTTGAGGAAATCGTAATCCAAAGTTTATTGGGAAGGTGATTGTTTACTTCCCATTCAGTTCCCATCGGTAGGGTAGGTACCCTAACGTAGCCTCGCCACTGATATTTATAGTTGAATAGTTGCGGAGCCATCGAACGAGCGTTGCGTCATTGGCAAATTGATTCGCGAAATCGCTTTTATACCATTTTAAAATACTGGAAAGCTGTATCGATTTTTCACCTATTTCATTTTTTGAAGGATCGTTGATGAACAATTTTGTTTGCTCTTCCAGTTGTTGGTCAAGATGTTTCGGCACGTACGCTTCCCTGCGCAATTGAGGGCACGAATAGGATGCACAGACGATGGCAAAATGGATGCGAGGGTCACCAAATTCTTTGCGGAGAATCTCATGTTCTATTTTATCCAAAGTAAACGAGACATCTCCGATTTTAAAGAAGGGTATTTTCCACGGTGAAGTATAGGGCGATTGTTTAATATCTTTTATTGATTTTACACCATAGTGGGTAAGAATGAGTTTGATGGTAAAAGCATTGTAGGCATTAATCCAATAAGCTAACTTCTCATTCCGAGTCCAACTGCTATCGGGGAAATCTGTACTGAGCTTGGACAAGTATAGGTCGAGCTTTTTTTCACTTGTCTTAAAGCCGCGATAGTTTACAAAACCTTTCTCACTAACCCATTCGGCCAATAATTGATTCCAAAGGCGATGGCGATGATTTGGTTTGGCAACCAATGAATCATTGGAAAATAAAAAGAACAGTAAGGGGATTAGCAATTTTTTGTGGCCTCGCATAGCGCCATAAATTTATACCCAAATGTACAGGAAGCAAAAAAATCAAGAAATTGCGAAATCGAAAATTCAGGAGCGAATGAAATAAGTTATACTGCTCGAAGTTTCGATGAAGGTGGAAGTTGGTAGACATTGAGGCCTAAAAACGATGATTTTCTTTTTCATAAGTATGTTTTATATTTGTAATTCATACATACAAAATGGCAACATTTACTAGTACCCTCTCCGATCATTTGCTGCAGCAGCTTTCCGAAAAGGCGAAAGCATTATCTGTTCCTAAGAACAAGCTAATTGAAACAGCCCTACGCGTTTATTTGGAACACCTAGAAAAGGTGGAGTACATAAAATCCTACAAACAGGCTGCTGAAGACAAGGACACACTTCTTTTAGCTGAGGAAGGTATGGAAGATTATCTCCGTCAGTTGGAAAAATGAAGCAGGGTGAAATTTGGTATGCCGACTTAAATCCAACGAAAGGCAGCGAGCAATCTGGATTGCGACCTGTGGCAATTATAAGTGGCAATCTTTTGAATGAACACTTGCCAATTGTTATTGTTGTTCCTTTGGCAACTAAGATTAAAAACTATAAAGGGAATCCGATTTTAACTCCAAATAAAGTTAACGGCTTAAAAACAGAATCAGAGATGTTAACATTTCACGTTCAATCTATTTCTAAAGACAGGCTTGTTAGGAAAATTGGAATCATCGATACCGCGGATTTGAATCTTTCAATGAAAACACTGAATGATATTTTGAAATATTGATACGCTTTTTCTAACGGTCTAAAATACTAGCTTTACCAAATACTTTATTCAAGAGCAATGCTTCACTATCGCGCAGACTTACGTACACTCGTTTACATGGCAATTACCACTACATTGTTTGTGTGCCAATGGGTGTATGGTTTTCATTGGCTGGTTTACATCATTTACTTGCATTTGGCCATTGCCGTTTCGGTAATCACGCACAATCACCAACATTTGAATATTTGGAAATGGAAGCCGTTGAATGTAGTAACGGATTGGTGGCTTACCGTTTTCTATGGTGTGCCCATCTTCACTTGGATACCTACTCATAACAAAAACCATCATCGGTATGCAAACCGTCAAGGCGATACCACAGCTACCTATCGCCACACGGAAGAGAATAATCTCCTTTCGTTGTTGAGCTACCCCTCGGTAAGCGGTCGCAATCAAATAGTAGAGAGCATCATTCCATACATGGGCAACTTACGTAAAAACGACAAACGCACTTTTTATGAAAATTGGGTTCAAGTAGTGGCACTATTCTCATGGATTGTTGGCTTCCTGATTTTGGATTGGCAGAAGGCGTTGCTATTTGTAGTTATCCCCCAACAAGTTTCTGCTTTTGTGGTCATGCTGTTCAACTACATCCAACACGTGGGCGCAGACGAAGAAAGTAAATACAACCACTCGCGCAATTTTTTGGGCGTCAACTTTTTGTATTTTAATAATGGCTATCATACGGCTCACCACGAGCGTGCAGGTACGCATTGGAGTTTAACGGGCAAGGAACACGCGAAGATCGCCCATTTAATTTCTCCCGACTTAATAGAAAAATCGATGTGGTGGTTTCTTATCCGCACGTATTTGTTAGCTCCCTTCCATTCTAAGTTTAAGCCAATGAATCGTAGGCGAATCAGATTGGATAAGGTGACGGTTAAAACGGAAGAATTGGTGGAGGCTTAAATACTAGATCTCTTTCTCAAATCACCGCTTCCTGTCTTTTGGGTACGAATTAAACGTGAGGCAAAAGAAGAAAATCATTTATCAAAGAGGTCTGCTGTCAATCAAAAAACCGGTAAAACGAATGTGATTTTTCGATGGCGTAAGCCTAACGTTAGGAAATTCAAGTAGTTTACTAAATACGCCTTTTCAATTTTTTCGTATGCCAAATATATCCTCGCATCTTTGTGCCTTAGTGGCAAATTTATTTCACCACTAAAGCACGAAGACACTAAACGGGTTTAAAAGAGGTACTTAAAATTGATACCGCCAAAATAATTGATATCCTTTGGCCCCGGTAAATAGGCATCGGGCAATTGATTCACGAAAACCATTTGATAGTGCTGCTGACTGGTAATATTTTGTGCACCAAAAAATGCATCTACATCAAAGTGGCTGGCAAATCTTTTTTGAAAGCCAATTTTTGCATTCAGTAGGTTAAACCCTTTCGCAGTATTTAGTCCATCTGGTGTGTAAGGCATGTCATCGCGGTGCATGTAGATGGCATTGGCATATAAGCCAGTGTTCGATAAAAAATCAATGCCCGCATTATAAACTACTTTTGGCACACCTGCTACTTGATTGCCGGAAAAGTCAGAAACAGGTGTGGCAATGTTGTTATTGAACGTAAGCCCATCGTATTTAAAATCAGAGTGTGTCAAGTTTATAAATGGACGAACCAACTTTACAAAACCTGTAGTTGATTGATACGCGTTATACTTTACGAGCGCTTCGATTCCCGTATTATTCAAGCCGCCAGCGTTTACCACGTAACTATATAAAGTTGCCGTGCCTGCTGTGTTAGGAACCCCCAACAGTGTCATTTTTTCAGAAAATACGGAGCTAAACCAAGCAACTTCGTACGTTAACCGGTCTTGCAATAGAATGCCCTTTGTCCCAATTTCAAATTGCTTTCCGACCTCTGGGCGTAAGCCTGTGTTTACAAACCCGCCAAGTGGCACATAAATATTTGAAGCTACCGGTGCGCGGTATCCTTGGCTGTAGGAAATATGTGCTGAAATTTTCTTGTTAAATAATTTATTCAACGCAAAACTCGGAGAGACTAAATTAGTGTAATCGGTAGTGTAGCGCGATGGTATTTTATTGGTGGAAGTATTATTGGCCGCCACATACAGTTTATCCAGCAAATCAATATGCATAGAGCTTGTTCCGATCCCAGCAGTCAACGAAAATTCCATTGGCAATTGTATTGTCCACTGGGTAAAAAGCGAGTAGGTGCTACTGATTTGTGTTTGATTGGTGCGTATTGCTCCGAGAATATTTTTTCCACTTGGATCTGCATTATTGACGACCATCGGATAGGCCACTAGTTGTGCAATTTGGCGTTGCGCCTCTACACCGGTCAAGCCAGATATTTTCAATTTGCCTAAGTTGAAAGTTGTTTCAAAAACAGATCGCAACCCAAAGTTAACGGGTGCTTTATCCGTCCATCCGCCAGCGGAACTAACGTTACTGTTTAAGCCTGTGCCAAATAATGCAGTGGTGTTTGAAAAATGGTCGTTCATTTTGTACGTATGTGATAGACCAGCCCGTAGGCTTGTGACATTTGTATGCGCATCATTTTT
>JBBSCN010000198.1:0-5545 GCA_038250265.1 Cytophagales bacterium | reverse complement strand
GTGCTTCAACTGCTATCAAACAGAGAATAATCGACACGAAGAATAGACCTTGGTGCTTCATTTTAGCGATGGGTTAGGTTTTGTTCGAGTAAAGTAATCAAAACGGATGAATGAAAAAATCTGAATTACATTCGATCTTTTATTTCTATTTTTGACTGTTTGAGAAACTCAAAAATTACGAGGCGTATTATCTGGATTCTTGGAATATCGTTGGCTCTTTACCTGATTGGTTCAATTGGGTTTTACCTCTTTCAGGAAAAGTTTATTTTCCAGCCAAAGAAACTGAGTGCCAATTACGTATTCCGGTTCAATCAACCTGTTGAAGAACATTTTATTAAAACGGAAGATGGGGAAACGCTAAATGCACTTTTGTTCAAGTCCGCTAGTCCTTCAAAGGGATTTATCCTTTATTTTCATGGCAATGCCGGCAACTTGCAACGCTGGGGCGAATACGCCATTGACTTTACAAAACTCAATTACGATGTGCTGATGATTGATTACCGGGGCTATGGAAAAAGTACTGGAAAGCCCAGCGAAATTAGTTTCTATAAAGATGCCCAAACGGTATTGAACTGGTCGCGTCAAAACGTCCAATTTTCCAAACTGGTTATTTACGGGCGGTCGTTGGGTTCGTCCGTAGCCACTCATCTGGCTATTGCCAATACCCCCGACCTTCTTATTTTAGAAACGCCCTTCGATGAGCTAAACGGAGTTATCTACCCACCACTTAAACCAATGTTGGCTTTGTTCCCACAGCGTCATTATTTTCTCAACAATCAAAATATTCCAAAAATCAATTGCCCCAAAGTAATCTTTCACGGCACCGATGATTGGATTGTTCCTCTTTCCTCCGCAGAAAAACTGCGCCCGCTTCTGTCACAGGAAGATCAGTTTTTTATTATTGAAGGTGGCGGCCACCGCAACCTGCGGAACTTTGAAGAATTTCATAGAGCACTCGCAGAAGTATTGAAATAAAACTAATAACGGATGTTGCGCAAAACCATTGGTTTCATGTCAGGCTAAGCTTATCGAAGCCGACTTAGCGTTTGAAAAAATAGTTTTCAACAGGCTCAAAACTGACAACACTTACCATTTTGCTTACCATCACTTAATAATCTTTGTGAAAAAATATAAAAGTATTTTCTTCGATCTAGATCACACGCTCTGGGATTTTGAAACCAACTCGCGTGAGGCATTGTCAGCGCTCCATAAAATTTACAAGCTTGAATCGCACCGGATCGGCCATGACGAATTTTTGATAGTATTTAAGAAAATAAACCTAGGCCTGTGGAATCTCTTCGACACGGGACAAATCAAGCAAGAAGTAATACGCACGCAACGCTTCCACCAAATCTTTCAGGAGTTTGGCGTGAATGAGTATGAATTGTCGTTGAAGTTTTCTGCGGAGTACGTCAGCGAATTGCCGAAAAAGAAAAATTTACTGCCACATGCCAAAGTCGTGCTGGACTATCTAATTTCCAGTTATCCACTGCACATCATCACCAACGGCTTTAGCGAAATTCAAACTGCCAAGCTCACCAGTGGGGGCGTTCTTCATTATTTTGAAAGCATTGTCACTTCTGAATCCACAGGGCACAGAAAACCAGCCAAAGAAATTTTTGAGTACGCTTTATATCAAAATAATCTGCAGCCGCACGAGGCGGTCATGATTGGCGATGACCTGACTACCGATATGGGCGGGGCGAAAAATGCATCGCTGGACACTATCTATTTCAATCCAGAACGGATTAAACATGACACAGCAGTGACGCATGAAATCGCTTCGCTGAAGGAACTTTTTGAACTACTTTAATCATTCGCATTCATTACCTTTACATTTCAAACCAACTGGAGTTACGCAAAACGCTAAATGTTATCAGTTTGAGCTTGTCAAAAACGGATTGTTGGAGTTTCCAAAGTGGCTTCGACTTGCTCAGCCTGACAGTGACTTAGTTGATTTGCGTAACTTCAGTTAAAGCAATTCACGCCGCTAGCAATAAAAAATCTCCCCTTATAAATTTAAGATCGATCTATGTCAACTGGATTTTTTCATATCCCCACACCAAAAAATGAACCTGTACTTTCCTATGCGCCTGGCTCTAAAGAACGCGCAGCCTTAAAAAAGGCACTGGAAGAAGCGAGATCTGAAGTTCAGGACATACCCATGTATATCGGTGCTGAAGAAGTTAGGACAGGGAACAAGAAACCCTTATCTCCACCGCATGACCACAAGCATATACTCGGTCACTTTCACGAAGGCGACAAAAGCCATGTAACGCAAGCCATTGATGCTGCCATGGCCGCAAAAGAATTGTGGGCTGGTTTAAGCTGGGAAAATCGGGCGAGCATTTTTTTAAAAGCAGCCGATTTATTGGCGGGGCCCTATCGTTACAAAATGAATGCCGCCACCATGCTGGGGCAGTCCAAAAATGCGTATCAGGCAGAAATTGATGCGGCTTGCGAACTCATCGACTTCCTTCGTTTCAATGTGCATTTCATGGGTGAAATCTATAATGATCAACCCCAATCTTCACCCGGAGTATGGAATCGTTTGGAGTACCGTCCCCTTGAAGGATTTATATTTGCGCTCACCCCTTTCAACTTCACTGCCATTGCTGGTAATCTGCCTACCAGTGCCGCTTTGATGGGCAACACCGTAGTTTGGAAACCGGCCAATACGCAGATTTACGCGGCCAACGTAATCATGCAAATTTTGAAAGAAGCGGGTTTACCCGATGGCGTGATCAACTTGGTTTATGTTACAGGGCCTGATGCGGGCGATGTAATTTTTAGTCACAAAGATTTTGGCGGCATCCACTTTACGGGCAGCACTGGTGTGTTTCAAAATATTTGGAAAACCATCGGCCAAAATATTCATCACTACAAATCGTATCCACGAATTGTAGGTGAAACGGGTGGTAAAGACTTTATTATGGTGCACAAAAGTGCCGATGCCAAACAAGTGGCAACAGCCATCAGTCGCGGGGCATTTGAGTACCAAGGTCAGAAATGTTCGGCTGCATCTCGCTGCTACATTCCTTCTAATTTGTGGGATGATGTAAAAAAGTATTTGCTCGAAGATTTGAAAAGCATGAAGATGGGCGCCACCGAAGATTTTGGCAACTTCATCAATGCTGTGATTGACGAGAAATCTTTCAACTCCATCACCAGTTACATTGAGAAAGCTCGCCAAAACCCGATGAATGAAATTATTGCCGGGGGTAAGTACGATAAATCGAAAGGGTATTTTATCGAACCCACAGTAGTGCTGACGAAAGATCCGATCTCGTTAACTATGTGCGAAGAGATTTTTGGTCCCGTGATGACGATTTACGTTTATCATTCGGAAAATTTTGGACAAACCTTGGAACTCGTTGACCAAACTTCTCCGTATGCGTTGACAGGTTCGATTATGGCACGCGACCGCTTTGCTGTGGAAATGGCAACGAATAAACTCAGAAACGCTGCTGGGAATTTTTATATCAACGATAAACCTACTGGGGCTGTAGTGGGGCAACAACCCTTTGGTGGAGCAAGAGGCTCGGGAACAAATGACAAAGCTGGCGCGAAAGTTAATTTGTTGCGTTGGGTTTCAATGCGTACCATCAAAGAAACATTTGTGACGCCAACGGATTACAGATATCCTTTTTTGGAACTAGATTAAAAATAGTTTTTATTTATGGAAATTTTAACCCAAAAAAAATGAGAAAAATTTGTTTATTAATAGCTCTTTTGGCAACCGCGGGCGCTGTAAAAGCTCAGAAAGAAAATGTTATAAAAATTAACATTTTTAGTCCCATAGTATCAACATTTAACATTCAGTATGAGCGCAAGCTAAGTGCTACGGGAAGTTTTCAACTTGGTTTTTTCTACACGGGATTTTCAGCAGGCGACACGAAGTTTAGCGGTATTGGAATAACCCCCGAATACCGTTTCTACCTCTCAGAGACAGAAGCTCCCAAAGGAGTGTACATCGCTCCCTTTTTACGCTATCAAGATTTTACGCTAACACAAGAGGCTACGACTTCTAAGGGAACGCTCACTAACTTTGGTGGCGGTGTTATTATTGGGAAGCAATGGCTTTTTAAGGAGAAAATCGCGTTGGATATTTTTATCGGACCAAGCTATGCAACAGGGTCAACAAAAGTAACTTCGGGGAGTTCATCGTTTAGTACTGGTGCATTTGACGGATTTGGCATACGAGCCGGACTTTGCTTAGGGTTTGCTTTCTAATAGTTCAATAGATTAAGTTCTTTAAAATGGTTACTCTGTGAGTAACCATTTTTGTCTAATATACCCTCCTTCATAAATTACCTCTTCCTCTCTTTTAGAGAGAGGTTAACGGTGCGCTGCGAGAAGAAAATGATTTATAAAATGCCCGCAACGTAACCCAATCAGAATGTTAATGATCTAGGGCATTCCATGCCTGTGTGCCGAAATGCCGCACCACGCAAAGTTTCTATCAAGGGTGGAAAAACATTGTACTTGTGTGTTCCCAGTCAGCCAGAATACCAGATGCAATATCTCTGCAGCGATAAATTTTCCATCAAAATTTTCAATGATTATAAATTGGCATTTGAAAGGGATGGCTCAAACATAAGCGGATGTTCATTCATTCAACCAAATGGTACCTTTAAAGTAAAGCGGAAGAAAAACTAACTAATCCACAACCCAAACAAGCCATTTAAAATTGTAGTTTTACCCGAATGATTCTTCAGTACCCCACCTTTCTTTGGGCGCTTGCAGCGTTGGCTATCCCCATTATCATCCATCTTTTTAATTTTCGCAAAACCACGCGAGTCTACTTTTCGAACACCCGGTTTCTAAAACAACTAAAACAAGAGACCACCCAAAAAAGAAAACTGAAACAATACCTCGTGCTAGCGTCACGACTATTGTTTTTATTTTTTCTGGTGATCGCCTTCGCGCAACCCTTTTTGCCCGCCAAAGAAGAGGCCGGTGGTCAAAAAAATATTTCCATTTATTTGGATAACTCACTAAGCATGTCTGCCCCCGTTGCAGAGAAAATACGGGCTTTGGACGCGGGCATTCAAATGGTGGAAGAGATTGTTGCGGTTTTTCCGACTGATGCGCGCTATCAATTTATCACCAATGATTTTGCTCCCTTCTCCAATTCGTTCAAGACCAAATCAGAAGTACGTGACTTTCTTTCTCAAATACGATTGTCTTCTATTAGCCGAAATGCCAATGAAATCACGAACCGAATGTTGGAAAATGCGAACTCGCTTTTTTGGATTTCAGACTTGCAACGCTCCACTTTTGGAAGCCTCACCAAAGCGGATTCTAGCTTGCAAATAAAGTTGGCGCCCATCAAGTACCCATCTGTTTCTAATGTGTTGATTGATACCGTTTATTTAGAAAACCCCTTTGTGGTGGGCGGTGAGAAAAATTCGGTAAAGGTTCGATTGAGAAACGTGGGCGGCCGATTGATCGAAGGCCTAGTCGTTAAACTTACGATCAACTCCGTGCAGGCATCTGCGGCAACAACCAACATCGAACCCAATAGCACCGCTACCATTTCATT
>JBBSCN010000197.1:0-5557 GCA_038250265.1 Cytophagales bacterium | reverse complement strand
CGAAGGGATGAACACGGTAAGATAACTGAGAAAGGCGACAGCAATGGCTGCGTTGGTGCTCCAAATAGAAATCCAATAACCCCACGCAACAAGAAAGGCAGCGAAGTCGCCAAGGCCCTCGCGTGTGTAGGCATACGGGCCACCATTTGCAACAGGCATGAGTTGGCTGAGCCAACTGTAAACAAGTGCCAGACAAATGGCACCAAAGCCCGAAACAATCCAACCAATTAAACTGATGCTCCCGTAAAATGAAAGAGTGGCGGGCAGCATAAACATAGCAGAGGCAATCATGTTCCCCATCACTAGCGAGGTGCTGGTCCATAGGCCGATGCGCTTGGGTGAAGATAAACTCATGCGCTCAAGCAACTAATTTGGAATGGCAAATCCAAATCACACTATTCACGATTCAACCACAAGACCTGATGTTTATGATTTTTTGCGCCTAGGTAAGTAGATAGTTTTGTAATAAATACCACGATTATGAAACGCACGTTAATCACAATCAAAAAGAAGGTAGACCCTTCGCACAAGCTAATTGCTACAGGATACATGACAGATGATGAGCTAAAGGAAATCCGAAAAAAATATGCAATCCGTTCGACCCCGATGAACCTATTGTGCAATATCTAAGCGACCAGCTCGTGATGGTTTCTTTCGTGGTGTGGGTGCAGGAGTGAGGTTTTATTACACTATTCTGACCTTAAACTATTCACCGGATTCGCCAGCGCTGCTTTGGTCGCCCTCGTCACTCACACTTAAGCGTCTCTGCCGGATTGGTCAAAGCAGTCTTATACGTTTGCGATCCAACGGTTGCCAAACCCATAATCAAAAGAATGATAAGGCTTAATAGCACATCCCAAAAATTAATAGTTACATGATAGTATTGCATGTTGGAGAGAAATTCATCAAGCAGTAAAGTTGTGACAGGTAAAGCGAATGCCGCGGCCCACAGCATTAGTTTGAAATAGTCTTTCGAAAGTAGAACGATGATGCTGGATGTGCTGGCGCCCATCACTTTGCGAATGCTCACTTCTTTAGTTTTAGTTTCAGAAGTATAAACTACCATCCCCAGTAATCCCAATAACGAAATAGAAAGAGCCAATAAGCCTAAGAATCCCACAATCTTCAATAGCACCTTATAAAATGAGTAAGCCTCATTCACTTCATCATCAAAAAACCGAGCAAAGAATTTTTTTCCATTTTTCAATTTATTCCAAGCACCTTCGATTTCAGCAATGGTTCCGTTGGCTGCTACAACTTTTAGGTTCGCGTAGGTAAATCGGCTTGGATCCATTCGGAATAGAAAGCTTTGGATAGGCGAGCGAAGAGAAGTATAGTTAAAATTTTTAAGCACTCCGATCACTTCTAGTTCGTTTCCATCTATTAAAAACGTTTTCCCAATCGCATCAATAGGCGCAGTAATTTTTTGAGTCTTTAAAAATTCTTCATTCACTACTACGTACTGTTCTCTTTTCCACTCTGCATCGGGGAAATTTTTACCCGACAAAAACTTGAGCTTGGTATTTTCAATGAATTGGCCATCCGCAAAGAACTGATTAACTTCTGTTGAATCATTAGAATCTGTTGAATGGACCCATGTACTGGAAGAAGACAATCCCAATATTCCCGATGACATACTGACTGATTGAACAGAAGCAATTTTTGAAAACTCGGCTTTGACAGTAGATGGATCTGCACCTTGAAGCTCTACATCCAGAATGTTTTCTTTTTGAAATCCCAAATCGAAATTTAAAGAGTATTTGTATTGCCTGCTGAATACGATGAGGGAAATAATAAAACCAAATGAAAGGGCAAATTGAAACACGGTTAGAACCTTGCGTACACGCAGCCCTGAAAGTACGCGAGTAGCGGATTGACTTTTCAATGCTTGAATGGGATTAAGCCCTGCAAAATAAAGGGCGGGAAATACGCCTGCAAAAAAACCGGTGAAGAGTGCAAATAGCAAAAACAGAGTAATGGTTTTCCCAGTTAGGCTCAGGTCAAGTGCTGAAGACTCTACTAGCATGGTTTGAAATTGTGCCCGGATAAAGAAGAAAATAATTATCGCCCCGACCAGAGAGATGAGGGTTATCAAAATGGTTTCGGTGATAAACTGAAGGAAGATTTGATTTTTTACTCCGCCAAGGGTTTTGCGTAGGCCTATCTCTTTAGAGCGTTTGAGAGAGCGGGCAATAGAAATATTGGTATAGTTGAAACAAGCGGGCAATAGAATAAGCAGGGCAATTGTGCCAAAAATAATAAAACTGGATAGATCCCAATTGGGCCCAATCGAATTGCGTAAATCGGGGCCAAGCTTTACATCAGAAAGAGGCTGCAAATGAAATGTAGCCGTAACGTTTTGTTTTGGATAACTCGCTTTAGATATCTGATCTAATGATGCTTGAAGTTTTTCCGAATCATTATTCTTGGGGAGCAATACATAGATATATTGATTATTATATTGTGTCCACTGTTCAGTTATCGATTTTAATGTAGTTTCAGATGAAGCCAACGTACTAAAGGAAACCAAGGCTTCAAATTCAAAATGACTATTTATGGGGGGATTCATTAGTACACCCGTTATCTCAAAGATTGCACCATCTGTTAACTCTATCGTCTTGCCTATAACATCGGTTGAATTGAATATTTTTTGTGCGGTTTTTTCAATGATCACCATGCTATTTGGTTTGCTTAGCACTGTACTTGCGTTTCCCTGGGCCAATTGGAAATTGAAAACGGTTAAAAAAGTAGGATCAACATAGTACCCTTGTAGGTGAATATTGATTTTGTCAAGAACTACTTCGCTATTCAATGACTTGTTGATCCTAACGATTTCCTTGATACCCACGTATTCCGCTTTTAGCTTGTCGGCCAAAGCTGTTGGAGCAGAAGCGTAATCGTTCTCTTCTAAACCTTCCGTGCGCGTAGAAATAATCCGGTATATGTTTTCTTTGTTTGTGTGGAAATCATCATAGCTGCTGATATAACTATACATGCCAATTAAGAGCAGGCTAATGGACATGCCAATTGCCAACCCAACCACATTTACAATTGAAAAATACCGGTACCGATAAATGTTTCTGAAGGCAACTTTGAGATAGTTTCTAATCATAGCTAAATTGATTGAAGTGTTTGAATACGGATGATAAACTGATTTCTTTTTTCGCTTTTTGATGGCATCGGAGAATAGAAGTGATAAGACCTGCTGCCAATATTTAAGTTTGGCTTTTCTCTCAGACATCTTTTCAAGATTTAAATAAAACAACTCTTCCATGTCCCCATGCAAATCTTCGATGGCTGCGTTCTCGCAGTACCATTCGAAGAGGCGCGATGCAAGGCGGGGAGGTTGATTTTTCATTTTGTTATTAATTGATAGTGGTTGATTTTTAGTCTGCTCGCTAAAAACTATTAACTACCAACGATCAACTTACCCGCCAAGGCTAACCTTGCTTTCGAAAGTTTCCAAAGTTCATCTCTCAAGTCTTTCATATTATGCAATTCTACTTTTCCCTGATGGCTAAGTTCAAAGTAGCGCTTTCTCCGTCCGCCCCTTTCTTGAGTGGGTTCGCCCAACCAAGATTTTATATAGCCCTTCTCTTCGAGTCGCGTGATGGTGCTGTGCAATGCGCCAATGCTGATGTTCCGATCGCAGCGCTTTTCAATGTCTTCTTTTACGGTAACGCCATAGGCATCTTCGCCTAAACTAGCAATGGTGAGCAGTACAAGCTCTTCGAATTCTCCAATGTATCCTTTCATTATTTATAAGTTCAAAGTTTTCATTTCGAAGTCCTGAGTTTGATAAACCGGAAACTCAAGTCCTCTTACGTATAAAAGTCAATATATGTTTCTGTTTTTAAGAGGTTATCAAAAAATAAAATCCGTAACCCCAAAAACTGTTCATTTTTGTAATTCTTGGTGTTCGTTTCTTTACAGTTAGATCAATTCGCAAAGCCTGAATCCACCAAATCGCACTGGTTTCAAGGTTATGAAAAATCTGAACGATTATTGTTAGGGCAAAAGGAAATCGTAACCCTATGTCGCGCTCCAAGTCATCGTCATCTACATTACTGATCGCCATTATTCTGGTACTCACGTTTCCTATCTGGGTTGGTCTTGGCGCAGGACTTTTTGGATTGATAGCAGGTTTGTTGGGTGCGGTGATCGGAATCGTTGCTGCTGTTTTTGGAATATGCGTGGCGATTATTGTTGTGCCATTCAAACTCTTTTTCGGGTGGGGCCATTCCGACTGGGACGTAGTTGTTGATCTGCCCTTTTTTCAGACCAACAATGGGTTCATCATTTTGCTGTTGATCGTAATTGCTGCAATTGTTGTTCAGCGCGGAAAGAAACCCGGAAAAGCCTAGATTTAGAAATGGCCACAAGTCACGTTGAGCTTTTTGAAACGTCACTTTGCTTTCTGGTCCAGGTTCATTACTTGCAGGTGATTGCGCAATGCTTCTTGCCATGTAATGTCGGCATCCCATTTCGTACCTAAAAATATATCTCCATATTCCAAATTCCGGAAATAGAATTTATAGACGCTTTGATTGGCGGGTATGGTTTTTATTTGAACTTCATTATTAACAACCACCGCACTGGGCAACGAACGCGCAATTTGTGAAATATCATAACCCAAAAGTTCCTTTGCTACTATTCCACTGGCGTGTACAAATCTTAAAATACTTCTAAAGCCTTTGTTGGCAAGCGCCACCTCATCAGGATCAGGCTCCACCAATTCATACTTCACCGGAAAATTTTCTTTGAGATATGCCTCCAGCTCCGCATCATCTTGTGCATTGCCAAATCGGGGAATGGCCGTTTTAAAAGTTTTCACATCGTAACTAAATTTCTCCTCTACCCTACCTTTAAATATCTTAATACCAAGCTCGGTCTCGGGCAAAGCGTTGATCAAAAAATTCTGCTTTTTCAAATTACTCACAGCAAACCGGTAAATCGTTTTTAACAATTCCGTGAGCGAAACATCTTGTTGTTTCCATGAAGGATTTTTGTTGTCCACAAACTCTTTGTTGCCAGAGAACGGGCAAAAAACGAATTGATAGCCCTTCTCGTTTTTTTGCAGGAAAATCAAAAACTTAATTCCTCGTGCTAAAAAATAGATGGCATAAGGCTTGCGCGTGTCGTGGCCCGCGAACACTCGTCCCACATCAAAATACGCCACCGCATCAATACCTGTTTGCTGGAAAAAAGTTTGTGTTTCCTCTAGCTCCTTTTTAGTAAAGTTATTTTGATAAAGCACAACCGATCGTGTGGATATTAATTCCTTGGGGATGATGTTAGTAAAATTTGCTTTTGCGAGTACGTTTTCTTCTTCCAAAAAGATTTGAGCATGGGCTGTGGTAGAAAGTAAAATAAATACGAGTACGAGTAGTCTCAATTTTTGAAGTAGGGTGTTGCAAAAACGAATTAAAAAAGAAACTATTGTCATGGGAACTCTTACAAAGCTATAAAAACTCCTTCTTCATTTTGCTTGGCGGGGTAGGTAATTAAATCACGAGAACGCTCTCCACTTTCCCTTCCCGTCTTTAAGTTGAATCGG
>JBBSCN010000196.1:0-5594 GCA_038250265.1 Cytophagales bacterium | reverse complement strand
AGTTCGATTGATAGTATTGAAAAGTCTATTGGAAATTTGAAGAGGATTATTTAGACCGCTTAAAAATCTGCGCAGATGCACGAATATGTGGAGATGGCAAGACACCCATAGTAAATTAATTAGGTACAATGAGTAGAGCAAAGCAAATGGGAAAAAGCAAAATTTGTAGTTGCTTATTATTGCCCTTTATTTTAAGCTCTTTATTCTAAGACTTTCTTTTCGATTTGACAGCAAAGCCCAATAATCATTAACAATCCGCGCGTTGCATCCAACCTCCAGTTGCTTGCTATCTGGTTACAAACCTTTAATTTTCTTATTTGATTTCGGCCACAAACCTAGGAGGTTTTAAAAAACTCCTAGGTTTGGTTAGGCTGATGCTCGCGTGAGGGATGGAGGCATTTGTTTGAGCCCGAAATGGAAAGCGCGGTTGGTGGCGAGTGCCGATAGCCCGACCCGCTCGCCTGCGGTGGCTTTTGCGAAGCGGGCGAAGGGACACGCCCAATTGAAATAAAATCTCGCCTTTTCATTATTTCAATCGTTTGAAACATTTTATTTTCACGTTTTCTATCCCTATTTTGCAAGCTTATAAAATGATTTATTATGGCGGATATCAAGACTCAAACTTCCTACAAAATCACCCATACTGAACTCTCGGTGTGGGTACAGCAAATGGTTGACCTCTGCCAGCCTGATGCGGTGCGTTGGTGCGATGGTTCAAAGGAAGAGTATGATTCGCTGTGTGATCTATTGGTTTCCAAAGGCACGTTTATCCACCTCGATCCAAAGAAACGCCCGAATAGTTTTGCGTGCTTTTCAGATCCTAGTGATGTGGCGCGCGTAGAGGACAGAACATATATCTGTAGTCGCACGAAAGAAGATGCAGGTCCAACCAACAATTGGGTAGATCCGCGCGAGATGAAGCCTCGCTTGAAAAAATTATTTGACGGTTGTATGAAAGGCCGAACGTTATACGTGATCCCATTTAGCATGGGGCCAGTGGGTTCGCAATTGGCTCACATTGGAGTTCAAATTACCGATTCAGAATATGTGGTTGTGAATATGCACATAATGACCAGAGCCGGAAAAAAAGTCATTGATGTATTGGGCACGGAAGGCGAGTATGTAAAATGCTTGCACTCTGTGGGCGCTCCCTTGGCGACTGGGCAAAAAGATGTGAAGTGGCCCACCAATCAAACCGTAAAATATATTGTTCATTATCCGGAAGACAGAGCCATCGTTTCCTACGGTTCTGGTTATGGCGGAAATGCGTTGTTAGGAAAAAAATGTTTTGCCTTGCGGATCGCCTCGTCTATGGCGCAAGAAGAGGGTTGGCTTGCAGAGCACATGTTGCTAATGGGAGTTCAAAATCCTGATGGAGAGAAAACATATATAGCTGCGGCTTTTCCAAGTGCCTGTGGCAAAACTAATTTTGCCATGTTGATTCCGCCAAAGGAATTTGACGGATGGAAAATAACAACTGTCGGTGATGACATTGCTTGGATAAAACCTGGCAAAGACGGTAAACTGTATGCTATTAATCCAGAGGCTGGATATTTTGGAGTAGCTCCCGGTACAAACGAAAAAACAAATCCGAATGCGATTATCTCGATCTCGAAAAATACGATTTTCACAAATGTGGGTGTGACAGATGATGGCGATGTATGGTGGGAAGGATTGACCAAAGAACCACCTAAGAATTTGACAGACTGGAGAGGGCAGAAGTGGGATCCAGCAGCTGGCAAGCCGTGTGCACATCCCAATGCGCGCTTTACGGCTCCCGCTATCCAAAATCCCGTGTTAGATTCTGATTGGGAAAACCCAAATGGCGTGCCTATTGGTGCCTTCATTTTTGGAGGAAGACGGAGTACAACTATCCCATTGATCTATCAAGCTCATAATTGGAACTCTGGCGTTTATTTGGCTGCCACCATGGGTTCTGAAATGACTGCTGCCGCATTTGGGGAAGTGGGTAAAGTGCGGAGAGATCCATTCGCTATGCTGCCGTTCTGTGGATATCACATGGGCGACTACTTCAACCACTGGTTGCAGTTTGGAAGAAACATCCCTAACCCGCCTCGCATTTTTGGAGTGAATTGGTTTAGGAAAGATGAGCAAGGGAATTTTCTGTGGCCGGGATTTGGAGAAAACACACGCATATTGAAATGGGTGGTAGAGAAGATCCAGGGAAAATCTAATGCTGTCGAAAGCCCAATTGGTTGGATGCCACAATATGACGATATCGATTGGACAGGGTCGGATTTTACACGGCAGGAGTTTGAGGCGATTATGAACATCGACAGAGAAGCCTGGAAAAAAGAATTGTTAGATCATGCAGAACTATTCGAGCGCATGTACGATAAGTTGCCGAAAGAATTCATCTTCATGCGCGAGTTGTTGCTTTCGAGTTTGTGGAGGTCACCCGAGAAGTGGAAGTTGGAAACGGGAGAGGTTTAAGTCTTTGGCTTCCGCTTGATAAAATGAACTTTAAAATCTTTCTCTGTTAATAGATTTTTGAATTTTGGGTTTTCTAAAAGCCGTTGTCAGGTAGAGTTGAGGCGATAATTGATTCAGAATTAATTACAATTAGATTAGTTCAGAAAATATTTCCTTTGGAATAAAGGTTTGAAATAGGGTTCACTGAATTCAGGGGCACTTTCGCCAAGCAAAAGGATTTCAGCCTGCTGAAGTGCGGTTTCAATTCTTTTAATGTTTCCTTGAGAGCCTAAATTATATTCTTGTAGGACGCGCTGTGAGCTAAACTGATTTTCCCCGTTGACAAGGGCTTTAAGGTAGTTTGTCTGCTTTGATGTAAGAGAATAAGTTTGATTCTGGAAGAGCGGGGAATTAGATACCAGTAACTCTTCAACACTTTCTTTAACAATTTCTTTGGTCACTGATTTAGTGGTATTGTACCAGATTATTCGGCAAACCCATTGAATGTAGTAGGGATGGTTTTCTACTGCATCAATAAGGGTTTCGATTAAAGGTTCGGATATTGATTTCCGCGAATTATTGAAAGCCTCAAGAATGAATTTCATCCATTCACTTTTGTCAATCTTAGTTAAAAAAATTACCTCCCCAAATTTAAAAAACGGCAAGGAGCTTTTATTGAACATTTCTGTCATTACATGGCGTTTGCTTCCATAAAGGCAATAGCAAACATTAGAATGATGTTGCCACACGGCCCGGAGCTTTTCCAGAAAGCTCTTTCCGTCCTTCCAATCAATTATTTTCTGGAACTCGTCAACACAAATTATTACAGGAATACCTTTGTCAACTGCTATTTGTTGAGGAAGGCTTAAAATGTCGTCAATGTGTTTAGCATCCCTAGGTAATTTCACACCGATGTTGATATCAGACCCTTCAACTACCGTAAAGGAGATGTATGGGGTTATATTTTTTATCCAGCCTCCAACATTTCGGGTAATATCTTTAAAACGGCTGCTGGTCGCTTGCAAAATTAATCTGACATATATTTCAAGAAATTCTTCCTTAGATGTTATTCCAAAAAGATCAATTTGAACAGAAATATGTTTCCCGTTGTATTTGTGGATGGCCTGTTTTACAAGGGAGCTCTTCCCCCATCTGCGGGGAGATATGAGTATGATATTCTGCCCGTCCCTAAAAGCAGATTGAAGTTTTTTAACCTCCTTGACGCGATTGCAAAACATGCCATCTTTTACAGTCTCTCCAAACTTGAACGGATTTTCCATAATATATGCCTAATTGAGTGTTATACAAATATAGGTAAAATATGTTATCTATTTTTGTATTATACACATTTAGGTAATATGCCCCTGAATGTTACGGTTCAGCCAGACACTCATGCCACTTTTTGATTGGAGATTGAGAAGGAATAATGAGAGACTTTTCGCGTAGCGATATTCCAAGATTTGGCGTAATGCAAGTCTGGTAGTTTAATCCACCGGGGCCAATCCAACGTTATCGGAAATCGAGAAACTCACCCTTTCCAATTAATTGAACAGGCGACCTGCGCGAGTTATTACTTTCGAGTTTGTGGAGGTCACCGGAGAAGTGGAAGTTGGAAACGGGAGAGGTTTAAGTCTTTGGCTTCCGCTTGATAAAATGAACTTTAAAATCTTTCTCTTTTAATAGATTTTTAAATTCTGGGTCTCCTGTAATAAGGAGACCTTTTTTTTCTATTGTCAAAGCAGCAGCAAATGAATCGGCATAGGATAGTTTATAAGATGCTTTGAGTTTGGCTGCCCGATAGGCGAGATCAAAGTCGGCATTAACGAACGTGAAGGGCATTTGCAAAGTTGCTTCCAATGCAAGTTCAGCCTTTTCGGAAGATTGCTTTCGGCTAGTCATGTAATAAACCTCGCCTAGGTTGATGACAGACATATAGCCAGGTTGTTCTCGATTTATTTTCCCTAGCCAGTCTACTACTTCTTCATTTCCCGGCTCTTTTCTGAAAAGGGTAATAATAGCAAAGCTGTCGAAGATAAGACTCATAGCTCTCTTTCTCTTTTCTTTTCATCCATTAGTTCTTTGAGGACATCTCCTTTGCCAGCCAGAATACCAACAAATTGCTGAAAATAGCTTTTGTCAAGCGGTTTGATAATCAGATTTCCATTAAGCTCAACAAAAGCAACTTTTTGATTGGCTTTGAATCCAAACTTCTTTCGGTATTTTTTTGGTATTAAAACTTGTCCTTTGGATGTGAGTGTTGATGTCTCCATATTATAAATTGTAACACGAATGTACAAACGTGTTACTAATTTAAAAAGTCAAGCTTTTAACAACTATCATGCGTTGTTTGATATTCTAGGTACGGGGACGCGTTGCGGGTTTTGAATGAATTTGCGCAGATGGCGCGATATTACTTCTCTCCCTTAAAAATTCCTGCTTGAAAGAGTAGAGTTTTGGTAAGCTTCCCCGTGTCGTCAAACTCTTTCCACTCTTTGTGCTTTTTGTTGGCCACGTATAACCCTTGCTCTTTTATTTTTCCGTTTGGGAAATAGCTGGTGTAGACTCCGTGTTGACGACTGCCTGTGTACTCGCATTCAGATAATAGTTTTCCGTCCGCGTAATAATTTTTTACCGGCCCTGTTATCAGGCCAAACTTCCAAGTTTCTTCCACCGACTTTTCTCCATTCTCGTGAAACTGTGTTCGAACTCCTGTAAGTTTTCCTTTTTCGTAGGCTTCTTTGAGTTTAGGTGTTTTGCCATCCGCAAAATAAAAGACCCAAGTTCCGTGTGCTTGACCATCGCGAAATTCCTTTTCTGAAATCGTTTTACCGTCTTCTTTGAATACAGTGGTCTTGCTGTCTTTTCCGTTGAAAGCAACCTGCTCCTTTACTTGAATGTTGCCGTTTTCAAAATAGTCGTAATTAGTTCCGTACTTGCCGCCCTCCTTAAATTGATACTCGTGTCTTTTTTTGCCGCTTGCATAATAGGCAATGTTATCACCATGTAGTCTGGCATTCATGAAGTGTCCTTCTAATAATAAATGCCCTTCGGGATCGTAGCTTTTAAAATCTCCCACCTTTTCGCCTTCTGCGATCGAATAGATTAGTTCTAGCTGCGAGGAGGGGTAGAACGATTTAAAATAACCCGATATAAAACCGTCT
>JBBSCN010000195.1:0-5650 GCA_038250265.1 Cytophagales bacterium | reverse complement strand
CATAAAGGGTAAGGCTTTTCTATATTGTCCCTGGTTTTTATAGAACAGACCTGCCGTTTGAAAATAGCTTATTTTCACTTTAATGTTGGAAGAATTTTTAGAATCACCTTCTGCTAGGTTGAGATAGTAAGTCGCACTATCCAGCCGTCCCGAATTTTGGTGTAGCGTTACCAAATACCCAAATGCCCCAACCCGACCATAGGTGAAGCCCTGCGATTGGGTGACTGCAAGTGCCTGATACACGTATGATTTTGCCTTATCGCTATCCTTTCTTGAGTATTCATGGGCAAGACCAAGCAGGGCTTTGATTCCAATGGTATCTTTAGGATGTTGCGCAACAACCGACTGCAGACTGTCGATTAGTTTGCTTTGACCAAAGGCGGCTTGGATAAAAAAAACAACAGCAAGTATAGTATACGTTAATTTCAAATTGCCTCAATTAATAGATACAAGATAGTACTTTTATTAAATGATTGGCATAAAAAAAGCACCGGTTTTCTCGGTGCTTCTTCGTTCAATGCGGTAGTTGGCTATTCTTTTATCCCCACCAAATCAAAAACAAACGCATACATCAATGCCTCTTCTTTCAATGATTCGAAGCGGCCGCTGGCGCCACCGTGGCCAGCTTCCATATTCGTTTTCAATACCAGAATATTTTTGTCGGTTTTGTTTGCTCTCAGTTTGGCTACCCACTTTGCAGGCTCCCAATATTGAACTTGGCTATCGTGCAAGCCCGTTGTTACCAATAGATTTGGATAATTCTTTTTCTCTACATTATCATACGGAGAGTAAGAAAGCATATAGTCATACTGCTCTTTCATGTTCGGGTTGCCCCACTCTTGCCATTCACCTGTTGTCAATGGAATGGTTTCGTCTTCCATTGTATTGATCACATCTACAAACGGAACATCAGCAACTATACCTTTGTACAAATCAGGGCGCATGTTGGTGATGGCACCCATTAATAAACCACCGGCACTGCCGCCATTTGCAAACAACTTATTTTTGGCAGAATACTTTTCTTTGATCAAAAATTCAGATACATCTACGAAGTCGTTGAAGGTATTTTTCTTTTTCATCATTTTGCCATCTTCATACCATTTGCCGCCCATCTCTTGCCCACCGCGGATGTGCGCCATTGCATACACAAAACCTCGATCTAACAGACTCAATCGGCTCGAACTAAAGTAAGCGGGCATGCTTGCCCCATAAGAGCCGTAGGCATACTGAAAGCAGGGATTGCTTCCATCTTTTTTAAATTTGTCTTTGCGATAAACAATGGACACAGGTACTTTTACACCATCGCGAACGGTGGCCATCACACGTTCAGTTTGGTAGTTGTTGCGATCAAAGCCGCCCAACACTTCTTGTTCTTTCAATAACTTTTTTTCATTAGAAGCCATCCCGTAGTCGTATTGAGAAGAAGGTGTGGTCATAGATTGATAATAATATCGAAGCGTACTGCTTTTTGGGTCAGGGTTGTTGCCAATGCCTGCCACGTACGCAGCTTCCCCAAAGTCGATGCTGCGCTCAGACTGGTCAGCCCATTTGATGAGTCTGATCTTCACTAAGCCTGCAAATGTTTCTTGTATCGCTAAGTAGTCTGTAAATAGTTCATAGCCTTCCAAGAATTTATCTTCCCGATTTGAGATTACATCTTTCCAATTTTCTTTTCCTGTTTTTCCTTCAACGGTTTCCGCCAACCGATAATTGGTAGCATCAGCATTGGTGCGGATGTAAAACTTACCGTTGATGTGATCGACTGAATATTGGACGTTGTCTTTGAGTGGTTCAAAAACAGCGAGCGTTGCTTTGGGGTTATCGATTTCCATATAGCGCACCGCAGAGGCATCGGTTCTTCCCGACTGAACTATCAAGAATTTCTTTGAGCGAGATTTGCCGATGTAGGAGTAGAGGGTCTGGTCTTTTTCTTCGAAGATCAACACATCTTTATCGGTAGAAGTGCCAAGCTCGTGCTTGTAAATTTTATCAGGTCGAAGTGTAGTTGGGTCTTGCTTGGAATAGAAAACGGTTTTGTTATTGTTGGTCCATTCAAAGTTGCCGGTGGTGCCGGGAATTTTATCGGCAAGCATCTTGCCTGTTTTCATGTCTTTGAACGAAAGCATATAGAACCTTCTTCCTACCGTATCTATGGCTAGCACGGCAGTGTTATGGTCTGGGCTTGCGGAAGCAAACATGCTGAAGTATCCGTGCCCTTTGCCCAACTTGTTTCCATCGGCAATGATTTCTTCTGTTCCTTCCAACGAGCCTTTCTTTCTGCAATAGATGGAATATTCTCCCCCTTCTTCGGTGCGAGAATAATAATAGTAGTCGTCAATTTTGTAGGGAACGGATTCATCTTTCTCTTTGATGCGACCTTTCATTTCGGCAAACAGTTTTTCTTGAAAGGCGTTGGTGTGCGCCATCATCGTATCGAGATAGGCATTTTCGGCTTTTAGGTAATTGACCACGGCAGTGTCTTCGCGATTGCGCAGCCAGAAGTAGTTGTCGATGCGTTTGTCACCGTGTTTGGAAACAATTTCTTTGGGTTGGATGGCTGCAATGGGTGCGTTTACAGATGGGTATTTTGTTTCTGGAGTTGGCTTGCAGTTGATTAGAACGATAGCTAACAGTAAAATGGAGAGTATGTGTTTCATCGAGTTTATTTTTAAGGTGTTGATTAATTTCGAACTGGTGATTGCGTGAGGGATTGAAGCGGAAATCCTTTTGACCTCACCCCTTTCCCCCTTTCCAGAAGAGAGGGGAGTGCAGACTCTTGATTAGCTTGACCCGCTGCAATTGAAAAACGGTGAGGGCAAAAGATTGTAGCGAAAAGCCCGACCCCTTGCGCCTCGCAGGGGACACGCCCCCAAAAAAATGTTTTCATTAATAAGTTGGCATAGATGTATCAATCTCTTTTGCCCAGGCCAAAATGCCGCCTTTGAGATTGTAGAGATTGGTGAAGCCGTGATTGATCTCCAACCACTTTACCATATTGCCGCTACGTGAGCCGCTTCGACACTGAAGAATGACCTGTGTATCCTTTGAAATTTTATCTACGCTATGCGGAATGTCTCCCTGCGGAATGAGCTCGCCATCGAGATTACAGATGTCGTACTCGTACGGCTCGCGCACATCAATCAATTGAAAACTGGCGTTGGAATCTTTGAGGGCTTTGAGTTCTTGTACCGTTACTTCTTTCATAGCTTCTTTGGTTTTGGGAGGAGGATTACAAAAGTCATCATAATTGATCAAACCGCTAACATTTTTTCGTTGATTTTTTTGCGGGATTTGGATAAGTTGTGTTTCTAAAGTGATGGAATCAAACAGCAATAATTTGCCAGCAATGGGTTGCCCGAAACCACACATTATTTTCAGCGCTTCATTGGCCTGGATGCACCCGATGATACCCGGCAAAACACCCAACACACCACCTGCTTCGCACGAAGGCACTGAATCAGGAGAGGGCGGAAGGGGATAAAGATCACGATACGTTGGACTTTCCTTATAATTGAAAACAGCGACCTGGCCTTCGTACCGAAAAATGGAGCCGTAGACGAGTGGAATATTTAACAGTACTGAAGCATCGTTGAGCAAATAGCGGGTTGGAAAATTATCGGTGCAGTCCACGATTACATCAACGGCTTTTAAGATTTCTAGTGCATTGTTGGAATTAAGTTTTTGATCAATGGTTTGAAATTTAACATTTGGATTAAGGCGTTTTAGTTTTTCAGCAGCAATGGTCGCTTTTAGTTTATCCAAATCATCGACTGAGTAAAGTATTTGGCGTTGTAAATTTGATAAGCTCACTACATCGTGGTCGATGATTTTTATTTCGCCCACGCCCGCGGCAGTTAAGTATTGCAACACCGCGCAGCCTAGGCCGCCAGCACCTACGACTGCAACCTTTGATTTTTTTAATTTTAGTTGAGCTTCTATGCCGAAATCTGGCAAGACAAAGTGGCGGCTGTAGCGGAGGGATTCTTCGGGGGAGAAGGGGGTGGACATCTACTTATGAAGTCTAAGCTTCGGGATAAACTTAAAATCTTTTGTATTGTAGGTAAAGAATTCCAAATCAGTTTTAAGAACTGTAGCTGCGATGGCGCAATCTGGCGATGCAAGGCCGTGACTAAGTTTGTGCGTTTCGAGCAATTGAAATGATAAACTTGTGATGGTAGGAAAAAATAGGATGACGCTAAACTTTTTGAGCTTTTTGATAATCGTAAGTAGATCGGATTTAGTGGTCGCACCTGCAATGAGCTCTAACTTTGAGATGGCCGATAGCATTATATTCTCTAAGCCTATCTCTTCTTCGAGTTTAATTTTGGTGATCGTATGCCGCAATGATTTCAAATCGAAGTAATCGATCATCACATCGGTATCGCAGATTATTTTTGTCTCCGCCATGCCTCTGTTCTCAATTTCTTGGCATCGAGATTTTTACCCGTAAAAATAGCGTTAAGCTGTTTCACATCGATTGAGCTATCACCACGAATTACGGGAATATTGTTTACGTACTCGTATCCGTTTTTATTGATCACTGCCTTCTTGTGAGAGGCAATCTTAAAATCAAAATACTTAGATAAGCTTTTCAATATTTCTAAAATTTTGGAATCTTTATATTTTATGATTACCTCTTTCATTTTGATGTAGCTTTTGAGTTAACAGCATCCAAAGATAATGAGAAAATTCATTTAATGCTGCCCGATTTTGCGACTTACCCCCTCTCTACTTCGCCTGCCTGCACTTAGCCGCTTCGGCAAAGGCAGGTATGAGAGGAGATACGCTTGACCTTACAGTGCCATTTAACTTAGCGTTTTTTCTGTGACTATTGACAACGCCATTTACGTTCTCCTTTTGAAAATTGATCTTGTTCACTCATCTTTGAATTCATAAAAAAGTCAACAATGGAAAAACGAATTAACTACTCATCCGGAGCGAAATGGGAGGACATAGTCGGCTACTCGCGCGCGGTACAAGTCGGGAATGTAATAGAGGTTTCGGGTACGGTGGCGGCTGACGAAAATGGTGTAGTTGGGAGGGGGAGTTTTTATGAACAAACCAAGTATGCCATTCAAAAGATTGAAAGAGTTTTACAACAAGCTGGCTTCTCGTTAGAGCATGTTACGCGTACGCGCATTTTTGTGACGGATATTTCTTTTTGGGAAGAAGTGGGTAAAGCGCATGGTGAATTTTTTAAAACGATTAAGCCTTCTAGTTCCATGTTGGAGATCAGTGCATTGATCGACCCCGATTATTTGGTGGAGATTGAAGTTACAGCAGTGAAGCCATAGCGGTAACCCACGCAAACCTGTCTGCGGTAGGCAGGGTTGCAAAGCCGCTAAGTAAAAATAGTTGTTTGAAATAAATTAGGAGGACATGCTAACCGACTCTTGCAACATCCTCAAAAAAGGCAACGTTTTCGAATAATCTAGTGTGTCGTACTCTAATCCCAACAACCGAATGTTATTGTAATAGGTTTGGTGCTGCGCATAGTAATTTTTCTCTGATTGCACCCACCACGCTTTTACCCCCAATTTCTCAGCGAGAAACCATTTCTCAATTAAGCGTGATGTTCTACCGTTACCATCATCAAATGGATGGATTTTTACAAATACTAAATGGAGTAATGAGGCAAAGAAAAATGTTT
>JBBSCN010000194.1:0-5683 GCA_038250265.1 Cytophagales bacterium | reverse complement strand
TACGATGTCTTCATCATACCAGATGGCAATTACAAATTACTTGACGAGGGTACATTATCGATGATTGAGCGCTGGATTAGCGATGGAGGCCGGCTGATTTTGATGGCGGGGGCTAATTCTTCTTTTTCGGACAAAAAAGGTTTTGGATTGAAAGAATACGCCTCTGACGATGCCAAAAGCAAAGCAGAGAAAGAAGCCAAAGAACAAAAGGAAAAGGAAGGGCCCATCAAGTTTGGCGATTCGGAACGCAAAGAATTAAGCAACTCCATTTTCGGTGCCATTTATAAAGTGAGCCTCGATAAATCGCACCCGCTTGCCTTTGGCCTTGGTGATCACTACTTCTCTCTTCGCACAAGCGA
This sequence comes from Cytophagales bacterium, assembly GCA_038250265.1. Taxonomy (GTDB): domain Bacteria; phylum Bacteroidota; class Bacteroidia; order Cytophagales; family Cyclobacteriaceae; genus ELB16-189. The sequence continues at coordinate 5,324 of JBBSCN010000194.1, read as the reverse complement.
ATTGCGTTTTAGTTACCTAGATAAAGGCTGGAACGTAGGTCTTCTAAAAGGGAAGCAAAAACCATTGATCGGTTTTGCCGGCAACAATATCAATAAGCAATTGGAAAACACGATGGTGTTTGGCGTGGAGGATAAAGGAAAAGGCCAGATCGTTTATTTGATAGACAACCCGCTGTTCAGAAATTTTTGGGAGAATGGAAAGATGATTTTTTCCAATGCGGTTTTTATGGTGGGGCAATGATATTACCTGAATGTTAAGACCAAAAATGGGATGAAGATTTCAATCAAGCTATCAGAATGACAGCCTGTAAACCCTTTTTGGAAGGTGGGTTTAGGCTGCTAGTTGCAGCCCCTTTTTGCCCTTGCGCAATGCCTGCCTGATCTCTTTCATTGCTTCCTTTTTGAAAGCGTGTTGAGTGATTGCAGAAGGCTGGAGAAGTGATTTGATGTGTGTAAGCACTTCTTCCATTTGCATCAAGTCCAAGGCGTCTAGGCTTTGGAGAATGGCTAACTTTGGTGAATGTTTCATGACAATTAGTGGTTGTCTTTTATACAAATAACGGAAAAATATGCCCTCAGGTTCAAATGTTTTTGGTGCTATTCACGCAAACATAATGTAGAAGTAATTTCTATGACTAAATCGCAACAAAATTGCATCAATTAATGAGGCCTTTGTAAACCAATTTGAATTTTGAGAGTATTACTCATCCATCAGCATTTCAAAACTCCCGTTTCCGGAGGTGCTATTAGGTCTTATTATCTGGCAAAAGCACTAGTGAATGCTGGTTTTTCGGTAGAGGTGTTAACGGCAACTAATGATCCATCGAAAAAAGAGATGAACTACGAGGGCATTCAGGTGCATTATTTGACTGTACCTTACGATAACAAATTTGGTTTTTTTGCGCGAATAGCTTCATTCACAAAATTTATGCTGTCCGCTATCTTGTATTCGAAAAGAATAAAGGCTATTGACTATTGTTATGCGATCTCAGTCCCACTCACAACGGGTCTAATCGCCAGGTGGATTAAATGGACCAGAAAAATTCCCTTCATTTTTGAAGTGGGCGATCTGTGGCCGGAGGCTCCCATTCAAATGGGGTTTATTCAAAACTTTTTTTTGAAGCGGTTTTTGTTTGCGATGGAAAAGTCAATTTATAATTCTGCTGATTCCATTGTGGCACTTTCGCCCGCGATTAAAAAAGACATAGAAAAAAAGGTTGCTGGAAAAACGGTTCACATGATTCCCAATTTTGCCGATTGCGACTTCTATCAACCAAGCGAAAAGTCTGCTGAGTTAGAGTCTAAGTTTGCAACACAGGGAAAATTTGTAGTCTCCTACATTGGTGCGGTCGGGTTGGCGAATGGATTAGATTATTTTTTGGAGTGCGCCAACGCTAGCAGAAAAGCTCAACTACCTATTCAATTTTTCATTTGTGGAGAAGGCGCTTTGCGCGAACGGCTGATGGCCAGCGCGCAACAATTAGGTTTACACAATTTGAAGTTCGTTAATTTTCAGACACGCGATGGCGTGAAAGAACTCATGAACGTAACCGATGCAGCCTTCATCAGCTACAAAAACTTGCCTGTGCTAGAAACAGGATCGCCCAACAAATTTTTTGATGGACTGGCCGCAGGCAAACTCATTATCATCAATTTTGGGGGTTGGATAAAAACAGAAATTGAGGAGGCGCGCTGTGGCCTATTTGTCGACCCCAAGCACCCAACCGATTTTGTAAAAAAGATTTCAGGTTTTGTCGCAGACAAAAAGCTGTTGAAACAGTATCAAACAGCGGCCAGGCAATTGGCCGAAAGGAAATATTCCAGAGAACTATTGTCGCATCAATTTGCTAACTTGTTTGGAAAGCGATGAACAAAAAGAAAAAATCAATTGAGAAGGGAAAAGAAAAACCCAAGGGCGAGGTTACTCCAACGCCACTTGAACCTGTTGAAAAACCATTTGATTTTGGTGGCCTTCCTTCACGGGATTTGAAAAAGAGCTTGGGGTGTGGGTGAGTTTAGTTTTCGATAGATTCTTCTACAGCGTCCATCTTCGCTTCCGTATATGCACCAGAGGTAGCATGAACAATTTTGCCTTGCGGATCCAGCACAAAAAAATACGGTATATCGCGCCTTTCAAAATCAAGTGCTTCTTTGTAGGTTTTTAATTCGCCTTTGTAAAACAAAATGTAAGGCAGCAGTTGCGGGTCAGTCTTTTGCAGCGCCTTTCGCTTGGCCGTGCCAGTAGCGGCCGCGTTTACGCCCGTGAACATAGGCACGAAATAGACATTTACGTCATAACCCATTCCGGCCATCATACCTTCTGCTTTTTGAATAAACTTGCCAAACACGGGATTGAACCATGAGTTTAATTCATCTTCTGACTTTTTAGAATATGCCAACCCAAGCAATGTGTATTTTCCTTTCACATCTTGCGGAAGCAACACTTTTTTATCATCCACGGTTTCTGCTTGCATGTTTGGAAACTGGGTGCCGACAACTTGTGCGAATCCAATTTGTGAAGTAGCCAACCAGACAAAAAGGATAATGATACTTTTCATTTTTTTTATAGAAGAACGAAGTTACGTCATATTTATTTCAAGCGGCTGACCCCCTTTTCAATCAAATATTGTTTGCCCAAGGACTCTTTTGTCTCTGGGGTTCGCAAACTCTCTACGTAATACCATTCGGCTTTACTTTTGGTGGGATAGAGCGTGAGCAGCAGATAGCCATGATCTCTATCATTTACATATTTGATGTGTGGATTCTCTTTCATCAGCGCTTGCTCGGCTAATTTTACAGTGTCAATGTGTTTATATTCGTTTCCGTTGGCCGATGAAACACTTGTGGTGCCCAGTTCAACCGCGAAGGGAGTATACGATTTTTTAATGTCCACTGCTGCCTCTATCGCCCAGGATCCGTGCGTGTCGCCAGACGTGATGATAATGTCTTGGATTTTATTTTTCATTATGAAGTCCACAATTTTTTTCTTCTCTACTGGAAATCCATCCCAAGAGTCTAAGTTGCGCGGCATTTTAGGAAACACTTTTTGTAAGTACACATCCGAGAAGATAACTTGGTTGCCAATCACTTTCCAAACAGCGGTTGATGATTTTAAATTATTTTCAAACCATTGCAACTGATCTTTGCCAAGCATCGATCGCTCTTCTTTTTTTAGATCAGGATTGTTGATGTCCGTAATCTCCGGGCTTCTGCCGGCTAGCCGTTCGTCTAACATAATCACATCGGCCAGCGGGCCAAAAGAAAAAGATCTGTATAATTCGGCACTTTCGCGGATAGGCATCCACTCATAATAGGTTTGGCGGGCGGCAGCTTTTCTTTTTTGATAGTCGCCATCTTCGGGTTGATGGTTTTGTGCTCCCGTCACGTGCGAGTTGTTGGCGATCTCATGATCATCCCAAATAGTAATGAAAGGATGTTGCTGATGGACTCTGCGCAAGCCCTTATCTAACCGATACAGCGAATATCTAGTACGGTAATCGTTCAACGAAATAATTTCATGTCGTGGAATATTAATTCTCCCAATGGTTGTGTCGCCATATTTTCCAACGCCATATTCATAAATGTAATCACCTAAGTGAAGCACGGCATCGAGTAGTGGCCGATCAGCAATTTTATCGTAGGGGTTAAAATAGCCCCACTCATAATTTGCACAACTTACGATAGCAAATTTCAAACTGTCTTTGGCCACTACAGGCGCGGTCTTTGTTCTCCCAACAATCGAAGTGTTACCGAGTGCCAAAAAACGATAATAATAAACTTGGTCTGGCTTTAACGCGTCTACATCTACTTTGACTGTATAATCGCGCGAAGGCGAAGTGCTGAGGGTATCTGATTTATAGATGGAGGAAAAATTTTCATCTTCGGCAATTTCCCATTTTACAGAAATGGTAGCGACCGAATCTTCAGGCGTTACACGCGTCCAAATAATTAGTCGGTCAGGCAAAGGATCGCCCGAAGCAACACCATGATAAAATGGTTTTAGCGATTGATCAAAATGAACGGATACAGTCTGTTTAAATGTGGGAATTGAAATTTCCTTTTTTGTTGAACAACTCAAAGCAACGCAGCCAAGCCCAACAACGACAATCAAGTACCTCATCATAGTTATAATTTTACGAAAGTTACGGGTAATTCTGCAATCAGAATCGGGCCGGCTGTTAACTTACCGTGAATAGTTCAGCGGACTTTTGCCACAGATCAAACTGCTTTCGTCACAATTAGGCAAACATTTTGGGCAAACAGACAACCTTTAGCCTACTTTTGGAGTCTTACACTAAAAATAATCTTTCTATGAAGTATCTTTTTCTATTTGCCCTTATCCTACCGTTTCTGGCTGTAGGCCAATCTTCCATCGAGAAAGTGAAAACACTTTACGAAAGCAATAAACCAGAGGAGGCGCAAAAAATCTTGAAGACGATCTCCGACAAGAGTAGAGACTATGCGGACGCCCGATATTATTTAGGACGTATCGCGTTTGATAAAAAAGAATTTGATGATGCCGCGGATTTCTTTGAAGAGGCCATTGACAAAAATGATAAAGTTGCTGACTACCACAATTGGCTGGGCAACACCTATGGCACCATTGCGCGCGATGCTAACATGATTAAGCAGGGAATGCTTGCCCCGAAAATGAAAAGAGCATGGGAGCACACGATTGAATTGGACGCCAAAAATATAGATGCGCGAACATCTTTAATTCAATATTATTTGCAGGCTCCTGCCTTCGTGGGAGGTAGTGTGGACAAAGCGCGAGAAGTGGCAAAGCAGATTATCGGATTGAACGCAGCCGAAGGCCATCGCCAAATGGGGAATGTATTCCTCTATGAAAAAAAGACAGTGGAAGCGGAAAAGGAATTTTTGGAAATGGTAAAGGCAGATCCGAATTATGTTTCAGGCCTGGCCAATTTTTATGTGGGACAAAAACAATATGAAAAAGCATTTTCATTGTTTGAAGATGCATTGAAGAAAAATCCAGAAGATTACATTTCCATTTATCAGATAGGAAAGACGGCTGCGCTGAGCGGACAAAAACTTGAACGTGGTGAAGACTGCTTGAAAAGATATTTAGTGCACATACCTCTACAAACTGAACCTAGCCATGCTGGCGCCAATATGCGGCTAGCCCAGATCAAAGAAAAGAAAGGCCAAAAAGGGGAAGCCAAAAAGTTATTTGAAGCGGCTATTAAGCTCGATGGCAATTTGAAAGAAGCGAAAGAAGGGTAGGAGCGGGTGTCTAAATAATCTTGGATCAACCGGTTATAAATTAATGATTCTGGCGTTTCGCCATAATATCTTAACCTTTT
>JBBSCN010000193.1:0-5768 GCA_038250265.1 Cytophagales bacterium | reverse complement strand
TTGTCGTTATACACCCAGATATAGGAAATAGACCCATAGAGTTGCGTCTATTTCGTATTTAGCTGCCTCTTAGGATTTCGGTGCCAGGGCTCTGTTAGTGGGTCAAATATTTTTCTCTATGGCGGCTATATCATGGGTTTACTACTTTTTTTCAAGGGGTCGATTCGGTAATTGGCACAGACTACGAGCTGGCACCGGCCATGGGATAGAAACGAAAAGCCCGAAGTGAGGGGGATTTTTGCGTGGCCGGACCTTCCTACCGGACAGGCCGGCTTCGAGTGTATAGCCCGGTGCTGCCATCCCGCCTCGGGAGGCAGTAGGCCGCCAATTGCTGATTTGTTGCTCGTCTTCTATCGATCATTTTTTGTACTCACAGCCCTTTCACGCTCATGCCGCCATCCACCATTATGTTTTGCCCTGTGATGTAGCTGGCTTTGTCCATAGCAAGGTAGGTAACGAGGCTGGCAACTTCTTCGGGTTTGCCAATTCGGTTGAGTGGGGTGCGCGCCAAAATGTTTTTGAGTTTTTCGGGTTGAGCGAGAACGGATTCGGTCAACGGTGTTTCTATGTACCAAGGCGAAACACAGTTTACGCGAATGTTGTCATTTGCCCATTCGGCCGCTAAATGTTTTGTCAGTTGAATGATGGCGGCTTTCGTCATCCCATAAGGTGGGCCTGTTTGCAAATCAAAAGAGCCCGCCACCGAGGCAATGTTGATCACGCTTGGATGCGATGCCTTTTTTAAAAGAGGATAGGACAAGCGCGTGATTTCTATCAAGCTGAACAAATTGATTTCAAAAATTTTTCGGTATTCTTCTTCAGCGTAGTCTACCATTTTTCTTCGCACGTTGGTGCCTACGTTGTTCACAAGTATATCTAGCTTATTCCAATTTTGATTTACGCGATCGATCAACTGTTGCCGAAAGGTAGCATCGGTCACATCGCCATCCATGGTAAAAAGGTTGGCTGAGTTTTTTACTTTGCCTTGAATGGTTTTGGTGTCCCGGGCGACCACCAACACTTCGGCACCCAATTCTATAAATTCTTTGGCAATAGCGAGGCCAATACCTTTTGTGCCGCCTGTTACGAGCGCTTTCTTACCCTGAAGATTCCACATAGTTAAATTTTTACTTTACTCCAGTTCTCGCCCGTTTTGATGCGGTGGATTTGCATATCGCTTATGTGGTATCTTTTTCCAATTTGTTTGAGTGTCAGTTTTCCTTTTTGCAATAAAAGTTTAATCTCTTTCACCTTCGCTTCGGTAAGTTTGGCATTTCCGCCCCTGCCGGTAACATAATTTGGGTCTTTTTTGATATGAACGAATTTCCCCTCTAGTGTCTCCCACTTTAAATTTTTATAGTGGTTGTCATCTTTTTTAAAATTCAAATGAATCACAAACTTATGCCGCTTACTTGGGGGCTTTATAAACATTTCCGCGACTAAGCGATGGACGTTGCGACTTCTGGATGTTCCGTTCGTGTAGATGGTCACCCCCGGATAATTCGATAAGTTTGCAGGGCGAAGGATTCGGCCCACCTTTGGATCTGCTAAAAAGCTAATTACCCTTCCGTGAGTCGTCACTGCGTAGCGAAAACCTAAAGGGGTTTTCTTGATGGGCAGAATTGCAGTTCTTTCGTTCTTTAAGAATTTTATTTTTTTTAAGGGTTGCATAATTAATAATCGTTAAAGGTTTTCTTTTCGTTCAACTAATAAGAACCAATTGTTTTCGATGGGCAAGTACCCTTGCTCATAGCAATAGTAATAAATTGCTCCCTCTTTTGTTTTATAAATGTTGGTGAAATGATTGAAGTCAAAGCCTCTTTGAATGAGTTTTTCGCGACTCATTTTGGTTTTCCCGGTAGGGTTGGCTTCCATTAATATTCTCCGGTTTTTGCGCAAGGTGTTGTTTACGTTGCGCATGTGGTTGGTCTCGTTGCTGTTCAATTTATTGTTGTAGGAAACACGGCAAATGTCTGAGCAAAACTTTTTATCGGCTCGCCCGATTATTTTAGTGCCACAGTCCAAACACGTTTTTTCAGCTGATTTCGACATATTATCCGATTGTAAACGTTTACAAGCGAATATAACCGATAGTAATTGACTAACCTACGACTACGGTTCTTTTCTGTCCACACCTTTGCATCGTCAATCGCTGAATAACTCAGTCGGGGACAAAAACAAAAATCAATTATCAACCATTTAAAATTTACAGTTATGAAAAGTTTAAGAAACAGCGTGCAGTTGATCGGTCGTTTAGGCAAAGATCCTGAAGTGAAAGAGTTTGACAAATCAAAGAAGGCTTCCTTCTCGATTGCGACTACGGATTCGTACAAGAATCAAAAAGGGGAAAAGGTAGAGGATACGCAATGGCACAACATTGTGATCTGGGGCCAGTTGGCAGGTGTGGCCGAAAAGTTTTTGAAGAAAGGTATGGAGGTGTGCGTAGAAGGCAAACTGGTACACCGCAACTACGAAACAGATAAAGGCGAGAAAAAATACGTGACGGAGATCAACGTGAACGATTTGTTGATGCTTGGCGGAAAGCAGGCATAAGAAACGACAACTAGTTACTTGCGCCAAAGAGGCCGCCTCGAAAGTCGAGACGGCCTTTTTTATTTTTATCTGTACTTTTGCCGAATCCTTTGAAAAATTACTACTTCATATTGGGAGTCAACATTTACGCCCGCGATGCGGATATTAAAAGGGCCTACCGAAAATTGGCGCTCCAATATCATCCCGATAAAAATCCCTCAGCCGATGCCAACTCTATCATAAGAGAAGTCAATGAAGCCTACGAAGTATTAAGCGACCCGCAGCGGAAGCTGCTGTATGACCAACTGCTGGTAACTGGCGAAAAGCCCCAAGTAGAACCTGCGCGACCCTCGCATCGCGACCCGCGTTACCGTTCCAAGCCTCCGGGCTATGGATTTCCGAAGAGTTCGGAGAAAAAGGAATTGCAGGAATTAATGCAAGGATACCTGCCGCTGGCCTTTAAGATCTCACGATTTACACTCTTCTGCTGCTTTGTACTGCTCTGCGATTTTGTGCTGCCCGTCAATAAAAGAAAGGAAACAATAGTTGATTTATCCGGTGTCTACGATCGGTATGGTCAAAGCGGAGTGAGATTGCGCGCTTCGGATGGGAAAATTTATAAATTGGGAAAAGGTACGGTGGATGAATTGGTGAATAATTCTTATGTGGTGATTTGTACCTCACCCTTGTTGAGTATTTCAAAGCGAGTAGAAAACGAAAAAGGCATGCGTTACCGAATCCCTGTTTCTGTTTATGGTAACTTTTTATTTTTTCCGGGCATTTGGTTGGTCACTTCCATGCTTGGTGTATTTTACAAGAAGGGAATTGAGTTTCGTTTTAATTTAGGCTTAGTAAATTTGCTGTTCATTATTTTTAATCTTATTGCAGTTTACTTAAGTCGTTAGTTATGGCAAAAAAAAATGATTGGAAGGATAGGGAAGGAGTAGTCTATTCAACTAACTCAGAATTTAGTTTTCAATACGAGGGAGGCGAGAAAAAGTTGACATTGCCACCTCAGCAGCAGAACGTAAAGGTGCAGCTGGATAAAAGTGGCCGCGCGGGTAAGCAGGTGACTTTGATAGCTGGATTTGTTGGTTCTACGGAAGATTTAGAAACACTTACCAAACTGCTTAAAACAAAATGTGGCGTTGGCGGTTCTGCGAAAGATGGAGTGATTTTGATTCAAGGCGATACGCGCATTAAAGTTCTAGAGATTCTTTTAAAGGAAGGCTTCAAGGCAAAGCGGGTAGGATAATACTAGGCACTGTGCCGCAACTCGCTGTTGTAAGCTTGCTGCCATTCACTCATCTTTTTAACCATTTCTTTTTCGTTGGCAGTTAAAATAGCCATTGTCCTATCTTCTTCCTGCCCGGCAACCATGTCGGTATAGAATCGTAGCCGATATTTAAAAATAGTTTTGGCGCTGATGGCCTTTTTGAATTCTCTCAACTGACTTCTATCGTTGATCCAATACAGCGAGAATCCATTATCCATGTTTGACCCAGGCAAAAAAGAAAAACCGGATTTCTCTAAATGCCGAAGCACTTCTGGTTCAAAACCCTTTGTTCCTTTAATATATATTGTCGTCCAACTCATAAACTCATTTTTATTACATTCGATTTGTTCTTCGAATGAACTCTTTCGCCAAATTACCTTTCGCTTTCTGATTGATTCCAGAACAGATTCTTCTTTCTATAGATTCCTGCAATACAGGAGTAGGTGGTTAGCTGCTTTCTTTACGTACAGCGTAGAATTTGGTTACAGATTTCTACTTAACAACTATAAAGAAGTTGTTTTTGTTCCGCTACTTTTTCACTTTCGATATATTCATCATAACTCATGAGTTTGTCGATGAAACCATTGGGGGTGATTTCAATTATGCGATTGGAAACAGTATGAGTAAACTCGTGATCGTGCGAAGTGAATAGGACGGTGCCGGGAAAATCTTTCAACGCGTTGTTAAAAGCCGTGATGGATTCCAAATCCAAATGATTGGTGGGTTCATCGAGCACTAGCAAATTTGCTCCCGGAATCATCATGCGTGAAACCATACAGCGCACTTTTTCACCGCCCGAAAGCACTGAGCATTTCTTAAAAACTTCTTCGCCTGAGAAGAGCATCTTGCCTAAAAAACCGCGGATGTATACTTCATCTTTATTTTCGTCTTCTGCAAATTGTCTTAACCAATCCACCAAGTTATCGGCTGACTGAAAGAAGCTCTCGTTGTTACCGGGCAAATAGGAGGTGGTAATCGTTTGGCCGAATGTAAATTTACCTTGTGTAGGTTTTAATTCGCCCATTAGAATTTGAAAGAGCGAAGTGAGCGCTAAACTATCCTTGCTTAAAAAGGCAATCTTGTCGCCCTTGCTCACAAAGAACTCCAGGTTTTTGAAGATCGTAGTTCCCCCGACTGAGTAGGAGAGATTTTCTACGTGAAGGATTTGATCGCCAGCAGTTCTTTTTTGGGTAAAGATGATGGCAGGATATTTCCGGTTCGAGGGTTGAATATCGTCCACATTAATCTTCTCCAACAGTCTTCTTCGGCTGGTTGCTTGACGCGATTTGGAAGCATTTGCGCTGAAGCGCATGATAAACTCTTGCAATTCTTTTTTCTTCTCTTCAGCCTTCTTGTTGGACGAAGAGCGCTGAGAAGAAGCCAATTGACTGGATTGGTACCAAAAGGAATAATTTCCGGTGTATAATTTGATCGCGCTGAAGTCAACGTCAACAATGTGTGTGCACACGGTGTCTAAAAAGTGACGGTCGTGAGAAACAACGATCACCGTATTTTTAAACTCCAGCAAAAAATCTTCCAACCAAGCCACGGTTAGCAAATCCAAATCGTTGGTGGGCTCATCTAAAATTAGTATGTCAGGATTTCCGTAAATCGCCTGTGCCAATAGCACACGCACTTTCTGGTTTCCACTTAGCTCTTTTACTTGCTTGTCATGATCTGCTTCGGCTATCCCCAAACCACTTAACAATGCGGCCGCGTCTGACTGAGCGTTCCACCCATTCATTTCTGCAAATTCAGATTCCAATTCGGAAGCTTTGATTCCATCTGCTTCGGAGAAATCCGGCTTTTCGTAAATGGCATCTTTTTCTTTCATGGTGGCCCATAATTTACTATGCCCCATCATTACGGTGTCCAATACGTGCACTTCATCAAACTCATAGTGATTCTGGCGAAGTACTGCCATCCGTTTTCCGGGATCGATTGAAACGTTTCCTGAATT
>JBBSCN010000192.1:0-5775 GCA_038250265.1 Cytophagales bacterium | reverse complement strand
TCTTAAATCGATCCACTTGCATTTTAGCAGTGATGTCTATGATCTCGCCATCAACCCGCACTTTGGTATAACCTTGCTTTCTGATTTGAACAAACAACTCGCGATAATGCCCTTTTCTTCCTTTGATGACGGGGGCAAGCACCACTAATTTCTTTCCAGTAAAATTGTTAATGATCGCATCGAGAATCTGCTCTTCACTCTGCCGCACCATTTTATCTCCATTTATATAGGAGAACGCCTCGCCCGCGCGGGCAAACAGCAAGCGCATGAAATCGTAAATCTCTGTAACGGTTCCAACGGTTGAGCGCGGGTTGCGCGAAGTAGTTTTTTGTTCGATAGAAATAACAGGGCTGAGTCCGTTGATTTTATCTACATCAGGCCGCTCTAAGTTACCAATAAAGCTGCGCGCGTAGGCCGAAAAACTTTCCATGTACCTGCGCTGACCTTCGGCATAAATCGTATCAAAGGCGAGAGATGATTTTCCGCTTCCGCTGATGCCTGTGAGCACCACTAGCTGGTTGCGCGGAAACGAAACGCTGATATTCTTCAGGTTGTGCTCGCGTGCGCCAATGATTTCAATATAATCATGACCAGAAAGGTCTTTGATCTTTTTTACAGCAGAAGTAGTGGGCATGAAAGGATCTCAGAGTAGCTAGCCCACAAAAGTAAGCAGTTGACTAACAGTAATTGACAACCTTCAAGAAGAATTTGTGAATATAAAATTCGCCATTTAGGATTTCTTCATCCACTCATACATTTGGTAATGCTCGCCATTCATCCCCAATTTTTGATAGACAGATTGAGCCGTCTGGTTGGTTTTGTCCACATACAAGCGAATTCCACGTAATTCCAGATCAGCTAGTACCATTTGCTGAATGTGGTCGTAGAGTTTTTTATAAACTCCTTTGCCGCGATAGTTTGCATCAATGTACACCGACTGGATCCACAACACGGTACCGCACCGCCAGTCGCTCCATTCATAAGTGGTCATCAAGCAGCCAACTACTTGCTTGTTTTCCTCCGCCACATAATACCTGCCCTTCGTTGGATCTTTAAAAAGCTTGTGCACTCCTTGTGTAAGCGTGGCGATAGCCAACGTTAGATTTTCGGTCTCCAACGCCATCTTCAATTGAAAGTCGATGATGGACGGAATATCTGAATGCGTTGCTTCGCGTATTTTCATATTTTCTAGTTACGATTAAAGGCTAAAGAAGGGCGATTTAAAGTTCCAACATTGCACCTTATAAATCGTACTTCGTGGTTTTAAACTACCTGCCATTTGGCATTATTAAAGGCCCGTAAAGTTAAGATTATGCCCCTAACCAGACGAAAAAACTGAAAATACGGGGAAAACCACGTATCAAATACGGGGAAAACCACGTAGCGCAGCACTAGCTTGAGACCCACCTTTGTCACGGTTTAAGGTTTAATTAAGATGAAGGTATTGGTAGTCCACCGGCAAGAAGCAGTTTTAGAGCAAATCAAGGCACAGCTAAGGCAATGGCATGTCCACTCTCTCTCTTCGGGATTGGATGGGCTGTTAGCCTGCCGCATGCACCAGTATGATTTGATTCTTTGCAGTTTCGATTTGCCGGTGGTTACCGGTATCGAAATGGCGAGATCCATACGAAACTTCTCGCTCAACAAAAGCACACCCATCATCCTGTTGGCAGAGGGACAAGAAACGCCCGAACACTTTCGAATCATCAATCAAATAGATGCGAACTTGTTGACCCTGGCAGAAGTAGATGAAATGAAAAATTTGACAATCGAATGACAACACTTACACAACAACATTCTGCCTATCATCAAGGGCTTCTGCATTGCGCTCATTTATTAATGAGCGTGGATGGTATGATTGATGAACTTGAAACCAATACGCTTCAGGCAATTTGCCAAGAAGAAAATATTCCCGAAATAGAGTTAGCCCTTTTCGAACAAACCGTGTCCAGTAAATCTGAAAAACAAATCTATTTGGATGGGCTCAATCTACTCAACGAATGCACCGAACAAGAAAGACTTTGCGCCTTGGTGCATCTCTATCGATTGACCGAATCGGATAGTTTAATCCACCGTAAAGAAGTGCGCTTTCTATTGTATTCCTTGAAAGGAGCCGATGTGGATTTCGAAGACATCGAACTGACGGCTCGGATGGTAAAAGCGCGGAAAGCGTGTGCTTGAGTCTGTTCGGCAGTTTTCGACAGGCTCAAACTGATACACTAAATCACAGTTCTATCACTCCCCCGCGAAAGCGGGTGCCTAATTCTGTTAGGCGGAGTTTATCGAAGCCACTAGAATCAATTTTCGACAGGCTCAAACTGACATACTAGATCCCAGTTTTTATCAACCCCTTGCGCAACGCCACTATCAAAAGCGTGTGTCTAATTCTGTCAGGCTGAATTTATCTAGAATTAGTTTTCGACAGACGCAAACTGACTTTAGACAAGCTCTAATAGACATCACCAAATCACAATTTTATCAAACTCTTCCGCAGTGCCACCAGCACCATGCCAGTTCTACTTTGTACATTTAATTTGTCAAAACAGACGGCTCGGTATCCATCGATGGTTCGTTCACTCAGGTTCATAATGGAAGCAATTTCGCGGTAAGTGATATCGCTACAGGCCAATTTTAAGAACTCTAATTCCCGTTGATTAAATTTATGAAGGCCATCTTCGTCTTTTGGAGGCTCGACCAATTTCTGAAGATTGACAGCCGGATTGTAAAATCCATGACGGTGAACCTCGTTTAAGGCATATTCCAATTCATTGGGGTGGATGTCTTTAAACAAATACGAACAACAACCCGCCCGCAACATTCGAATAATAGTTTCCTCCTTATCATCCATAGAAAGTGCGACTAACCGCATCGTAGGATAAGTAACACGCAACCACTGAGCCGTTTGTGGCCCATCCATCACAGGCATGGAAACATCTATCAACATAATCTCCGGTAACACTTCAGCGCTTCTGAGTTTTTCCTGAAGGTCTTTTCCATTGGAAGCATCTAAAACTACTTGCACGTTTGGAAAACTAGCTAATAGCAAAGCCAATGATCTGATAAAAAGTTGGTGATCATCTACTAGCCCGATTTTAATGACAGTCACTTCGTCAGTTTGCATGCAAAGGCAATTGAATGATTACTTCTGTTCCTGCGGCAGAGGACTGCCATCGAGCTTCGCCCCCTAGTAGGTGTGCTCTATTTGTAATGTTCATAATACCTATCCCGTTTTTAGATTTATCGCATATATCAAAACCACTTCCATCATCGATCACCGAAATATACAAGGTTTCTCCGCTATGAATGGTACGGATGAAAATGGCCGAAGGGTTGCTGTGCCTAAGCGCATTTTGCAATGCCTCTTGCACGATGCGAAACAAAATCATTTGTCGGTCCATCGGCATCTCAATGGAGGATGGAATTTCCAAATTCACTTTTACTCGCCTTGAAGCTGTAATCCTAGCAGCCTCTGTAATTAAGTTTTCGATAAAACTAAACTGCCCGAGCCAGTTTGTGCTGAGCGACTTGCTAATGGCGCGCAGTTCTTGAATGGCTTTTGAAATGGTTTCGTCCACAACTTTTAAGGTGGCAGAGGGGGCGGGCAACTCACGGTCGGCCACGCTGATCAACACTTTGGAGCTGCTCAAGAGCTGGCCAATGTTATCATGCAATTCTGCCCCAAGGTTGTTGAGCGTTTCCTCCTGCGCTTCTAATCTAGTCTTCAACAATTCCTTTTGAAATCGATTGCTCAGTTCCTTCTTTTCCAACAAATATTGGAATTGCCTTTTTTGGTAGACAGAAAACAACACAATAATTCCTATTGCTACCAACAGAAAAAACGCAGAGGCTACAAAGATGATCGTGATTTGCTGCGAAAGGTTATCCATAAAATTCCGGCTGCGAAAAGAAGCGCTGTTAAAAATAAAAGAACATTATGAACTAACCATACATTGCTAATCAAATTTCGATTCTCTTTAGAATATAAACCTGTGGGTAAAATCCGTTTGGTGAGGTATCCATAAGTCAAAAAAATGCCGAACGCCCCCAAGTGATAAATCAATTGTGTAGACACAAACCAAAAGTCAAAATTGTGCGAGAGCGGTTCCTCCGTAATGTTGGTAAGAATTTGGTGCATATACAGAAATGCCATGATGACAATGCCGATCGATTGCAAAACGTGACCGGCACTGTCAAAAATGACGGGTGGGGAAAAAATAAAATTACTGACGACAAAATACCCACACTGCACCAAAATTATTGCAATCGTCAGTCTCTTTTTCCATTTCAGAAAATAAGTATTGTAAAAGTATAAGCCTAAGAAAACCACTGATACCAACGAGAGTATGCTGTAGAGTAGGATATTGGGATTGACATAAGCAGCCCGAAGCATCAATAATGTTGCCGCAAAAAAATACACTGCCAGCAAGCCTAGCTTTACTTTTTTGTTTTTACGGATGTAAAAAAGTAGAAAAAAAAGGCACAGAGCATATGACACTGGCTCCAGTAGATCATTTGCAAGATATTCAAAACCCATCTTTATTTTTTAAGTCTACATGCTCCATGCCGTTTTACTAATGAGTTAGTTCGGGAATCCCGGAGGTTTTGGATTACCCTCATCGTCTGATCCAGACATCGTCATGGCGCTTCTCTTTGTTGAAGTTCCGCTTGCTCCTTTTGCCGATGCTTTAAACTTCTCTCCTGTCGCTTTGATACGCAAAGCTCCGACCAAGCCGCCCGTCTTTGCCTCCACCGCTTCTACAGAAACCGTGAACACTACCTTGTCTGGATTTTTATCCAGAATTCGTTTTAACGTGGACGACCTGAATTCAAAGACCAAGGCCGCACTTCCTGACTTTTTTGCCATACTATAATTTGTTAAGGGTTAAAAATAATTTTTAGACTCAGCAAATGTGAAAATCATTTTTGACAAATGATACGGGGAAAACCACGTATTTTATACGGGGAAAACCACGTATTTCAGACCTAGAGTTACTTTTTACGGATGAAGAACACAAAATTATTTCTATATTCATTCCAAAACAATCATTGATGACCCGCAGCTTCGCCCTCTTCGCAATTCTAGTTTTGCTCGGCTGCGCCCGTTCCATTTCCCATTTCCCTTCCCATGAAATCATTCCCACTACTCCCCAACATCAGTTAAATCTCAACGGCCAAGGCTCGCCCCTCAGCATGCTGTACATGGGCTGTGGCCATCTGATTATGGAATACAACGGAGAGATGATCGTGACCGATCCGTACTTTTCCATTCAGCGGCTAGCCATAGGTAAAAAGATAAAAACAAATACTGCCGATTTTGAGAAGTATAAAGCCACCTTAGCACAACACGCAGTTGACCTCACCAAAGCCAAAAGCGTGTGGCTCGCACACACGCACTACGACCACATGATGGACATCCCGCTGCTGCTAAATCAAAACATGCTGCCTAAAAATGCTACAATCTATGGCAACGAATTTGGCGATGACATTCTCCAGAATTTTATTACGCCCACGCAGTACCACACGCTCTTGCCGACAGAAGTGCAAAACCCCAAAGGCAAGACACCACCCGTACATTGGTTTGATTCTACTTCGTCTATCCGTGTGCTACCGATTGTATCCGACCATGCACCACACGCAAAAATTTTAGGAATCCCCATCCATATGATGCAGGGCAAACTCAAGGACAACTACTTCCGCGATAATTTTAAAACAGCAGAGGCAAAAACAAAAAAAGGCCAATGGCGCGAAGGATGTGTGTATTCTTTTCTCGTAGAC
>JBBSCN010000191.1:0-5806 GCA_038250265.1 Cytophagales bacterium | reverse complement strand
TACAGATGAACTGGATCAGGCTGGCCTTTCCGTAAGCACCGGGATTGGGTTGTCTCTAACAAAAAGTCTGGTGCAAATGCATGGTGGAACAATCCATTTACAAAGTCAACTTGGCAAGGGAAGTACCTTTACAGTTAGTATCCCTATTGTTCGGGAATTTTACTCTTCGCTAAAGGTTCACGGGCAATTAACTGCGCCATCAAGTAATTTGAAGGAAAAAATTCTTTTGGAATTTGAAACGGATCACTTTCATACTAACCCTTATCTAAATACTAATTCCTCAATTCAAACAGTTTACCCTCACACACTTCTTGTAGTAGATGATAACCGGCAGATAGTCTCCTTGTTAGAGAATATTTTGTTTGAACGATACAATATATTGAAGGCCGGTAGCGGAAAGGAGGCATTTGCTTGCTTGGAGGACGAACGTATAGATTTAGTTATCAGTGATGTTCTTATGCCGGACATAGATGGGCTAGAGCTGTGTAGAAGAATAAAGGAGAATATACAGACAAGTCATATTCCGGTGATTTTATTAACTGCCAAAGGAGAGGTGGAGGATAGAATTAAGGGATTACAGGCTGGAGCAGATTCTTACATCCCCAAGCCATTTCATCCAGAACACCTTTTTACTCGTATTGAAAAGTTGCTTGAACGAATGGAGTTGATTCGAAGTAGATTTCAAGATTCGACAACGATCGAAATGCATGAACTGTCGACTGGAATTGGAGAGAAGGACGATAACTTTTTCTCGAAAATAACACAGTGCATCCAACTTCATTTAAGCGATCCTGAGTTCAATGCTGAAACAATAGGTCAAGAAGTTGGTATGAGCAGGGCATCTTTGTATAAGAAGGTAAAAGCTATCACGGGACTGACACCCCATGGATTGATCAAACAATTTCGATTAAAAAAGGCGGCTGAGCTACTCCGTAATTCGAAACTAAGTGTTTCTGAAGTAATTTATGAGACGGGATTCAACAGTCGATCTTATTTTTACAAATCATTCAATGAAATGTTTCATAGTCATCCCAAAGATTTCAAATGATTTTTTTCAAGCGTGTTTCCGCTTCAATCTTATCTTGGTGAAGTTGGCTTTTCAATGTTTCCAAATCCTGAAATTTTGCATCTAACCGAATCAGTCCGTGAAAGTAAACAGTCAATGTCTCTCCGTAAATTTCTTTATTGAACTCAAAAAGATTCACTTCGATTACCCTTTTCGTTCCACTTACCGTAGGTCTATTGCCAATGTATAGCATTGCTTTATAAGTACCCGATCCATATTGAACGGTAACAGCATATATGCCATCAGAAGGGATAAGTTTGTGCCGTGAATCCAAATCTATGTTCGCGGTAGGGTATCCCAACACACGACCGAGCTTATCGCCTTTCACTACTTCGCCAGTCAAGGAATAGGGTCGGCCTAAAAAATGATTGGCAGTTTCAATGTCACCTTCTTCCAAAGCCTTTCTGATTTTAGATGAGCTAACGGCAATATGGTCGATGTCTTGCCTTTCGATTTCTTGCACTTCAAACCCATAAGCGGGCCCGTTGATTTGTAATTGCTCAAAACTTCCTTCTCGATTATTTCCAAAGCGGTGATCATAACCGATTACCAATTTCTTGGTACCAATGGTGTCTACTAAAATATCTTTGATAAATTTCTGCGAACTGATCTGGGAAAATTCTTTTGTAAAAGGAATTCTCAGTAAGTGTTGAATGCCTTGTTTTTTTAAGAGTTCTGCCTTTTCTTCAAACGTATTGAGCAGTCGCAAGGAATCGTCTTCGGGTTTAAGAATTAAGCGAGGATGGGGCCAGAAAGTGATGACCACTGTTTCGCCTTTGCTATTTGTGGCAATTTCTTTCAATCGATTGATAATTTTTTGATGGCCGATGTGTACGCCATCAAACGTACCACTGGTTACAACCGCGTTTGATAGTTTTGAAAAATCTTCTAGGCTATGGTAAATCTTCATCGCTTACGTTCAATCAATTTCTTCCAAAGACTTAGCATCTGTTAACTTAAAATTGCCAATTCTAGTTCGGCAGAGTGAAGCGAGATGGGCGCCCACACCCAACTCATTTCCAAAATCGCGCGATAAACTTCGGATGTAGGTTCCCTTGGAACAAACAATCCTAAAGTTAATCATCGGTTTTTGAATGGAGGTAATTTCAAACACGGAAACGGTAACCTCCCTCGGTTTTAACTCAAGGTCGCTACCGCTGCGTGCTAATGTGTAAGCACGTTTGCCGTCCACTTTAATGGCCGAGTGAAGCGGTGGTATCTGTTGAATCGTACCAACGAACTTTGTTGCCGCAGAAAGAATTTTTTCATCGCTGATAGAAGAAACATCTACCGGTGCTGAGACTTCTGTCTCTAAGTCGCATGAAGGTGTTGTTTGGCCGATTACAAAATGCCCTGTGTATTCTTTTTCTTGGGCTTGATACTCGTCAATTTTTTTGGTCAGTTTTCCTGTGCAGATGATCAATAACCCTGTGGCCAAAGGATCCAGTGTTCCAGCATGGCCTATCTTTTTTATTTTCAATTTGTATCGAAGCTTGTTGACCACATCAAAGGATGTCCACCGAAATGGTTTGTTGATCAACAACAGTCGACCTTCGTCCGGTGTCGGATTAGGAATCATTTACAAAGTGGAAAGCTTGATGCCCGAGAAATACAGCGCAAGAATAATTGCGCCAACAACTATTCGATAGTAACCGAATAGTTTAAATCCATTCGTTGTCAAGAATTGAATGAATGATTTGATCGCAAACATAGCCACTACAAACGCTACGACATTTCCAATCAGCAAGAGGGTGATTTCATCGTTGCTAAAACCATTGCCCGCTTTATAAAATTTCATAAGCTTGTAGCCCGTGGCGGCTGCCATAGTGGGCACTGCTAAAAAAAACGAAAACTCGGCTGCGGTTTTCTTATTCAGTTTTTGCGTAAGTCCTCCAATGATTGTTGCCGCTGAACGTGATACACCCGGTATCATGGCAATGGTTTGAAAGAAACCTATTTTCAATGCGGTCGGATAGCTGATTTCTTGTAAGCCATTTTCTTCTGTTTTGTGAAAGAGTTTATCGATAAACAAAAACACAATCCCGCCAAGGATGAGCATGATGGCTACTACTTCTACGCGCTCCAAAAGTTGATCAATGTAATCATTGAGTAAAAAGCCAATAATAGCTGCTGGTAAAAACGCAACAAATAGTTTCAAGTAAAAATCAGTAGTTTGAAAAAATCGCTTCCAGTACAAAACTACCACTGATAGAATAGCACCAAGTTGAATGGCAACGGTAAATGTTTTTGTGAACGATTGATCTGCGATACCCATTAGCGAAGAGGCAATGATCATGTGGCCTGTGGATGAGACGGGCAAAAATTCAGTGATCCCTTCTACGATAGCAAGGATGATTGCTTCAATAATTGACATGAACAGCTATTTGTTTTCCTTTGGCGTGTGAAGGATGGCCACTATTTCTAAGATGAATCCAGAGATTACAACCAGCGGCCCAAGGGTCAACCCTAAAAACCCAAACCCATAGGGCTCTTTATCCAACGACATGATGGTAAAACCGATAATCAGGATGGCAATGCCTGCGACCATCAATTGATAATTTTTTTTTCCGAAAGCTAGTTTGTTCATGATTAAAATAATTCGTCCAAAGATAACCGTAAATATTTTGCCACTGCGCGGTACGTGCTGATGACGCCCACTACCATTCCTAAAATAACCAACGATCCGGCAAGAATAAATAGCCGATCTGTATTTTGAATGAGAATCAGGTCCTCAATTCGTTTGGTTGCGAACGAGACCAATGCATAGAGTAGTGCAGATGCCAACACCCCTGAGAGCGCACCGTGCCATACTGCCTGAAAAAGAAAAGGCCGTTGAATGAACCAACGTTTGGCACCTACCAATTGCATGCTGCGAATGATAAATCGTTGAGAGAACAGAGCCAATCGAACGGTGTTGTTAATCAGTAATACAACGGTCAATAGCAATAACGCCACCAGACCCATCAACACCAAGCCGATCTTTGTTACATTTTGGTTGATTGAATCTATTACGTTTTCTACATAGTAAACTTGAAATACGCCCGAAATTTTTTCTGTTTCTGTTTTAATTTTGGCGAGAGAAGGCTTGTCGTGATAGGCAGCATCGATTTTCACCAGATAGGCATCGCGCAAAGGATTTTCGCCCAAGAATTTTTTGAAATCCTCGCCTGTTTCTTTGATGAACTGTTTGGCTGCTTCTTCTTTCGAAACGAACTGAATTGATTTTGCAGGGTCTGTTTTGGTAACAAAATACTTGGCTTGAAGTTGTTTTTTAATTGCGCTAATCTGTGCGGTAGTAAGTTGATTCTTTAGATAGACCTGTATTTTAACGTTATCGCGCACAATCGACTCCAATTCTTTTGAATAAATGACCAATGTGCCAAAAACCCCTATGGCAAAAAGTGCTAACGTAATGCTAAACACAACGCTAATGTAAGGGTAACTTCCGAGCTTCTTTTTACGGAATCTTAGTTTGGTCGGTTCGCTCATGCGGTGCAAATATAGGGATAAAAAGAAACCCTCTCGAGTGGAGAGGGTTTCAAAACTTATAACCTGAAATCAATCTATCTACCCCTATACTCTTTTAGCTTGCCCACGAGAGCAGCATCTTTAATAGGTTCTAGGGGAGTTACCTTCATTTCTTTTTCATCTAGCAGAAAATATTGATCTTTGTAGAACAGGAATACCGCGTGGTTGTCGCCATTGATCTCCAGAATCTCATACAGTGATTTATCAAATGATCCGTAAAGCACAAGCTTACCCTTTGCAAATTGATAGTGGAATGAGAATTTCTTATTGTTGTTAAGGACATCAACCGCAATGCGTGAAGAAGTAACGCCAGTTTTACCCGACTCATTCTTTACACGTGTGCTCTCGGTTTCTTCCATCATCATATCCTTCGTAGGGTCTACCACATCAATTTTAGGCTGATTGGCCTGTGCTGGTGTCTTCTTAAGAGATTTTTTGCTTGTTTCCTTTTCAACTGCTTCCACCTTTTTCTCTTCCTTCTTTTCCGTTACCTCAACCGGTGCTGTTGGCTCCTCCAAGGGCTCAAATTCACTTGGGTCTACTTTTCTGATAGAGTCTTCCAGAGAAGAAGGCATATTTGGACTTCCTTTATGTCCGTCCTTAAAATAGTAGCTCAAGGCTGCGATTAAAAGGGCAGCGCCCGCAACGCCTGCTGCCATTTTCATTATCCGAAGACTGATCGAGGCAGAACCACCTCCGCCCACAGGCACCTTTTGAAGCATTGCTTTTAATTCAGCTGCGCGTGCTTTCTTTACACTTTCCAAAATCCCTTTCTGCATTGCCAGATCGGCCTTCAAGGAAGGGTCTGATGCAACCTGTTTCTCAAAAGCAACTTTATCTTGCTCCGGTAATCGGTTGGTTAAATAATCGTCTATTAATTCAAAATTGTTCATGTTGTCTGTTCCTATTTCAGTCTAAAAAATCCTGCTCAGAATACTGAGCTTTAACCAATTCATCTAGTTTTTGTTTGCATTTATATTTTTTTGTCTTAGCGGTATCCGTATTCGCAAACCCCAACTTCTCCGCTATCTGCTGCATTGACATCTCATCAAAGTAATAATACATTAATACCTTTCTGCACGTATCGCCAAGTTGATCCAAACACTTGGCCATAATTTTCTCCCGCTCCGGACTGTCCATATCTATGGTGGTAGGAGAGTCCTTTACTTCATTCGACAGCCGCTTCTTTCTATCAAGCTCTTTTCTCCACAG
>JBBSCN010000190.1:0-5877 GCA_038250265.1 Cytophagales bacterium | reverse complement strand
TTTGGGCTGGGTTGAAATTCTTTAATGTGTACGGCCCTAATGAATATCACAAGGGAAGAATGGCATCGGTGATCTGGCATGCCTACAACCAAATTCAGAAAACCGGAAAAATGAAGTTGTTCAAATCACATCAGCCCGACTATAAAGATGGAGAGCAAATGCGCGATTTTATTTATGTGAAAGATGTGGCGGAGGTTTGTATGTTCTTAATGCATCACCGCAAAAACTCTGGCATCTACAATTTAGGCTCGGGCAAAGCCAGAACCTTCAATGATTTGGCCAGAGCAGTTTTTAGCGCGCTAAATAAATCTGTAAATATTGAGTACGTTAATACCCCGGCTGATATAAGAGATAAGTACCAGTATTTTACAGAGGCGAAGATGGGGAAGTTGGAGGGGATAGGCTATGGAGAAGGTTTCTCTTCTTTAGAAAAAGGTACGGAAGATTATGTAAGGAATCATTTAGTTTAATTTTTCAGCGATAACCCATGAAGCTAACTGTTTTTATGAGGATAGCACCCCATTTTGATCAAACCGCCTGCCTACTTCCGAATGGACGTTGAGCTTTTTGAAACCCCAGAAATCCCTACTTTTACTTCTCTAATTAACATATAAATAATGATCTATAACTCCATCATCGAAACCATCGGAAATACGCCCATTGTAAGACTGAACAAGATTCCAAAAGGCATAGAAGGTACCATGCTCGTCAAGGTGGAGTATTTCAACCCAGGCAATTCTACCAAGGACCGGATGGCGTTGAAAATGATAGAAGATGCCGAGAAAGCTGGCCTTTTGAAGCCGGGTGGGACTATTATAGAGGGGACGTCCGGAAATACGGGCATGGGGCTCGCCCTTACCGCTGCGGTGAAGGGATATAAATGCATTTTTACCATGGCCGACAAACAATCTCAGGAAAAAATCAATATTCTCAGAGCAGTTGGGGCCGAAGTAATTGTCTGTCCTACCAATGTAGAACCCGATGATCCACGCAGTTATTACTCGGTAGCTAGAAAATTGAATAAAGAAATACCTAATTCCATTTACCCCAACCAGTACGATAATCCTTCCAACGCGCAGGCGCATTTTGAAACCACCGGCCCGGAAATTTGGACGCAAACGGGTGGAAAGATAACTCATTACGTGGCGACTGTTGGAACGGGTGGATCGATGTGCGGCACTGCCAAGTATCTAAAAGAACAAAACCCAGACATTGTTTCTGTAGGTATTGATACGTATGGGTCGGTTTTCAAAAAATACAAGGAGACCGGCATCTTTGATAAGAATGAAGTATATCCTTATCTCACTGAAGGCTTTGGCGAAGACATATTACCAAAAAATGTGGATTTTGATGTGATCGATCACTTCATAAAAGTAACAGACAAAGATGGTGCTATCATGGCGCGGAGGCTTTCGCGTGAAGAGGGGATATTTGGTGGTTGGAGCTGTGGCTCGGCTTTGCATGGAGCAATGGAATATGCGAAAGAACATTTACGTAAAGAACACACCATGGTGGTGCTCTTGCCCGATCACGGCACGCGCTACCTCGGCAAAGTATACAATGACATGTGGATGAAGGATCACGGGTTCTTAGAAGAACGTGCTTACAGCACAGCCCGTCAAATCATAGCTGGCAGAAATGGAAAGGAAGGATTGTTTACGGTAACTAAAAATTCGACCATTGGTGAAGCTATCAAAATCATGAACAAGGAAGGGGTTGATCAAATGCCGGTTGTAGAAGGCAAAGAGTTTGTGGGCAGCGTAACTACCAATAGTTTGATCGAGCGAATCATTTCAGACCCAAGTATAAAAGACAAATCGGTAGGTGACATTATGGACAAACCAATGCAGATGGTGGCGTTAGATAGTACACTAGATGTGCTATCGTCCATGCTAAATAAAACAAACAAAGCGTTGCTGGTTCGGGATGAAAACGAGAAGGCTCACATTATAACCCAGCACGACATATTAAAAGCCATTACTGCTTAGCTAAATCTATTTGAATCCAAGCGTTTAATTATTTCCTTTAGCATGTCTACTTGTATTTGTTGAATTTCAAAAATCCACTGAAAAACGTCCCCTATTATTAAATTGCATTCTTGGTCTGCTGCAGTTAAATTTTTTTGTATCGATCTGGTTTGACTCGTTAGAGAGACGTTGCCTAACTAATGACCCCGCTTCCCACCAACTCCTCCCCCCCATACCACGCGGCAAACTGGCCAGGCGTAACGCCACGTTGCGGCCTTTCAAAGATTATGTAGAGCCCTTCTTCTTTTTTGTGAAGCGCGCATTTCTCTAGGGGTTGGCGGTAACGTATTCTTGCTAAATAGCTTTTGGATTCACCAATAGACAATTTTAAGTCTTCTCGTATCCAATGTTCATCTGCAGTTGGAATGAAAAGCCCCCTGCGATAAAGCCCAGGATGATCTTCGCCACTACCGGTATAAATTACGTTTTTGTCCGTATCAATGCCAATGACAAACAATGGTTTTTCATACCCGCCAATATTTAAACCCCTTCGTTGGCCAATGGTATAAAAGTGTGCGCCATTGTGTGCGCCCACTACTTCGCCAAGGTTCGGTTGCAACTCATAAGGCTTGGTGATGTTGGTCAAATCACTCTCGGAATAGCCGTTTTTAAAAGTAGCGGAATCAAAGGGTACTTCGATTACTTTTCCTTTTTTCGGTTCAAGCCTTTGTTGTAAAAAATCAGGCAAGTGTACTTTGCCAATAAAGCACAATCCTTGAGAATCTTTTTTCTCTGCCGTGCTAAGTCCTGCTTCTTTGGCGATGGCTCGAACTTCAGGCTTTAATAATTCTCCAATTGGAAAAAGAGCTTTCTCTAGTTGCTTTTGATTAAGTTGACAGAGAAAGTAGCTCTGATCTTTGTTTGGATCTTTGCCTGCTATTAACCGGAAAATTTGGCTTCCCTGCCTGTCCGGCAGGCAGGCGTCTTTTTCGACTATTGCTTTTCTACAATAATGACCGGTAGCAACATAATTGGCCCCCAGTTTTACAGCAGCATCTAAAAAAACATCAAACTTAATTTCGCGATTACAAAGCACATCCGGGTTTGGCGTGCGACCTGCCTTGTATTCAGCAAACATGTAATCAACGATTCTCTCTTTGTATTCCACACTCAAATCAATGGCTTGAAAAGGAATACCAAGATGCTGCGCTACAATCATCGCATCATTACTATCATCGAGCCAAGGGCATTCATTGCTTATGGTTACGGAGTCATCATGCCAGTTTTTCATAAACATGCCGATCACCTCATAGCCTTGCTCTTTTAAAAGGTATGCAGCTACACTAGAATCAACACCTCCGGACAGGCCAACAACAACTCGTTTGCGTTTGTTTGGTGTTGGCGGATGGAGTTCAGCGTTCATTTTTGATAGGTTGATCAAATAGAAGGCGTTTTCTCAGCTAAAAGTTCATTAACCAGTTGGTTAAATCGCTCTTTAAATTGCTCGTAATAAACACCAGTTCCTGGCCCTTCAAAGCCAGTGCGTATATGTTTTACTTTTCCATCTTTGCCAATAAAGATTGTGGTGGGGAAAGCGATGACCTTATTAAGCATGGGTAATGTTTTAGAAGCTTTTTCTTTATCATTTGTTCCTGCAATTACAAAATCATAGCCAACACCCAACTTCGATTTCATTTTTTTGACCCGACCACTGGCATATTCAAATTCATCTTTTCGCTCATAGGCGAGTCCCAAGATTTCAACCCCACGGTCTTTGTTGTGCTTGTACCATTGCGAAAGAAATTTTGTTTCATCCATACAATTGGGACACCACGTGCCGAAAATCTGAAGGATCAAAACTTTGCCCTTAAATTTTTCATCGGTAGGTCTCACCTGTTTATTGTTCAAATCAGGAAAACTAAAATCAACTTTATCAAAACCTTCTTTCAAATAGGTAAGTGATTCCGCGCCAACCAGCTCTGCCTTTTCATTTTTTATGCCTGCAAAAGTCTCGTGTGAAGTCATCCCTGAAAAGAAATCTCCTTTTAATGAATCGCCTTTGAATAATCCGGCAAAAACAAAAGCATGGTTACCGTCAAAGGTACTCAGCATAAGCTTTTCGTTAACTATGTTACCTTGAAGGTAGCGGTAGTCGCCAGTTGGAGTTAGAAATGTTCCGGTTACTTCATTGCCAATCTGGTTAAAAATTGCGACTGCAGGATAGGTCTCTTTTTCGGTTCTAAAGTTCAATGAATACTTACCGCTATAGTTAGGGGTTGATTCACCCGATTTGATAAATCGGTGCGTGTCTCCATTCTTTGCAGTGAAAGGAAGCTTAAAGTTGGGTTCATAATTCTTACTATAAAAGCCATTGAGCTGATCTCCATTTATCTTGGCTCGCAATTCAATATCAAAAATGAGCATGGTGATTTTAACAGAATCACCGTAGATGGAAATTTCATCTTGCAAAAGTTTCTCCTCTGCATTTTTTAAAAATACTTTGTAACTACCCGTATCTTTTGTTACCTCAAAATTAAACGGCAACTGCTGGCCTTGAAGCTCAATTATTCCCCTCCATTCGCCCGTCATTAATTCCGCTGGCTTACTGGTACATGCTGCCATTGCAATGGCAAAAAGTAATATCGTGATCCGCATTTCTTAAATTTTGGTTTGACAACACAAAAATGCGATAAATGATTCTAATTTTAGTGACTGGTTTGGGTGAAATGTCTTGTAAACAACTTAGTACTATCCCGATATGTTTCAAAATTTGAAAGTAGTAGAGCTTGCTTCAGTTCTCGCGGGTCCTTCCGTAGGGCAGTTTTTTGCCGAGTTGGGGGCGCAGGTGATTAAAGTTGAAAACCTACAAACGGGTGGAGACGTAACCCGAACTTGGAAAAGTATTGGTGAGCAAACCGATGATCGATCAGCCTATTTCTGCTCTTGTAATTGGGGCAAGAAATCGATAGCCATAGACCTTACAACGGGACAAGGAAAAACCATCGTGAGGAAATTGACAGCCCGTGCAGATATTATCATCGCCAGTTACAAACCGGGAGATGCTGAGAAGTTGGGAGTGTCTTACCAGCAACTAACAGCTAATAACCAACAATTAATCTACGGGCAAATCACCGGTTACGGATCAGACGATGATCGTGTAGGATATGATGCAGTCATTCAAGCAGAGTCGGGATTTATGGATATAAATGGAGAGAGAGATGGGCCAGCTACTAAGATGCCTGTTGCTTTAATTGATGTGTTGGCTGCGCACCAGTTGAAGGAAGGCCTGCTCATTGCGTTGCTTAAGCGCGAGCGTACAAGAGAAGGAAGTTTAGTCGAAGTGTCGTTGATGCAAACCGCGCTTTCTTCTTTGACGAATCAGGCCACCAATTGGTTAGTGGGAAATAAAGTACCAACGCGACAAGGATCTTCACATCCAAATATTGCTCCGTATGGAGATTCATTTTTGACAAAGGATGGAAAACGGATTTTGTTGGCGGTTGGAAGCGACCGGCAATTTGAGAATTTGCTGAACGTACTGAAAATCGAGAATTCAGATCACGAATTGTTTTCGACTAACCAGCTTCGTATTCAAAACAGAAAAGAAATGAATCAGCTATTGACCGAAGCGCTACGCCATTTTTCAAGCCAAGAGTTGACAGAGGAATTGAACCGGAAAAAAATTCCTGCTGGCATCATTCAAAATATTCAGGAAGGATTTTCTGCAAAGGAGGCAAAAGAGATATTGATCCAGTCCGCGTCATTGAGTGGTGTTAGAAATTTTGTTGGTTCAATTTCCGGTTTCGAACGCACAACTCAACTGCTGCCACCTCCCCGCTTTGGAGAACATACCGAGGAAATTTTAAAACTACTATCCTAGCGCAAAACCAACCGGAATTGATACAAGGAG
>JBBSCN010000189.1:0-6017 GCA_038250265.1 Cytophagales bacterium | reverse complement strand
TCCGTTAATCTTTTGTGCGATTATTTTACTGCCAACTCGTTTGCCCACAACGGCTCCTGACTTACTCCAACTATTTTCATACTCACCTTTAAAGGCAAGGCCATGCTTTGTCCAATGGATTAAATCTTTCGATGAAGCAACGCAAAGCCTAGCTAACCGTCCATCATAGGCAGTATAGGTTAGAAAATAAATTCCGTCAGAACTTTCTATAATTCTTGGATCTTCGATACCACCTTCCCATTCATAGGGTTTCATAAAATCTTCTTCGGGAAAAAGAATGGGTTCTGGGCGTCTGATAAAATGAAGCCCATCCGAACTGAACGCCAATCCTACCCGTGAAGTGCCCGCATATTTTCCACTGATATCTTCGGCACGGTACAACAAGAACACCGTATCGTTTCGCACAACCGCTGCAGGGTTAAATACATCTTTTTCTTCCCATCTAATTAGCTCTTTCTTTATAGGGCATAAAAATTCACCCTTACCGGCTGATAAAATTGGATTGCCACTGTCAACTTTTTCAAATGGAAGTATTTCCCAATTTTCAATACCTGATTTTTTTAATTGACACGCTGTTAGTAGAATTGAAAACACGAATAACAAACAGGCTTTTGTTTCGGGGGGAATAAAATGAATTTTTTTCATGGCTTGTAACAAAGGTTTGTCAGACAATTTCATTTACTTAACTTCAAACTTTTAACAAGATAGAGCAATGGCAACAAAAAAAGTAAAGAAAGTTAGTAAGGAAGAAAAGCAACCGATTAACTTGGAGGAAGAACACCGCATTCGCAAAGCATTTAAAGACAAAGATTGGGCTGAGATAAAGAGTTCTGATTCTTGGGTAATCTTCAAAGTCATGAGTGAATTTGTGGAGGGCTTTGAGAAGCTTGCTAAGATCGGTCCGTGCGTTACCATTTTTGGATCAGCCCGCATCAAGCCAAACAATCCTTATTATAAAATGGCGGAAGAAATTGCCTTTCAGTTGGTGCAACAAGGCTACGGTGTTGTTACGGGCGGAGGCCCCGGAATCATGGAGGCCGGTAATAAAGGTGCGAATCGCGCAGGCGGAAAATCGGTGGGCTTAAATATTTATTTGCCCCACGAACAAAAGGGAAATATTTATATCGACCCTGATAAGTTGATTACGTTCGATTACTTCTTCGTGCGCAAAGTGATGTTTGTAAAATACTCGCAAGGTTTTATTGTAATGCCTGGTGGCTTTGGAACGATTGACGAACTCAGCGAAGCCTTGACGTTGATTCAAACAAAAAAAATTGGGCGTTTCCCAATTGTGTTGGTCGGCAAAAAGTTTTGGGCTAGCATGATAGATTGGATTAAAAAGGTGTTGGTTGTTGAGGGCATGATCTCTGAAGAAGATTTGGATCTGTTCAGTTTAGTAGATACGCCCGAAGATGCCGTAAAGGTGATTGACGATTTTTATGCGAAATACTTATTATCGCCTAATTTCTGACGGTTTTTGTTGCCTTTTGAAAATCTTTCTTTCAGATTCGAAAACCTTATCGTAATATTACGATTATCGGGATATGGGACTTACCAAAACAGAAGAATTTACTAAAGCCGAAAATGACCTCGCATGTTTTGCCAAGGCCTTGGGGCATCCGGCACGCATTGCCATTCTTCAGTTTTTAATCAAATCAAAGTCGTGTGTGTGTGGCGATATTGTAGATGAACTGCCATTATCACAATCGACAGTTTCTCAGCACCTAAATGAATTGAAAAAAGCAGGACTCATCAAAGGAGATATTGAGGGTCCAAGCGTTTGCTACTGCATTGATGAAAAAGTTTGGAAACGAGCTAAAAAAATGGTGGGAGATTTATTTGATAGTTTCAAAAGCCCCAACTGCTGCTGACTATTTTTTTGAACTTATTAATCGCAATATTACGATCACTTAAAAATCAGAATTATGACAACCACCAAAACATCTGAGCAACTAAAGCAACTGGTAAAAGAAAAATATGGCCAGATTGCAGAACAAAGTAAAGATACAAACGCGTCCAGCTGCTGTGGCGCAACCAGCTGCGGAACGATCGACTACACCGTGATGGCTGATGACTATACCCAACTAAAAGGATATGTAGCAGATGCCGATCTAGGGCTGGGCTGCGGATTGCCTACTGAATTTGCGCTGATCAAAGAGGGAGATACAGTCGTTGACCTCGGCTCTGGTGCCGGCAACGATGCCTTTGTTGCGCGCTCTTTTGCTGGAGAAAAAGGGAAAGTAATTGGTATTGACTTTACCGACAAGATGATTGAAAAAGCAAAAGCCAATGCGGTGAAACTTAATTATAAAAATGTAGAGTTTCGGCAAGGCAATATTGAAAATATGCCGTTGGCCGGAAATGTAGCCGATGTTGTCGTGAGCAATTGTGTGTTGAATTTAGTGCCCAACAAAAAGCAAGCTTTCACTGAGACCTTTAGAGTGTTGAAAAAGGGCGGACACTTTAGCGTTTCTGATATTGTGTTAGTGGGCGACCTGCCAGAGGGCTTACAAAAAAGTGCCGAGATGTATGCTGGATGTGTATCGGGAGCAATTCAGAAGGATAGTTACTTGTCAATTATCAAAGAAGCGGGGTTCACTAATATCAGCATACAAAGAGAAAAAAGAATTACGTTGCCTGATGAAATCTTAAAAGATTATCTATCTGCGAAGGCGATGGAAGATTTTAAAAATGGAAACACTGGAATTTTTAGTGTTACCGTTTATGCAGAAAAACCAGAAACTTGTTGCGCCCCAGAGTGCTGTAATTAACAAACAAGAAAATCCTGTTTACTTGATTAATATCTAACAATGTCTTCAATTCAAAATACAACGCTGCTTTCCTCTTTAAGTCCGAAAGGGGATCAGTTCAAAAAAGAATTTGATCAGATTTCAAATGAACGAAAAGAAATACTCAAGGAATTAACGCAGTTTGTTCAAGGAAAAATTACGGTAAATCAACGGGTGTACCTAAATTTCATTTGTACGCACAATTCGAGAAGAAGCCATCTATCTCAACTTTGGGCACAGGCAGCTGCTCACTATTATGGCATCTCAAATGTAGAATGCTTCTCGGGTGGAACGGAGGCAACTGCATTTAATCCAAGAGCGGTAAAGGCGATGCAAGATGCGGGCTTCACTATCATCAAAACAAAGGAAGGCGATAATCCGACCTACGAAGTCCACTATTCTAATAATGCTCCACCTGTAATTGCTTTTTCAAAAAAATATGACGATCCGTTTTATCATAATCAGGACTTTGCGGCTATCATGACGTGCTCTCATGCTGATGAAAACTGTACGTTGGTAGTGGGTGCAACCAAAAGAATTGCGCTTACTTATGATGATCCAAAAGAATTTGATGGCACACCGCAGGAAGCTGAAAAGTATGCTGAACGTGTACAACAAATCGGACGCGAACTGTTTTTCGCATTTTCACAAGTAAAGGTATCGTAAGATGAACGATCCAAAAAAACTTGGCTTTTTAGACCGCTACCTTACCCTTTGGATTTTTCTAGCTATGCTTCACAATATCAAGTCAAACTTTGCTATTTTTCAGCAATAATTAAACAACCACTATGAATTGGGTCGAGATAGCAGGTCACACCGGAGCTTTGTTAAGCAGTATCACGTTTATTCCACAGGTATACAAAGCTTGGCAATCTAAAAGCGTTGGCGACTTAAGTTTAGCGATGATGGTAATCGTTTTTTCCAGCACTCTTATTTGGCTCGTGTACGGCATCGCACTGATGCTTTGGCCAGTGATATTGGCCAATGGTTTTATTTGTTTCTTAAGCGCAATGCTACTCTATTTTAAGTTTACGTTTCCGCAAAAATAATTATGCTAAAGGAAATTAAAGAAGCCACCGAATACCTAACCAAACACGGCATCGACAAGCCAGAGATTGGAGTTATTTTGGGTACAGGTTTGGGAAATTTATTTGTCAAGGAAATTAAAAACTCGATCGAGATTAACTACAATTCCATTCCGCATTTCCCTGTCTCCACCGTTGAGTTTCATAAAGGGAAATTAATTTACGGTGACGTAAAAGGAAAAAAAGTGTTGGCCATGCAGGGCCGCTTTCATTATTACGAAGGCTACAGCATGCAAAAAATTACATTGCCGGTGCGCGTGATGAAAATGCTTGGCGTGAAAAATTTGTTGATTTCAAATGCTGCGGGCAACATGAACCTAAAATGGAAAAAAGGACAACTTATGTTGATTGATGATCATATCAACCTGCAACCCGACAACCCACTGCGGGGAGAAAATTTTGAAGTACTCGGGCCACGCTTCCCCGACATGAGTGAACCGTATTCCAAAAAGATCAATAAGCTCTTGATAAAAATTGCTAAACAGAAGAAAATAAAGTTGAACGAAGGGGTGTATGTAGCCGTGATAGGTCCCAATTTAGAAACGCGTGCCGAGTATCGTTTCCTGCATAAAATAGGTGCCGATGCGGTGGGCATGAGCACGGTGCCAGAGGTATTAGTAGCCAATCACATGGGCATGCCGTGCTGTGCAGTTTCGGTTCTTACAGACGATTGCGACCCGGATAATTTGAAGCCAGCTGTTATTTCTAAAATTATTGAGATTGCGGGCAAGGCCGAGGCTAAGTTGACAGAGCTTTATGTGGAGTTGATTGGCAAGTTGTAACTCAAAAGCGGAAAATTTTCCCAAGACCTACGAGTGATATTTTCCCTTGGCTCTTCGCAATGCTTTGATACGATTGTCCTTTTAGTATAAACCCTTCTGCATCTTTGGTTAGCGGATCTACCACCCAATATTCTTTTACCCCAAATTTTTCGTATAGTTTTTTCTTTTTACCCAGATCATATTTTTCGTTGCCTGGAGATAATATCTCGATGATCAAATCAGGTGCACCCTTTAAGCCCTTCGCATCTATTTTCAGTGGATTGCTTTTTGAAATGAAAACTATGTCTGGCTGAACAACATTCGCAGTAGAATCCAAATACAGGTCAATAGGGGCAAAAAAAACTTTACCTAGCTGATGCTTTCTAACATGCAGGCTGATCTCAATAAACAAATCGCCACAGGCTTGCTGATGATACGGTGTAGGAGAAGGAGCCGTAAACAATTGATTTTCTATTACCTCCGCCAACGTACCTTCGGGAAGCATTTGAAAAACATCAAATGCTGTGCGGGGAGGGTTTTTAAGCGTTCGTTGCATGTTCAAATCTACTAAAATCCAACTAATCTAGACATCACAAATCTTAATCGCCTTTTTTAACGATTTCAACTTGTTTGGATTGGCGGGAATAAACTCTTGCGCCACAAATCCCGTGAAGCCCGTCTCTACAATTGCCTTCATAATGGTTGGGTAATACAATTCCTGAGTGTCATCAATCTCATGCCTGCCCGGCACGCCACCCGTATGGAAATGCGAAATATATTTTATGTTTTTGCGGATGGTGGCAATCACATCGCCTTCCATTATTTGCATGTGATAAATATCGTACAGCAATTTAAAATTAGGTGAGCCTAATTTTTCACAGAGTCTCACGCCCCAATCCGTATGGTCGCACTGATAGTCTTTGTGATCTACTTTACTGTTTAACAATTCCATACTCACCAACATATTGTGCTTTTCGGCAATCTTCATCACAGGCTCTAGGCCACGCGCACAATTTTCAAGCCCTTGCTCCGAACTCAACCCATTGGCGTTTCCGCTAAAGCAAATCACATTTTTCAATCCTGCCTCCGCAGCTTTTAAAATGTTGAGTGAATAGTCTTTTAACAACTGCTCATGAAACGCCACATTGTTAAATCCTTTTTGCAAACCCCAATCATTGGCATACGCCATGGCGCACGTCAGCCCATACTTTGCAGCCGTTGCCCATTGTGTTGAGTTCAATAAGTCAATCGACTTAATGCCCATGCGCTTGGCCGCAGCACACAGTTCGTCTAATGGAATATCATTGTAGCACCATTGGCAAACGGAGTGATTAATTTTTCCTTTTGTGCCTTCCGGCATGGCCGTCATCGACTTGGCTAGT
>JBBSCN010000188.1:0-6018 GCA_038250265.1 Cytophagales bacterium | reverse complement strand
AGCACCAGAAAGGACTCGTTATCGGCATTTAACTACATGAAGCGGGCACGTGAACTAGGAATTAAAATTGTTTATGCAGAAGAGGTGAGAAGAGAAACATCCAACGGTATTTTGGAAAAATTGGCCAAAGCCACCAAATACGATGAGTGGAAAAACCCGTTGGAGTTTACAATGAAAAGGGATAGTATCGGCAGTATTTTTGTGGCGTCCGATGATCCTATCATTTACACGAAAGTCATCAACAGTGTAGAGACGCGATCTGACTCCACTCTGATAATAGGGCAGGAGGAGTGGTTGGATGATGCTTCTATTGATTATGGCAAATTTGAAAAGACCCGCGTAATTTTTGCAGCGCCCAATTACAATCCAATGGAAAAGAGACGAGTGGATTCTTTTCGAAATGCCTTCGTGAAGAGGCATGGCATGGTACCCTCTAATAATGCTAAATCGGGGTACGATGTGCTGTTTACAATGGGGCAGATACTCCATAAATACGGAGTTTATTTTCAAAATGGGCTTGCCATGGGGCCGGTATTTGAAGGTGCCTTGACGACCGGCTTCAAATTAGAGACTAGTAGAGACAACGGAATAGTACCTTTCGTGGTATTTAGAGATGGCCTTTTGGTACCCCTCGACTAGACTGCATTTGGCACTAAATGGTTGAAATACTTACAACATCTTCAGCAAGAACAACCTTTTAATTACCTTTCGTGTGAATTTAAGATTTAAGTAATGAGCATATTTACTTCTATTTGCTTAATTGGCATACTATGAATTACATTTTTAAGGGATTACTCATTTTTTGCGGCCTTGTCGTTCCTTTTTTGGCTGTCTCCCAAGATAAGAAGGAAAAGCCTGCGGTGACATTCGAAGAATTGTATGACGAGCCTTATTCAGTAAACAAGCTTTTTATAGGATTTCAGCCCCTATATGGGGAGCTTTTTGCCACAAATGTGAATGCCGGATTCGGTCTGGAGGCCAGTTACTATTATAAAGACAAAATGGATTTCAAAGCCCATTTTAGAAAAACCTATTCGAGCAATTTCTTTGATTTCAATCGTCAGGCGGCTTTAGACAACAGCAACCTAGATATTTCAAATCGCCCGCAGATTTTCAATTACTTTGAATTCGGAGGCACCTATCATATTAAGGATTTTGATCAGGCTGGTAAGACAAAGATGGTTCTCTACAAAAAGAGTTTCAAGGGAAATCGGTGGGCAGCCACTGTACCGCTTCGTGCAGAAATTCCCTGTAAGATTCGAAAAATTTATGGAGTGCGCTTGGGCGGAATTTATTGGAAGAGCTCGGTGGATTTGAACCGTGCATTGAAGGAGCAAGGATTGACCAACGCAGATATTATAAACGCAGCAGGCGTGGGTCTGCCGCTTTTGGTACCACCCGATCCGATCACTGGGGTTTCTAGGAACTTCAGTGTATTTGGTAATATTTATTCTACCAACGTGTACGTGGGCGGTTCGATGGCTTGGTTTAGAAATGTGGCAGTCAGTTTTGACAAATATGACGAAGGACTTGATGATGGTCTTTTTACGTTGTTTTTCGATGTGATATTCGCCCCAGTATTGACCCTCGACCCAGTGACGTACTTGGCGCAAGACTATTCTACCGGTGCTATTAAGACTACTTCATTTGGTTTTAGGGCAGGTATTGACGGGAAATTTAATCGCACGCTCAGTTGGTCATACGGTGGAGAGTTTGGGCTGCGGCCTTCCATCTCGGGCCAGAGTTTTTATGCCATGTTCAAAATATCATTTCCGGTATTTGGCACAAACCTCGATTACAAGGTTGAATCGTTTGGCAAGTAATTATTAATGCATGGTCTTTGATCTGCTGATCGAAAACATCAAGGGTCTGGTGCAAGTGCGGGAATCAACACCCACTTTTCTTTCTGGCCAGGCGATGGCCGAACTTCCGATACTAAGCAATTCCTTCTTAGCCGTTAAAGATGGATTGATTGCCGATTACGGCTTACAAAAAGATTGCCCCACTCACGCAATAAAAAAGATTGACGCATCCGGCAAGTTTGTGCTTCCCAGTTTTGTCGACAGTCACACGCATTTGGTTTTTGCGGCCAGCCGCGAAGAGGAATTTGTGTTAAAGATAAAAGGCGCGAGCTACGAAGAAATAGCCGCAGCAGGTGGAGGGATTTTGAATTCAGCAAAAAAACTGCAGGCCATTTCTGAAGAGGAACTAGTTGAGCGATCGTTGCCTCGAGCCTTTGAGATAATTCGATCTGGAACAGGCGCTGTTGAAATAAAAAGCGGTTATGGATTAACGGTGAAAGACGAGTTGAAGATGTTGCGCGTAGCCAAACGGATCGCAAGAGAGACAGGCTTGACCGTCAAGACAACATTTTTGGGCGCCCACGCAGTGCCGAAAGAGACAACAAAATCAGATTACATCCGATTGATCATCGATGAAATGATTCCCGCAGTAGCAGGAGAAAAACTGGCCGACTACATTGATGTATTTTGCGAGAACGGTTTTTTTTCTCAAGAGGAAACGCTGTTGATCTTAGAAGAGGGCAAAAAACAGGGAATGAAGCCGCGTATTCATGCCAATCAATTGAATCGTTCGGGTGGAGTGCAAGTGGGCGTGGCAACGCAAGCGCTGAGTGTAGATCATTTAGAAAACATAGGTGACGAAGAAATTGAATTGTTGAAAGGAAGTAATGTGATGCCAACCGTGTTGCCCTTTGCTGCATTCTTTTTGGGGCTACCTTTTCCTCCGGCCAGAAAGATGTTGCAAGCAGGTTTGCCGTTAGCAATTGCGTCCGACTACAACCCTGGCAGTTCACCCAGTGGAAGCATGCCCTTGATGTTTTCGTTGGCATGTATTAAAATGAAGATGACGCCCGAAGAAGCTTTCAATGCTGCTACGATAAATACCGCCAGTTGCCTGGAGTTGTTGCCAACCCACGGTAGTATTACAAAAGGCAAAGTGGCCAATTTAATAATCACACAATCAGTTCCTTCGTTTGCTTATTTGCCCTATAAAATGGGAAGCAATTGGATTGACACTATTATTTTAAACGGAAAGAAATTTACTAATTGATGGACGCGATAGAAGAGATTATAAGACCACTACTCCGCGATGTGCCGGACTTCCCTAAGCCGGGTATCCTTTTTAAAGATATCACGCCTTTGTTGGCCGAGCCGATCGCTAGAAAAAAAGTAGTTGTATCCATCGCTAAATTTTTTGAGGGGCAAGACATACAAGCAGTAGTGGGTGTAGAGGCACGCGGGTTTATTTTTGGCGCACTGATTGCCCAAGAGTTGTCGATTCCGTTTATTCCCATACGTAAATCTGGTAAACTTCCATATCACAAAATTTCTGAGGAGTATTCGTTGGAATATGGGAAAGCATCTATTGAAATGCACGTGGATGCGGTAGCTCCCGGTACTCGCGTGTTGTTGCACGATGATTTGTTGGCAACAGGTGGCACCGCCACGGCAGCTGGCAAACTGATCCAGCGGTTGGGCGCTAAAGTCGCGGGGTACTCGTTCATCATCAACTTGTCTTTTTTGCCCGGGGAAAGTTTGCTGAAAGAGCGATTTGGTGTAAACCCCCATTATTTGATCAGTTTTTAGTTTTTCAAAATAAATCGCAACCTTAGTCAGCTTTCGTTGTTTAAAACACGAATGAGCGAACTTATAAAGATACCAGTATTCCCACTTTCCATTTTCCCACTTCCCGGGGAAATGGTGCCACTACATATTTTTGAACCACGATATCGTCAGTTATTACTAGATGCGGAAACCCGCGATATCTCTTTTGGAATTTATTTCAACCATGTTTCCAATGTCAATAGATACGGCTCGCTGGTAAAGTTGGAAAGTGTGATCAAACGTTACCCTGGCGGTGAATCGGATATTATTGTAAAGTCTTCAGACTTGTTTACCATGGGAACACTATACCGAACCTTTAGCGATAAGTTATATCCCGGGGGCGAGGTAGAGATGATGGAGTTGGATTTGCAAAATCCTTCCAGTATAAAACTTAATGAAAAGTACAACGAGTATTCATTGGTCATGAATATTACGCATCCGCAAAAGTCACCTTCGCTTTATCATGTAGCGAATGAGCTGAACATGGACTTTGAAAGTAAATTGAAGTTTGTGGCTACTGATGAAGAAAAGAGAGAGTCTTTCTTGTTGAATCAATTGAATTACCAACTCCAACTGCTGGCACAGGCAGAAAAGTCCAAGAACTTGTTTCACCTGAACTAACGCGAGATTTTATTGGCACCTATTTCGCTGTGTGTTTACACCGCTCAGTATAGATTTTTCAATTTGTGAGTCTGTTCATTTGAAAATTCATTGCCAGGTTTCGCAATCGTGTTCGGAAATTAAATTTCATGTTTTAATTATTCTCCTTGGCCAGCTGCGTTTTCAACTCTCGTTTTTTCAAATTTTACTTACAATTTTATCGCAATCGTTTTTCTGGCTCGAAATACAAGTTTACTTACAACTTACGGCCTCGCTTTGTTTGAGCCCGTATATTTGCATCATAAAACAAACCAAAAAAAAGTTATGAAAATCAAATCAAGTTTCTTAGTAGTAATGTTGATGGTGGCAGGTGCTGCGTTTGCCAACGATCCAGGCAATACACAGATGGTAGTACTGAACGTGAAGGAAACTAGCATTCTAAAGGTGATTTATAAGAGCGAAGTAGTAGAGAATGTCCGCGTTAATATTTACGATCAGAATACGAACGTGATTTATTCTGAAACCGTACGCGTTCAGAAGGGCTTCATTCTTCCCATCAATATGGGCGGATTAAAGGCCGGTGAATACACGATTGAAGTTGCTGGCAAGAACAGCCTGCAATCGAAGAAGGTTAACTACAGCGAAGTAGAAAAAACAGAATCGGCTTCTGTTGTGGCGAAGGCTATTGTTAAGCCGTCATCTACGTTGAACGTGCATGTCGCTAAGCTTACAGATGAGAACAGGTACATTATGTCAATCAAAAATTCAGGAACACAGAAAATTAGCGTAAAGATTTTTGACGGAACTGATACATTGGTTTATCATGAAACACGCGTGATCAATGGTGATAATGGCCTCGTGTATAATCTTAAAGAGGTTAATGGAACTCCTACGTTCCAAGTAACGGAGAGCAACGGTGCTGCCAAAACGATCAAGAAGTAATCAAGTATTGCTTTTAAAAAGAGAAAGCCCCGAGTTTGGGGCTTTCTCTTTTTCATATGGGTTGGCATTATTTCAAAAAAGAAATAATTTTTAGTTCAACAAGCCCGGATATTTCAGATGTGGCAAGTGCCGGGCATTTTCTACCGGAAAGAACTGCGTATGTAAAATGCTGTTAAGCAAATGTATTTGCGCGAACGGTGTGGTGAGGTCTTCTCTTCCCCAAATTAACAACACATCTTTATGGAACGAGTCCATTTTTTTATAGTTGGCAATGATTGAAGGCGTGGCGTATTTACTATCGGCTTGGCCTTCAAACAAATACTTCTTCGGTTTATAGGTCTTATAATACGTGCGCAGTTGTTCCAAAATACTTTCTGGCAAATTCGCATATCGATCTTTTTTGCCCTTCGCCCTTTCAATAAAGACTTGTCTGTTTTTGCTATCAATATCTTTAATCTTAACATTTACGACTTCACTCACCCGCAAGCCCATGCCATAGCATAGCTTTAGCATGGTGTTGTGTTTTAGGTTGGTGGTCACTTCAAATAATTTAGAAATATCTTTTGCATTGATCACCTTCGGCAGGATGGACGACTTTTTGGTCTCGAGATTTCAAAGAAAAACTGTTCTCTTTTCAGCACTTGTTCAAAATAAAATTGGTTTGAATCAATCCGGCTGTGGAGCGTGTTTTCAGAAAGTTTCAGTTGACTGAGGCGGTACAAAAAAAGCTCCTGAGCTAGTTCATGTCTAGGCTATCAATGTGCCTATTATTTAGTACGTACAGTAGTTGGGTAAATTCGTTGCGGTAAGTTTTAAGGGTATTTGGGCTGTATGCTTTTAGCAATAAGGT
>JBBSCN010000187.1:0-6059 GCA_038250265.1 Cytophagales bacterium | reverse complement strand
CCGGAACCTGGCAATTTACTAATGACAATGCTCGTGCTATGAAGCGAAATGATGGGGTAGAGGTTTCAATTAATGAGTCCACCGATTCAAAACTTATTTTGCAAATGAGTTGGTCAAAAACTACGCTTGGTTCGGGCCGAATAAACTCTGTTGGTGGGCAGCATATTATTACGTTTCGAAAATAGGTGTAACTACTTTTTAAGGTAAGGTTGTTTGAAGATAAAGGTGCGGTTCAAAATAATAGATCATCCTTGATGTATAGATGGTCTATTATTTTAATATCCCGTAAACCCTTCCCGAAATTTAAAAAGACATTCGCTACCAAAAGGCGATTATTCTTTTTAACGAAGCCAAATACGTAGAAGCGCTCTCCCTGCTAAATGAAGTAAATGAATTCTATTTGAAGACTGGAAATTTGACCTCTCATGTAAAAGTAACGATTGACAATGCCGACATGCTGGAAGAGTTGGGCAATTATGACCTCAGCATCAAGAAATATTTCGAGGCATTGAAGATTTACAAAGAAAAGAATATTAAGAATGAAGCAGTATTGTGAAGCACTTACCCATTTCACCAGTGCGCTTGCCATTCGTGAGAGATTAAAAAACCCACGAGGTATTATTTACATCCTAGGAAACGTGAGCCAAGTCTACCAGAGAAGGCGCCAATATAAGGGAGTACTCGATCAGCTTGAAAAAAGCGTTGAATTGTCTGACTCATTGCAAGATAAAATTTCATCCACCTGAAATTATATGCGGGTGAGCAACGTCTATATCAAACCGAAGGACGATACTAAAGCGGATCGATTTTTAACCAAGGCAGAACAGGGTGCAACTCTTAACGCAGTTATCTCCACACGCAATGGTAAGACTTTACTGACAAATCTCGATGACACCCGCAGAAACATCCTAATGGGAGCGGGAAAATTTAATGAAGCCCTAGCCTTTTCATTACGTTACAAAAAATAAAAAGATTCTCTCGGTGCATCCGGCATTTCCGATCATATTCTCAGTCTACAGGTGGTCTTTGAGCTAGAAGAGCGAACGAACGAGATGGCACTGCTCACAACAAATAAACAAGTTCAGGAAGATCAGATCACTATTCAAAAAGCCCAAATCCGGCAGCAGCAAATTGTGATTGCGGCAATATTAATTGGCCTTGTTTTGTTAGGTGCGTTGGCCTACTTGGCCTACGTCTATTACAAAAAAACGCATAAACTAAATGGGGCATTACAAGAGCAAAACGAAGAGATTCAAACACAATCAGAAGAACTTTTAGAATCAAATACTTCATTACTGAAACTGAATAGAGACCTCGCTGAAAAACAAGAAGAGATTTACGCGCAAGTCGAAGAACTGACAGAATCCAATCAATCGCTCACGTTGTTGAATATGGAGCTGGCCGAAAAGAGTGAGGAATTGGCAGCGCAATCAGAAGAACTAAAAGAGAGCAATGATGTTATTTCAAGCCTGAATGAAAGTCTCGAATCCAAAGTAACAGAACGGACGCAGTCATTGGAGCAAGTCTACAAAGAATTGAATACATTCTTTTATCGGTCGTCACACGATTTCCGCAGGCCGCGTACAACTTTTATGGTGCTGGCAGAAGTAGCCAAGATTACGGTGAAGGATGCCAACGCGCTTGATCTTTTCGACAAAGTGAAAGAAACTGCGGTGCATCTCAATCGGATGGTGATCAAGCTGCAATCGATTAGTGATGTGGGTGCTGAACAATTTGCCATCAAATCTATTTCCCTTCGCGTAGTACTTGAAGCTGCCTGCCATGTGTATAATCAGGAATCAGTAGACGCCAACATGCAGGTTGAAATCCGCTTGTTGACATCGCATGACATTGTCGGTTATCCGGCATTCTTAAAAATAATTGCTGAAAAACTTACTGGAGAACGCTATCCGATTCAGAAATCCTCAGGGACCAAAAGTAGTTTTGGAAGTAGTTGACCACAACGGTGGTGTGCTGCTACTGGTAAAGGATAATGGTATTTGCATCAATGAAGTTCATATTAATAGGGTGTTTGAAATGTTTTTCCGCGGAAGCGAACATTCGAAAGGGATTGGCCTCGGCCTTTATATTGTGAAGAAGGTCGTTGAAAAATTGAAGGGGCACATTACATTTGAAAGCAGCTGTGGGCAGGGCACAAGTGTATTGATTTGGTTACCGCTTAGTTTAAGTTAGGTTCATATTATTTCTTCACAAACTCTAGTAAATCCGCTGGCTGACAGTCGAGGGCATTACAAATAGATTCCAGCGTGCTGAACCTTACCGCTTTTGCTTTCCCAGTTTTTAGTATCGAAAGGTTGGCTAAGGTTAAATCTACTTTGTCTGAAAGTTCATTCAATGACATTTTTCGTTTGGCCATCATCACATCTAAGTTTACAACAATCGGCATGGCTTAAACAGTTAGGTCGTTTTCAGATTGAATCTCGATTCCCCGTTTAAAAATTTGCGCTATGACATAGATAACAGCCGCCATCAAAATAAAAGCGTGACTGCCCGCCCAAAACTGATTTAGTTTATCTATTTCATAACCGTGATGAGATAAATTTTTAGCTGTTTGCCTTGCTATGTGACTTAAAATTCCAATCGAAAAAGTATAATAGCTGATTTGTAAAATTTTATTAGTAACAAAGTTGTTAAATGGTTTTGACAAATCTATTTTGTAAAGCAGCAGGATAAGAATATAGAAAAGTAATGCCTTTAAAACTGAGATGAAGATTACAAAACTATACATACCAAAAAAAGCCCATTTGTCATGCTGATACATGTCGCTTAAATCTAGTTTTTGATACAGATTACTTACAAATTCTGGTTTGAACACACTGAAAATAAAATTCACAATCAGTCCGCCAGCTTCTATGCACAAGCCGACAAAAATTACCCATGCGACAACGTGCAGGGCTTTAAATACGAAGTTGTTTTGTTTTGGCATCATTGTTAAAATTTAAATTGATGATGCAAATATGATAAATATACATTGATAAACAATAAATATATGTTTTTCTTCAATAAATTACTTAAAGCGATTGTTTTCAGCTTAATTTTCCCTTTTGAACT
Organism: Cytophagales bacterium; assembly: GCA_038250265.1. Classification (GTDB taxonomy): domain Bacteria; phylum Bacteroidota; class Bacteroidia; order Cytophagales; family Cyclobacteriaceae; genus ELB16-189. The sequence goes on along the minus strand of JBBSCN010000187.1, from coordinate 2,987 downwards.
CGTCAATTTCCTTAAGAAAAGCAGAAGCCTGTTCCAACTTTTCGGCACCTAACGACTTATCTACCCGCTTTACCCAATTATTTGATTTATTCTGGTGGGATAACTTAGTAAACAAATAAATGGACAGCACTATAAAGAATGCCAGCACCGCGAGGTTAACTATCCAAAATAATGGGCCGCCATTCCGAACCAAGTCTTCTGTGTACCACCACGTGCAATAAAAGGGAGCTTGCAAAAGCAACACCCTACCCGCGTGAGTGTAGGAAATTCGCACTTGCGAAAGTTTTGTTTGTGCAGCCGTGATGCTTTCAGCAATATTTACCTGGCTTAAAGTAATAATATGCCGGAGGTAAAGAAGCACAGCAAATACGTTGAAGAGAATAATTGCGCTAAGCGACACCGTAAAAAAGATATTGACGTGCGCATGATACAGCAGGAAACCCAAAAACATCACCCATACAATTCCGGTTCCCATTACTGCAACGTGACTTTTTATAAAAGATTGAATTTTTGATTCCGCCTTTTCAGTTTGGATAGCATTCAACTGTTGCTTGTTGATTTCTAAGATATTGTCAATCTTCTTATCGTACGATTGCCAAATGCTTTTTAATTCTTGTTCGTTCATACTATTCGTTGGTTAATGAAAATCGTTGTTTGAGTTTTTCTTTGATTCGCCCTACTTTGGTAGAAATGTTTGCCTCCGTAAGCCCAAGTATTTCGGCTATTTCCTTCTGGCTCCTCTCTTCCAAATAAAGGAGCATCAACGCCCTATCGAATTCTTTCAATTCGTTGATGAACTGTTGTAGTAAATTGATATTCGTTTCCAGTTCATCCGATGAATGCTCCTCGGCAATTTCTACAATACTTTCGTTGATCGGGAAATCCGAATCCTTCCTTCGCCTTTCTTTTCTATAAAACGAGATGGAAACATTCAGCGCAATCCGGTACATCCAGGTTGATAATTTATATTGATCATCGTACCGACTGAATGACCTCCATAATTGAATGATAATCTCCTGCACCAAGTCCTTGCGGTCGTCTCGATCCTTACAATAGGAATTAGCTACCTTATAAATAATACCCTTGTTCTGTTCGATGATGGTTGAAAATCTTTCCTTTTCAATCGTTGTGCTCATTCTATGAGAAACCGTTTTATATTGAATAGATTACCTAATCATTCTTTTGATCAATTATTCGCAGGAGATACTACAATCTCACAGTTAATGGCAAAAGAATTAAAAAAGTCAGGTTTGAATGCAAAGATTCACTTATAAAGCAAAGTAACAGGCTTTAAAATAAAGTTAATCTTCCGAAGCGGTAGGTCTTTATTGGGATCAATCAAAAGAATTTTCACCGATAATTCGAAAAGTACTCCTAATCTGCCAGTTCAGAACAACTATAACCGGATTCCTCCAATAATTGAATAGTAGTTTCAGGAGTAACACGCGCAGATACAACTCTTAAAATATGGTCGCTATCATACAACGAAAAATTCCAATTGCCCTTACCTGCCTATTTATCTGGTGATGAATACGTGACGATGTCAATGCCCACTCCATTCGGATCTTGGATGGCGAAGTGACGATCGCCCCACGGTTCGTTTCGTAACTCAATGTAGATTGGCACGTTCAGTTTTTCGATTCGCTCATATTCCGCATCTACCTTTTCAACTTCGATTGTTAAGTAAACCCCCTTCCCTGCAAAGGCAGATTTGAACAAAGCCTGTTGAGAAGGATGATTGGGCAACAGGAAACTGAGTTGGTCTACACCCGATGGAGTGCTCAGCAACAAGTAAAATTCGTTTTCGAACACCACGTTAAAATTGAGTTAACTCATATAAAACTCTTTGGTCTCTTTCAATTTAAAGGTGATAATACCCGCGTTCATTTTCATGGATTATTGTGCTTTTACGTTGATCGACAAAATAGCCAGCAATGCTGCAAGGATGGGTGCCGGGAATAATTTAAACTTTCGAGCCAGCACCGACTCACCAAAGACCTCGCATTGCGAGGCCACCCCCTCTCTACTTCGTATGAGAGGGGGGCATGAGACTACGCCTAAACAAAGAGTCATTCGATAGTCAATCTATATAACTGACGGCAATTCGAGATGCCTAGTATTAATATAATTTTCGTCATATCACAGAACCCCCATTTGTATTTCGGTAACGTTTGCCTCGGGATTTACAAAATCCGCATTGATGTACAACTCGCGGTTTGCGCCACTGGGCTGCAACTGGTGCTGTTGCAGGAATACCATCAGCTTTCCATAACTCTCGGGTATCTGTTGCCATCCTGTTTCGTGCAGAATGCAGGCGGCCTTGAAATTTTCTGTGCGTTTAAAATGAAAGACGCCATCATAGTTGGCAGGGATGGTGGCAACGGGCAAGCAAATCTCTACTATGAATGGCGTTGATTCATCGCCCATAAAACCAAAGTAATGCCAATGGATGGGGCCGGTAGGATGAAGGTCCAACCGGGAAGCCTCTGCAAATATCTTTTTTGCGATGGGAATTTGGTTTGCCAAGTCGGCCAACTTTACCTCTACACGGTGAAAAAGAAAATTGATGGGCTTGATTTCCTTTAGTTCTGGTTTTAACTCTCTGATTTCCATAGCTGTTTGATCTAAATTTTAATCAAACTAACGCTGGCGACATGACAGCCCTATGTCAGCAGAAAAAAAGAAGTTGAATTATTTTTTTGGGTGAGTGACAACTGTGTGTCAGGAGGGGGTAGTTTACTGGCGTATCGTCCTTTTACAGAAGACGATACTTGGCATTAAAGACCTTTTCCATTCATTTCTTTTTTGTAGTGGATTGTCTCTAAAATGGAAGATAAAATAAAAAATACTGTGCATGTTTCTCTGTTGTAATCTCAAGCAAAAACATTTGTAAATTACCAGAAAAAAAAAGTCGTTCCGCTTTAGCGGAACGACTTTTTTAATAACGTAAACTAGGTCTATTTACTCGGCCCTTCTAATTGCACCCT
>JBBSCN010000186.1:0-6109 GCA_038250265.1 Cytophagales bacterium | reverse complement strand
GTTGCCACTTATATTGTAAAGCATCCCATTGGGAATAAAACGAATACCCCAACCATACAAATAATTGTTGTGTGTTTCTTTGGCACCTGTTATTCTAGACAATAAGATTTTCTTTTTTATCAGACCAATTCCAAAAGAAACCGTTAGTGTTTCTTGTGTAATCTTTGTTTGCATTCCGTAGAATAATAAGTAGATACTAATAAAGACCAGATTAACAATAATGATTTCCGATATATCGATGGCGCTGGTTTCAAAATCACTAATGAAGCCGTAACTGATAAATCCATGTACTGGAATCACAAAAACAAAAATTAACCAACCAAATTGAAATTCGCGATAGTCTTTCATAAACTTAATGTAGGGCTTCTCTAAAAACCTTTCATTTTACTACCTCAACCCCTTTCCCCTTCTCCAAAAGAGAAGGGTACGTTGTGTTTTTAGAGATGCCCTAAAGCAAAACTAACCGATAATAGCTAAAGCCTTAGACTACCCTACCACAAACCGATACCCAATTCCTTTAATGGTGATAATCTCTATAGCCGAGTCTTCTTTTAGATAATCCCTGAGTTTTGTAATGTACACATCTAAGTTGCGCGAATTAAAAAAGGAATCATCGCCCCACACGCGCATCAAAATGGTTTTGCGGTCGATGTTGTTGTTTTGATTTTCAGCTAAGATTTGGAGTAAGACTGCTTCGCGGTGGGATAATTTGCGGATGTTTTGATTTTTGCGCAATTCATAGCGCTGGGGCGCGAACTCAAATTTGCCAATCGTAATATTTTCTTTTGGTGCGGTTTTTTGTTTTTGGGTCAGCTGCAATAAATTGTTGATGCGCACGATCAACTCTTCCATACTAAAAGGCTTGCGCAAATAGTCGTTGCCGCCCACTTTAAAACCTTTGATTAAATCATCCGTCTGAGTTTTGGCCGTTACAAAGATGAGCGGTACGCTCGCATTGATTTGTCGAATTTCTTTGGCGATCGCATAACCATCTTTGTTGGGCAACATCACATCCAGCACTGCAATGTCAGGCTTTGTTTCTGTAAAGGCCGCCATCACATCTTTACCATCCGCTACCATACGCACTTCAAATTGTCTGCTCTCCAAACTTTCCTTTACAATCTTTCCTAGGAATGGCTCGTCTTCTACATACAGGATTTTAATTTTAACCATATTATTAATTAGAAGTCCGAGTGTAGAATATAGAAGTTAGAATCGTTGCCTATGATATCGTAATTCTATATTCTATATTCTGTTTTCTATATTTTATATTTTATATTCTAAATTCTGCCTTGTCTTAACGACCTCGGTATTTTCAAAATAAAACAACTTCCTCTCCCAATCTCACTCTCCACTACAATTGTTCCTCGATGTGCCTTCACAACGCTTTCCACGTAACTCAAACCAAGCCCGTAACCTTTGCTATTATGAACGTCACCTGTTGGCACCCGAAAGAATTTCTCGAAAACTTTTTTGCTATATTCGGGTGAGATGCCCACGCCATTGTCTTTCACTATTAGAATGAGTTCTTTACCAGCCTCCTTCAATGAAATGTTGATCGCGGGATTTCCGCGACTGTATTTTAATGCATTATCGAGCAGGTTGTAAACTACATTGGTTAGATGAACATGGCTTCCCGGCAACTGAAAATCACTACCTGTCTTCTCGAAACTTACTACCGCTTTTTGTTTTTCGACTAACAGCTTCATGGAGTTAAGTACTTGCGTAATGATTTCTTCGAGATTGACAGTTTCGGGTTGAAAGCCAACTCCCTTGTTTTCAAAAATCGCAGTTCTTAAAATCTTATCTGTCAATAACGAAAGTCGGGTGAGTTCATTTTGAGCGATTGTCAAATATTCTTGAGTAAGTTCTTTGTTTTCCAATCCGTTGAAATTTTTTAGTGCTTCAATGGCAACACCCACAGTGGTCACGGGAGTTTTCAATTCATGTGTCATGTTGCTGATGAAATCGTTTTTCAGTTCTGCCAAGCGTTGTTGGGTGAGAATGCTTCGAAATAGGAACAAAAAAGAGATTACGGTTAATGTAGTAAGAAAAATGGAAAAAAGAATTTGAGGTGTTATTTTTCGGAATATGTTACTTCTTACATTGAAAAGAGAAGCTGCATAGTGTTTACTAGGATTCAAACGCGCTGTTTCACTTTTTAACGTGTCGCTAAATAGTGGAGTACTAATTGATGGGATGTAGTATTCGCCTAGATCAGTTGCAAATGGTGGTTGCACCGGGGGAATTGATCCAAACTGTTTTTTTCTGAATTTTGCTTGATACACAGAAACAGGCAAATAAATGCCTGCCTCGTCCAGATTTTTCTTTAGGTATTGCTTTAGCGTATCGAGGTTTAGGGAATCTCTACCTATTCTTATGGAAAAATTTTGAAATCCGTTTTTACTTTCAAGGTTAAGTTTTTCTGTAAATGGTTTTAGTACAATCTTCATCAACGAGTCATCTTTTCCGGATGAACCGGAGGAAAGAAAGACTTGAACATTAGCAGATTTTTCCCGGACAAAGACGGTGTCTGTTATTTTTTCCATTTTACGAAAATGGATTCCGCTACTTTTTATTAGTTCAATTGCGCTGTCAGCAGAGGGTTCGAGATTAGATAGCAAAACCCGTTCACGCAATTGAGAAACCGTATTTTTGAAAATGAAATTCACGTCTTTACGCAGATCAATTACTTCATTTTTATAGCTGCTAGATAGCCAAAGCGCTTGAAGTACAATTAGCAGTGTTAGACTGCTAACTATCAAAATGATTGTTACGGTATTCTTTCCAACCTTCATCGCTACAAAAGTAGTGGGTTTTCGCTCTTATGTCAGCGGCATTAACCTTAATTAACATTGTATTCAGAACTATTAACCTTGACGTGCCATCTTTAGCGGTACGTTTACGTCATCAACCAAAATGAAAATTTCAAACGATATGAAAAAACTCTTACTGATTATGGGAATACTCGTTTCCCTTACGGCTGCAAACATTGTTTTTGGTCAGAACACTTCGGGTGTTATTGAATATGAAGTGAAAATAAACATGCACCGCACGTTACCTCCCGGCCGCGAGGAAATGAAGAGCATGATTCCAGAATTTCGAACTACTAAAAATCAGTTGTTCTTCAATGCAACTGAATCACTTTACAAACCTGTAATCGAAGAGGAAGAAGATGAGGATCAAGGCGGTGGCGTGACGATGCGTTTTAAAATGCCAAGTATAGAAATGTATTTAAATCAATCGGAAGGCAAGAGCATTTCAAAGGAGGAGTTTTTTGGAAGGGAGTATCTGATAGAAGATTCAATCAAAACTCTAGGCTGGAAATTTGGAACCGAAGTGAAAATAATTGCCGGTTATGAATGCCAGCAAGCTTATTACACCGATGAATCGAACCCTAAGCGCAAACAAGAGATAACAGCATGGTATACTACTAAACTGCGTCCGTTCCTTGGGCCTGAGAGATTTAGATCGCTGCCGGGCGCGGTGATGGCGGTTGATATTAATAATGGTGAGCGTGTGATGGTCGCCAAGAAAATTGAAATGCGCGAATTGAAAAAGAAGGAACTGGTGGTGCCCATGAAAGGTGAAAAAATTACGCGGTCGGAGTTTATCAAACAACAAGAGGAACAAATGAAGAAGATGGGCGGACAGGGTGGAATGATCATTCGGAATTAGTAGGCATCAAAAATGAAAGGCAATTGATAATAGGCATAGGCTAGAGTGGCTAGAACTTGTGTGAGGGATTGAAGCGGAAAGCCCACAGTGGTGCGCCTCGCGCCACGAGGACCTGCCTGTCCAGTAGGCAGGCCCAACCCTAACGCCTCGGCAGGGGCACGCCCAATTGAAATTAAAATTCGATAAAAATAGTTGCTGGCATCAAGTATTTTGATGGCTAGTAGTGAAATAAAAAATTCTTATGAGAAAAATACTTGCCCTCCTACTCTTTTCTTTTTGTGTTCAAGCTGCACTCGCACAAAAATTCTCTGTCACTGGTATTGTTAGAGACACGCTGTCAGGTTCTTTGCCGTCTTCAACTGTGATGTTGCTAAGTGCTAAAGATTCAACGCTTGTCAATTTTGGAATTACAGATAGTAAGGGACTTTTTGAAATCAAGAATGTAAACCAAGGAGAGTACCTGTTGAAAATCACCTTTGTGGGTTACGGCACGTATCAACGGAAGCTGTCGGCATCAGGTAGTTCTGCGATAATAAATGCGGGCATCATAAAAATAAAACCGGAGGACAAACAGCTGGAGGAGGTTGTCATAAAAGGAGAGAAAGCCCCGGTGACAGTCAAACGTGATACCATTGAGTTTAATGCCGGCTCGTTTAAAACAAAGGCCAATGCGAATGTCGAAGATCTGTTAAAGAAATTACCTGGCGTAGAGGTGGATACCGATGGAACCGTTCGTGCCCAAGGTGAACAAGTGCAACGTGTGATGGTAGATGGTCGCGAATTTTTTGGTCGCGACCCAAAACTTGCCACCCGTAATTTACCAGCCGATGCCGTAGAAAAAGTGCAGGTGTTTGATAGGAAATCTGATCAGGCCGTTTTCACGGGAATTGATGATGGACAAAAAGAGAAGACGATCAACCTCGAATTGAAAGAAAGCAAGCGGAACGGTGCTTTTGGAAACATGGTGGCTGGTTATGGTAGCAGTGACCGCTTTGAAGGAAAGGCGAGTGTTAATCGTTTTGGCAAAGGCAAACAGCTTTCGTTTTTGGGAATGGGTAATAACATCAATGAGCAGGGTTTTTCTTTTGGTGATTTTATGAATTTCACAGGGGGATCGCAGCAAATGTTAGGAGGACGAGGTGGTGGTGGTGGCCGTGTTGCGATTCAGTTAGACGGAAATAACACCAATGGCGTACCGCTCAATTTTGGAGGAAGACAAAATGGGATCATGACAAACTATGCAGGGGGCGTCAACTTCAACCGTGACTTGAGCAAGAAAACACAGCTCACCTCTAGCTACTTTTACAATCGACTGGATCAGGACATTCGTCAGCAAACAGATCGCATCAACTATCTGCCCAACCAGCCTTCCTATAATTTTAATGAGAATAGTGTACAAGGAAATACAAATGACAATCATCGAATGAACTTAACAATTGACCATAAAATTGATTCGGCCAACTCGATAAAGTTTACGAATAGCCTGACCTATTCTGAATCTACCCAACGATCGAATTCAAAAAGCCAGACGTCCTCTACTAATATATTGCAAAATGAAATCAGCCGTAATAACGTCTCCGATCAGGTTGCTGGCAATTTAAATTCCAGTGTGTTGTTCAGGCATCGCTTTGCAAAGAAGGGTAGGAATTTTTCTGCAAATTTGATGTTAGGTATTTCTCAAACTGATAACACGGGCAATCTGTTTTCGACCAACCAGTACTACGGAAACCGTCCGAGGACACAGGAAATTGTTCAACGAAATACGCAATCAAATGCCACCCGATCGTATGGGGGAACTTTTACTTACACAGAGCCGCTGGGTGGCAGAAAATATTTGGAAGGCATCTATGCTTACCGCACCAATCAAAATCAGGTGGACCGAAAAGTTTTTAACGAGAAAGGAGGAGCGGGTAACTTGGTCGATTCGCTGAGCAATAACTACAACAGTAACTATATCTACAATCGCCCGGGTTTGAACTTCAGAATGAACCGCCAGAAATTTAATTTTGCGGTGGGCGCGAGCTATCAAACTACGCAACTAAAGGGAGATTTGATATCTAGAGGGCTAAAAATTGACCGCACATTTGAAAATATATTGCCGGTGGCTCGCTTCAATTATGACTTCAGTACTTTCAAGCACCTGCGTTTCGATTATGAAACTTCAATGCAGGAACCCAGCATTCAGCAGCTTCAACCGGTAGTCGACAATAGCGACCCACTTAATCTTTCGGTGGGCAATCCGGAATTACGGCCAGGCTATTCTCACAACCTATCGGCCAACTTCACTACCTTTGATCCCGCAAAGTTTATTAATTTCTTTGCTTTTCTAACTACCGTATACACCACCAACGACATCGCCAATTCGCAATCGGTTGATCCTGCCACGTTTGTTCGAACTTCAAAACCCGTCAACGTAAAAGATAATTTGCAG
>JBBSCN010000185.1:0-6240 GCA_038250265.1 Cytophagales bacterium | reverse complement strand
TAACGCCATAATAATCATGGTAGGATATCCAAATGGAAGCTGTGGGCTTTCATCATAGTGATGAAGCACTTGATATCTTTTGATCGCATTCGCATGATGATCTGAATGGCGCTGCAATTGAAAGAGGAAGAAATTGCTGACAAGATGACTCGCATTCCAAGAATGTAAAGGATTTACCCTCTCATATCTTCCTTGCGCATCTTGCTTGCGAACAATTCCATAGTGTTCAATGTAGTTTACAAGCTCTAACAGAGAAAAACCAAAAAGACTTTGTGCAAAAAAGAATAACGGAACCTCCCACGCAATTCGGCCATTCAAATAGCTGAAGAAAATTGTCAAGCCCGCACAAAACAGAATAGGCAGTAGAGCAAACCAAATCATTTCGTTGCGCAAGCTTATAACAGAATGATTTTTTCGTAGTAGACTTTCCTTCTCCAATTGCCATGCATGCCCGTATCCGTGGAATACGGATCGAAACCAAAACGAATAAAAACTTTCATCTTTTCTCGAAGTGGCAGGATCTTCGGGCGTGGCTACCTGCACATGATGGCCGCGGTTGTGTTCAATAAAAAAGTGCATGTAGCAAACGGTCATCAAGATTAGTTTGCAGTAAAATTGCTCGAGCTTTGATTTTTTGTGACCTAGTTCGTGAGCTACTGTGATGCCAATGCCACCGGTAACCAAACTAAAGCCAATGATAAAGCCAGCCCATTCTAGAGGAGTTGTTAATTTCCCTAACGAAACGGCATAAGCTCCCCAAACGACTAATGAAACTTGAACAAACGTCCAGATATAGGTAACAAAACGATAATAGAATTCTTCGCCCACTAGGCTGACATCCTCTTCGGCAATATTTTTTTTATCTAGTCCTGTATAGTGATCGACAGAAGTAATTATCACAAACACGAAACCAAGTGGAAGGAAATTCCACCATCCACCTGCGTAAAATCCGACCACTACGAGCGAGGGGATGATAAACGCAGTAAAAAATCCTATTTTCTTGAAAAACTTCATGCGATAAAAATACAAAAAGACCATCAAATTGTTCAATATCGTGTATCGATTCTCACTCAATGGACAACTATTTTAACCTTGTTTCAAACGCTTATTCAGGTTATTGGAATTACTTTATCGGGGAAATTCTAAACCCGAGCTGGCATAACTACCTCTATTGGTTGTTGGGGGCGTCCATTGTTATTTGGTTATTGGAGATTTTGTTTCCGTGGCGAAAAAATCAACCTGCCATTCGTGCGCATTTTTGGTTAGACATCTTTTACCTCTTTTGGAATTACTTTTTGTTTGCGTTGGTAGCTTACAATGCGCTATCCATGGTGGGGGTGCAATTGTTTAATGATTTTTTGGGCTTATTTGGAATTACCAATCTTGTTGCTGTACATGTTGCTAGCCTACCGGGTTGGTTGCAACTAGTGATGATATTTGTATTGCGCGATTTTATGCAATGGAATATTCACAGAATGTATCATCATGTCGGTTGGATGTGGGAGTTTCATAAAGTCCATCATAGCACTGAGCAGATGGGCTTTGCCGCTTTGTTACGTTACCATTGGATGGAAAATATTTTGTATCGCACGTTAGAATATATCCCATTGGCCATGATTGGCTTTGGGATTACAGATTTTTTTATCGTCCATATTTTCACACTTATAACAGGACAACTAGGGCATGCCAACGTTAAAATCAATTTAGGGTATTTTAAATATTTATTCAATGGGCCGCAGATGCATTTGTGGCACCACGCCAAGCAATTGCCAGAGGGGTATAATCACGGTATCAACTACGGCATCACGCTGAGCGTTTGGGATTATCTTTTTAAAACCAATTATTGGCCAAGTGATGACGAGAATTTGCCAATTGGATTGCCAAATAATGAAAAATTTCCAGAGGATTTTGTTGGGCAAACGGTGAGGCCTTTCGAAAATATCTTTCGAAAGAAGCCATGTTAATGAATACGCAACATTTGTTATCTTTAAACTTAAAATTTTTATTATGGCAAAAAAACTTGTAAAGGGCGATAAGAAAATATTTGGTGTGTGTAGCGGCCTCGCCAACTACTTCGACACCGACCCAACCATCATGCGCGTCCTTTTTGTTGTAGCCTTCTTTGGGTTTGGCATGGGGTTGCTCGCTTATATTATTATGGCGATTGTGATGCCGAGTGAGTAGACTTGTCCTTAAAATATCGATGATATAACTGGGATGGCAAAGCCTTTTGTTTTTGTGCTAATGCCTTTTTCGAAGAAATTCGATAGTGTGTATGATTATGGAATACTCAGAGCATGCAAAGATTCTGGCATGTACTGCGAAAGGGTTGACAAGCAATTATATGATGAAAGGATTCTTGATAGAATTTATAACCAAATAATTAAAGCTGATTACATTATAGCCGATCTGAGTGGAGAAAATGCAAATGTATTTTATGAGACTGGCTATGCTCATGCCCTAAACAAAAAAGTCATTTTAGTAAATAGTTCATCAAAGAAGATACCATTCGACTTAAAACCTCATCCTCAAATCATTTATAACAACGACAAAACCGAACTATACGGTCAGATACGCAAAAAACTCGACTGGTATAAATCTAATCCTGAAAGAATTCTGCCTCCAAATCTTGAACAACTCTCATTTTTCATAGACGGTGTTCCAATAGTTAAGGATGCGCAGATTACTCCTAATTTTACGGAATCAATTGAAAATTCTAGTTTGAGTTTTAGTGTAGATGTGCTTAATAGCTCTGAGCGTTTGTTCAAGGATAACTGCGAGATTTGGTTGGAACTAGATTCTTCTAATATTTTGAAAGGAAAAACTGGAGTTCAACTCCCCAATAATCAAGTTGGCGTGATGCTTTTCGGTGGGGTAATCGATAATACTCCCAAGATCTTTTGCCAAATTGAATTTTGAATTAGTTATTATCAAACACTTTAGCGGAGAGATACCAACTGCGAACCTAAAGATATTTACGGAAATTGAAACTAAATTAATACCATTCCAGATTGTGCTTAAACCAAAACCAAGTCTAAAACTAAGAGCGATTTAATTGGAATTTTTTTTATCCTCTTGGTTGTGTCTTCATTAAACTAATCTCCAAGCAATCCATCCCTATTTTCAAATTTTAAATTTGAAACCCGGTCGCGGGAGGGATTGAGGCATTGTTGGAGCCCGAACTGGAAATGCGCGTAAGGCTGGCGACTGCCGAAAGCCCGGTGATCGGTTTGCGTTGATGGGTCTTCTTCCCATTTTTTCACTAACACTATATATAATAACAAAACCTTGTTCTGGCTCTGGATCGCAAGCCGGGCAGCCGCCCAAAACCATTGGCTAAAGTACTAAAAATGATCTTTTTATCATTTAATTCATCTAAAATATAAAAAAGTGGTGCAAAGTGGTTGAAAGTGGTTGAAAATTACTTACGTTTGTTTAGGAGAAAATAGACAACCACTAAAGTCATGACTTTCTTCACCAGCGAATACGAAAGTAAACTTGATGCCAAAGGCAGATTGGTGCTGCCAGCACGGATCAAGGCTCAGCTACCCGAGGGGGACGGCCAAGAGCTTGTCATCCGCAGAGGCTTTGAGCAGTGCTTGATCGTGTACCCGATGGTGGAGTTCAAAAAGGTCTTCTCAAAAATTTCAGGTCTCAGCGAGTTCAATGAAGAGTATCGCAAACTACAGCGCAACTTTTTGTCGGGGGTAATAACGGTAGAGCTAGATGGCAACGGCCGCTTCCTCATCCCCAAGGCCATGCTCACCTACGCGCAAATTGAAAAAGATGCGATGTTGGTTGGCACGGGCAGCAAAGTTGAAATCTGGAACCCGACTACCTACGAGAAGCACCAGATCCAAGACCCTAGTGAGTTGTCCAAGTTGGCAGAGAAGTATTTGAACGAATAGTTTGCTGATGCTTGTGTTTAGGCTACAAGCTGCACACCTCAAGCTTCAGGCTGAGTGTGCGAACTGATTGGTTTTTTTGCTTTTGAATATTGCTTAAGACTGCAAAGCTTCAGGCCTCAAGCTACAAGCTGAGTGTGCGAGCTGATTCGTTTGAATGAAGTAAAGAACGGGTGTTCATTGAATTGACATAAAAATTAAAATAGAACTGTAATCAGCTTGTGGCGTGTAGCCTGCGGCTTGCAGCCAAAAGGAAAGCAACATAACAATGAGGGACTTTAAAAAACTTTAGATATGGCAATTGGGAACGGAGATAGTAAATAAAGTGTACGATATAATGCCTATGCTTCCACCCGATGAACGATTTGGATTGCGCTCTCAAATGACGCGGTGTGCAATATCAATACCGAGCAACATTGCGGAAGGAAGTGCTAAACGTAGCACGAAAGAAAAAAGAAAATTTGTGGAAATCAGGTAAGGCTTTGCATTTGAATTGGAAACCCAATTACTGGCGGTGCAAAATAGAAAATGGGTGGAGAATAAGTTAACTGACGAATTGACTGAAAGCGTGAGAACGGAGCAGAGTATGATTTCTAAGTTTATTGAAAAACTTGAGAGTGAGTTGTAACCGTACTCAGCCTGTAGCCTGTGGCTTGCAGTTTGAGGCCAAAAGCTGAAGTGAGAATGGTGTACCACAAACCAGTAATGTTGAATGAATGTATTGAAGGATTACAGATTAATCCCGATGGCATTTACGTAGATGTCACTTTTGGTGGAGGTGGGCATAGCCTTAAAATTCTCGAGCAGCTGCAAGAAGGAAGATTGATTGCTTTCGATCAAGATGAAGATGCGAAGAAGCAAGCGGAAAATATACAGAGTCGTTCTTTTACATTTTGTCAGGCAAACTTTAGGCACATGAAGCAGTACCTGAAGTTGAATGGACTAACCAAGGTGAATGGTATTTTGGCCGACCTTGGGATTTCATCGCATCAGATAGATTCTGCTGAGCGCGGATTTTCCACACGCTTCGATGGCCCATTGGACATGCGAATGGACAAGAAGGGTTCGAAGAGCGCAGCCAAGGTTTTGAATGAGTACTCCGAGGCAAACCTGCATAAGATTTTGGGCATGTATGGTGAAGTGAAGAATGCCAAGACCTTAGCGGGATTGATAAATCAAAAGCGATCGGTGAAAAAGTTTGAACGCATACAGGATTTGATTGAGTTGCTGAAGCACATTGCCCCGAGGGGAAAAGAGTTTAAATACTACGCCCAGGTGTTTCAGGCGCTGCGCATTGAAGTAAATGAAGAGATGCAAGCACTTGAAGATTTTTTGCACCAATGTGGCGAAGTGATGGAAGTGGGGGGGAGGTTAGTAGTGATGAGCTACCATTCATTAGAAGACAGATTGGTGAAAAATTACATCAACAGTGGAAAGATGTATGGCGATGTAGAAAAAGATTTTTACGGAAACAAAGTAAGGCCTTTTGAGGCAGTGAATCGAAAGCCGATAGAAGCGACAGAAGAAGAAGTAAAAGAAAACAACCGGGCAAGGAGTGCAAAGTTGAGAGTAGCATTGAAATTATAAGTTGTTAGTTGTTAGTTGTTAGTTGAAAGCATTAGTGGCCAGTTAAAGTGAATCATTTAGATTAATCCTTAAAGGTAAATCAATGAATTTTGTGCCGTGACGATTTGAGCTTCAGTTTTATTTAGATAAAATGTCTATCAGGGATTATGTGTATTTATTTGGTTTTTTTTGTAAAATGTTTGATTTCTAAATTTTAACTGGCCACTAATGAGTTGAAAGATATAACAACTAATAACTGACAACCAACAACTAAAGAGAATGGAAAACAAATTTAGAATAGAACCCCCCCAGAAGAGTAATGAGGCTCGAGTAAAGCCAACAGCTAAGTCAACGAGTAATGGTAAGAGTGTGTTCTCTGGTTTGGAAAAGCGATTGAAGTTGGAAAGTTATTTTGAAGAAGGTTTCCCTGTTCAATACTTGCCTAAAATTTTGTTTGTGGTTTTTTTGGGTTTGATCTACATCAGCAATACGCATTATGCCGAGAAGACTACACGGCAAATTGGTAGAGCGCAATCGGAGGTAGAGGATCTGCGGGCTGACTATACAACGCTTAAATCAGATGTGATGTTTGCAAGCAAACAAAGTGAAGTAGCCAGAAGGGTGAAGCCAATGGGATTAAAAGAAAGTTTAAATCCGCCTTTTAAGATAGTTGTGAACGAATGAAAATAAGGGAATACAAATACACTCTAACTCTTCCCCTCTCTTTTGGAGAGGGGCTAGGGGTGAGGTCGCTAAAATGGTAATTGAG
>JBBSCN010000184.1:0-6266 GCA_038250265.1 Cytophagales bacterium | reverse complement strand
TTGGTCAACTTCTTTTTTTGAAATGGAAAATACCTTTAGGCTTTCGACAATTAGGTCACAAAAATGCCGATAGAAGTCACTGGCAATTTGCAATTGCTCTTGCTTCGATTTGTCGGGGAATGAGTTGGCAATATTTTGAAGAACCACATCTTTCCGATATCTAATCACCTTGTACATCAATACGTATAGGAAATCAGAGAATCCGTATAGTAATGGGTACGGCAAATGGGATATCGGGATGAGAATAACGTAGTAAAAAATGATATTTAAAAAATTCATAGTAATCTAATGTCACCAAGATCGCAATAATTTCTATTCTCCACGATATTATTACTATGTATTGCCAAACGCTATCGGGGGGAAGCTTTTGGAAACGCGATGTCTATTATATAAAAAATTGAACGTGCTGGCGAGATGAATTGCAACATGGATTGGCTTTTTTGGCCAAAGTGCGAGAGAATTTCAATTAAGGTGAACCTTTAGTGAATTCATTTTTTCCAGTAGGGCAACTCCAATTCCTCGATCCAGTATATTAGGCATTTCCTTAATCGAAGATTCAAGCTTTATGATGGAATCTTCTCTCTGATTCTTTAGTGAAAGCATTGCTGCTTCGGTAGCAAAAATTTGCGCTTTAGGAATGATGGCAGATGGCGTAAATTGATTCCAATAATAGTCAGCTCGCGCAATGTCTTTTTTCGCGAGGGCAAAGAAGAAAGCCGCGTCCAACCACACTGCATTTTTTATCCCCGCGGGAATACTTTCAATTTCACTAACATAATTCGATAGGTGCTTTTCTGCCGCTTCCAAGTCTCCTAAATCCCACGCGGCTTGGTGAAAATAACTATGAAGATAAACTCCAAAAGGCGCTTGCAACTTCTTGGCGAGTGTAAGAGCCTCCTCCAATTCAGTAGTATTTAGTAACGATGGTCGTAACCCCCCTGCGCTGCTTGAAATAATCTTCAAGATCAACAATTCAAATCTCGCTTTATCTCCCCCGCGCTGAAGATTCAAAACACGTCCACCATCGGACGTAAAACCTCCCATGTGCAGGGGGATTATCGTGACCAAAAAAATAACCAACGATAAAAATACAATGAGCAGAAACAGATAGCCTATTACAAATGGCGACAGCACATAATAGATCAAATAGGAAAGTCCTGCCAATACCAGACTTGCAATTGGCCCACCCCCGGCATAGATCGAAAATCTATTTTTTAGATTTTCTGAGCCGGTCGGCATGCAAAGGACCACTCCACCTGCCGTGTTTACATTTTTATTCCATTTGAATTTCCAACTTGCTTCACCTTTTTCCCACATAAAAGGGCCTACCACGTACATCCTAAAATCAAATTTTACCAAAATTCCTGCAAGGGCATGACCGGCCTCGTGAAACCCAACCACCAAAAAGAACGCAGGAATAAATAGAACGGCCCATAGTATGATCACATTTTCAGACAGTGCAACCCCAACTTGATAGCCTACCTTACCGGCAAGAAAGCCAACACCTCCTCCTATGGAAATCATGATTGCAATGCTTACGAATCTTGATGCCTTATTTTTCTTTGCCATGTGGTTAGCTTTTGAAATTAGTCGCCAAGCGTGTCAAATTATTACAACCCAAATCGGCAGAATTGATCTGACAATCACCCAAACAAAAATCATTCGTAAGAAAAGTGCTAATGAAAGTATTGATTTGAAAACGAAGCCTAGTCTTGATTTGCAGAATAATCTTTGAATCTCCTTACCATTGCCATTCCAAATCCAATCATCAGAACGAAGGTGCCCAGCCACAAAATATTGATATAAGGTTTTTCTAACGCCTTTACAACCACCCAATCTTTTTGGCGGGCGTTTATCCCCAATAGAAATTCATTGGTTTCGGGCACGATGTTCAGTAGGGTAATTCTAATTCCAAGGTCGTTGATCTCGTCAGGCAGCCGCCCAACTTGGGTTTTGCCTTTGATCAAGAAAATTGGCTTCGCGTAATAGGCCTCGTGCTCGCCTTGCACTTTTATTGTTGCTTGCACAGCTACGTCTTCACCCTCTATTTTAATTCCTTCTATCTCTTCAATCCGTGTTACTTCTTCCAATGCAGCGCTGTATTTTGAATTGATGAAAAATTCTTCATTAGCCCTTACCTTTACTTCATCCGGTTTTCCCCACTCCGGTTCTTCCTCCCTGCTCATCGGCAAAGAAACATGCGTATACAGGTCGCTCGTCATTTTTCTCCTAATGTCAGGGGAAGCAATAAACCCACCCATGGCTGGATTGATCTGTACGCGGGGAAAGAGCGTGGCCGCCAATTTTCCTTCTTTACGCAATTCGATTTCGTAAAACGTATTCTCCGGGTAAATCTCGATCGTATCCTTTGCTTTATAAAGTTGCTTGGTTTGAAACACAATATCTTTTGTAGCAATCACCTTGAATGGATCGAAGGTAAGCTCCACATCATTTTTGTTGATGTACCCGCTTTTGTGGCGAGGCTCCAATCGCTCTCCGCGGTATTCGATGTCATAACCCGCCATAGAGCGCGGCTCATTGATGAATAATAATAAATTGTCGCGGTTAAATTCTGTTGGTGCGTCTTTTAAGATCAGCATGCCGTTTTGGTTGAGCGACACAACTCTGGAGTACCCCGCGGAAAACATCACGCCAATCAGCATCATGCCAATGCCAATGTGAGCCACCGCTCCACCCGAAAGTTTAGGGTTTAGTTTTACAAGGGCAAATAACACTTTGAGGTTTGAAACAATGAGATAAACCCCCGCTAAGGTTAAAATCAGGTAGGGAATATTATAGACTTTCGCAACAGCAATTATCAATGCAAAAATCAGTAACGTGATCAATATGGGAGTCAGCAACTCCGCTTTCAATTTTTCCTTATCGATTTTCTTCCACCAGAAAAACTGCCCCGTACCCGAAATAAATGCAACCGCTACTCCAAACCATAATTGAAATTTTGAATAAAATCCTACTTGATCTGCGGGCGGTGCCAGATTAGAAGTTCCTCCAAACATGGAAATGATTTTGTTGTAAACGGGAATAGAAGTTGGCAATAACACTTGAAAGCCCATCAAACATAACGTGACCGCTCCCAAAAAAATCCAAAACTCCCGCGAGTAAGTTGAAACCTCTTTTTCAGAAGAAGGGATTTCTTTCCAGCGCACGATTGCCAAAGCTATCGCGACAAGCATGAAGAACAACAGGTAAATCAGCAGCTGGCCGGAGAGACCTAAGTCAGTAAACGAGTGCACCGATGCATCGCCCAAAATGCCGCTTCGTGCCAGAAAGGTAGAGTACAGGAGCAATACAAAAACCGCAATCACCAAAATAATCGAACTCTTCAAAGCCGTGCCACTGTTCTTGTAAGTAATCATGGTGTGAATGGACGCTATTAAAATTAACCACGGTACATAAACTGCATTTTCGACAGGATCCCAGTTCCAATAGCCGCCAAAATTCAAAGTTTCATATGCCCAAATGCCGCCCATTAAAATCCCCAACCCTAAAATTCCTCCACCCAACAGCGACCATGGCAGAGCTGGCTTCACCCATTCCACATATCGTTTCTGCCATAAGCCGGCAATGCAAAATGCAAAGGGCGGAAGTGTAAGCGCGAAGCCCAAAAACAATGTGGGTGGGTGAATGACCATCCAATAATTTTGCAGCAGTGCGTTCAATCCGTTGCCATCTTTGGGGATAAAATCCGGCTGAATTTTAAAGATGGGATCATCCATCGCATCGCGGAGTAAAATAAAAGGCGAGCTGCCTAGTTTCAAATCGATGACCGGAATCACCACTCCTAAAATCATCGACCCCAAGAATGCCTGCACCAATGTGAATACTACCATCGTAGGGGCTTCCCATGTCTTTTGCGTTTTGATCAGTACAATTCCAATGACAGCATGCCAAAACATCCAAAGCAAAAAACTTCCCTCTTGTCCTTCCCAAAAACAAGACAACATATATTGAGCCGGCAGATGAAGCGAGGAATGCGAGTACGCATAATGGTATTCAAAATAATGACTATAGATGATAACGAAAAGACAAGCCACGACAGCAAGTACGGATGTAACGTGGACGTAGAAAGCAAACCTTCCGTTCTCTAACCACGAAGTTTTCTTTTCTATTTCGGCAAGCGTTGTTGCTTTCCAGTAGGCAAACGAACTGAGTAAGGCGGAAACAAAGGCGGTGATTACAGAAAGGTGGCCGAGGTTACCAATTAGATAATGCATTAGTCCGAATTACGATTTAAGAATTACGATTTACGATTGAGGCGCTGAACAGCTTGCAGCCTGTAACTTGAAGCTTGTGGCCAAACACACCTTCAAATGGTAGCATTCAACTTCTGTTCGTTGTATTTGGAGGGGCATTTCAATAATATCTTTTTGGCGATAAAACGATCACTTTCATATAGTCCAATCACCACCACTTTCTCGGATTTCGTAAAGTCGGGAGGCATTGGTTCATTATAATACACTTTCTGCTCTTTGTTGTTGTCATCTATTAACGTAAAAGAGAACGAAAGCTTGTCCTCACTATTTTCGAGGCCTTGAATATTCCCTGCGGCATCCTTTGGCAATTCCCCCACCACATGCACTTGGGTAGAACTTCCGTTGGAGGCCAACCTATATGCTTGGTCAAAATTGACATAGGTGCTGGCATCGCCCGCGGTTGAAATGATGATAACAATTGCCACCGCAATAACTCCAATGGCCAACATGTGCGACTTCTTCATAAGAATGATCAATTTACGAGACAGCAAAGGTAGCTTAAAACAATCTTTCGAGATTAAAATAAAGTTTCTTTTTGGCGGCCTTTGGGGCTATACGCTCTACTCCTCGTGCCACCCACACTCCCGAGCTACTTCGGGGTGCCGCTTCTATCCCTGGCCGACTGCCAGCCCTTAGATCAACCGCAATTTGAGTTTATTGTTTTTTCGAAAGTCGCTTTTCCAAAGCCGCCACTTTGCGGTCTAGGAAAACGAGGTAGACGATCAAGCCAATCAAAATGACTAGCACGATGGCCACCACCACATAAATCTTACCATTAGACCTCATTGTATCGGCCATTTCCGCCTCCTGTGCAGAAGCCGAAAATCCCGCCAGGAGAAGGCAAGCTGTTTTGAATATTTTAGCGAGTTTGTTCATCTTCTATATCTTCAATCTTTTCTTTTACCACCTGTATACGAATTAGCAGGGTTGCGATCCAAGCGCCCATCAAAATCCACCCGAGCACGGCTGGATAAAAAACCATCCTCATTCTACTATCCAAGTCATACATATTAAAACCGGGATTGCCCCCGCTGCCCGGGTGCATTGAGCTAGTCATGCGCGGAATGATGAATATGAGCGGGATCATCGCGGTAAAGGCAAAGATGTTGTAGACCGCGCTAAGTCTGGCTTTTTGTTCTTGATTTGTAACGGAACCCCTTAAAATGAAGTAGGCGAAATAAACCAATAGCGCAATGGCCGCCCCATTTTGTTTTGGATCTCCATGCCAAGGAGAACCCCACGTGTAGTTGGCCCAGATCATACCCGTAACAATTCCTAACAGCCCGAATACCAACCCTACACTCGCAAACGAAATAGAAAAGGTGTCGCAAAGTGAATCCTGCTTTCTCAAATATTGAATGGCATAGTATGTAGAGGCCAAAAACATAAAAACCATTCCAAACCACATCGGGACGTGAAAGTACAATCCACGGATCGTTTCATTCACAATGCTGAGCTTGGGCACATCAAACAACAGTCCGGCTACGACAGAATAGCCCAACAGCGCGACAGCCAATATTTTCCACCAAGATTTATTCATTGCAATTAGCTGCGCCAAATATACGGGAACAGTAAATAGGAGACGGCCGTAACGAGGAAATTTATTGCCAATAGCAAAATCAACTCATCAAAACTGGTACTGCTTTCAAGCCCATCGATACAATTCTTAGTAATCTTTATTGCTAGCAGAAGAATGGAAATTACAATTGGAAAGCTAAGAACAGTCATCAGCACGTTGCTGTTGTTCGCCTTGGCGGCAATTCCGGAAAGCAACGTCAACGAAGCCGAAAACCCCCATGAAACCAGCAGTACTGTAAGAAGAAACACCCAGTTGCTGCCCACCGGGTTTGAAATAAAAAGAACAAACAGTACGAATCCCAAAAAAGATAAAATCGAACATAACAGGAAGTTATAAATAAGTTTGGAAAAAATGATTGCCTCTGGGCTTGCGAGCGAGTAAAGGTAAATTTCCTGGCCTTTCTTTTCCCCGAT
>JBBSCN010000183.1:0-6357 GCA_038250265.1 Cytophagales bacterium | reverse complement strand
CTTCCATTTCCTTTCCGCAACTTGAATCGGTTAACGAATTGAAATGACCCTACCTAAGCCTCGGCTCACGTTCTCACAAATCATCAATATGAATGTGGGCTTCTTTGGAATTCAATATAGCTTTGGGTTGCAGCAGTCGGCCATCAATCCAATCTATGATTTTTTGGGTGCAAGTCCGGATGAAATACCGCTGCTGAATTTGGCCGGACCTGTTACAGGACTTCTGATTCAGCCCATCATTGGCGCATTGAGCGACAAGACATGGCATCCTAAGTTTGGCCGAAGGAAACCTTATTTTTTTATCGGGGCGATTCTCTGTAGCATATGCTTGTTCTTTTTTCCGTTTAGCAGTGCGTTGTGGATGGCTGCCGGATTGCTCTGGATATTGGATGTGGGCAACAACACGGCCATGGAACCTTACCGTGCCTTTATCGCTGATAAACTGAATGATGAGCAGCGCCCTACTGGTTTTCAAACACAAAGTTTTTTTACCGGGCTTGGTCAAACGCTCGCCAATCTTTCGCTTTTTGTTTTTCCATTGCTGGTAATCGGAAAGACAGGCTCTATTCCCAACTGGGTATTTGCGTCTTTCTTTTTAGGTGCTGTCTGTTCCATTGGCACGATTTGGTGGAGTATGAGAACAACCTCCGAGATTGTTCCAACGGACGAGGAAATTAAGGCAATCGCGAAAAAGAATGAAGGTCAGCCAAGTTTGGTCATTCAATTTTTTATTTCCGTGCTTACCTCCGTGATCGCTTATGCTGCTCTAATCATTTTGATCTTACCTACTATTTTTTATCCCACGTTGATAAAAAATGTAGTTGAATGGATAAAACACAATCGGTTCACCAAAATTATGTTTGCTCAAAATGTTGAGATTGTGGAAGCCATCCTCGACATGCCCAAGGTAATGTGGCAGTTGGCATTGGTCTATTTATTTCAGTGGTACGGATTATTTTGTTATTGGCAGAACTCATCAAAGAGCATTGCATTATCGGTATGGAAAACCACACCTACGGAAAATCCTACTGCCTATGAACAAGCGGTTAGTTGGACTGGACTCGTAAACGGTTGGTACAACGTGGTAACCTTTTTATCAGCTTTTAGTTTGGTGTGGTTTGTTAAAAAGTCGTCACCTAAGTTGGTGCATTTTTGTTGCTTGGTATTGGCTGGCATCGGTCTACTTCTCTTTCCAACTATTGAAAATAAATACCTGCTCTTTCCGGCCATCACAGGTTTTGGTATCGGCTGGGCGAGTATGATGGGCATACCTTATTTGTTGGTGGTGGGTAATATTCCGAAAGAACGATATGGTGTTTACATGGGAATAATCAATATGATGATTGTTGTGCCGATGATTTTGCAGACGGTTACGTTTGGTCATGTGCTGAAGAATTTTTTGAATAATGATTCGGGGAATGCTGTTTTTTTTGCGGGAGTATTGTTGTTGTTCGCTGCGGCTGCAACGCTGTTGATAAAATCTCCCGGTGGTTCAACAAAGTGAGGACATTGAGATTGAATCGTGATAATAACGGTCACGCGAGTAAAATGCTTATTTTTGTTTAATGGAAATTGAGATTTCTAATATTGTTAAAAAATATTTCCCCGATGTAGAGGCTATTTATTTGTTTGGCAGTTTTGCGTCCAACCAGCAGACCGATGAGAGCGATGTAGATTTGGCGCTCGTTCTTCCAAATCCAATTGATAAATTAACGTTATTCAATATCACTCAAGAAATAGCCGCCTCGATTTCGAGAGATATTGATTTAATAGACCTAAGAGATACACCCTTAGATTTTAAATTTGAAATTATTTCTACGGGTACTCTAATTTTTTGTAAAAATTCAGAGCAAACTTTACGATACGAAGCATTGGTAATGTCGATGTACCAGCGTTTTAGTGAAGAACGTAAGGGTATATTGGAAGAAATAGAACGATCAGGGACAATTTTTTCATGATCTCAGACATTGGCATACTTAATAAGTGTACATTCATAGAACGAAGCCTTCGCAGAATAAACGAGGAATACCGTAATGTAAATGATTTGTTTGGCATTGATTACAGAAGACAGGATTCAATTATTTTAAACCTGCAGCGTGCTTGCGAAGCAGCTATCGATCTCGCAAATTATTTAGTGAAGAAGAAAAAATTGGGCGTACCTAGAGATTCGCGAGCCGTTTTTGGAATTTTAGGTGAATCTAGTATAATCAGCCATTAAATAGCTGAGAAAATGAAAAGGATGGTTGGCTTTAGAAACCTGTCTGTGCATGCCTATCAAAATATTGACATGCAAATTGTTCAACAGATAATTGAAAATAGTCTATCTGATTTCACGTCTTTCACAAGTACTATTCTAAAAAACCAAACCTGATTTTGTATGAATGCCTATTTAGCAGAATTTTTTGGCACAATGCTTCTGGTTTTATTAGGAGACGGAGTAGTTGCCTCTGTTGTATTAAAAAAGTCAAAAGCTGAAAGTGCCGGTTGGCTTACCATTGTCATCGGGTGGGGGTTAGCCGTGATGTTAGCCATCTATGCAGTAGGAACCATCAGTGGTGCGCACCTAAACCCCGCGGTAACAATTGCCTTGGCAATCAACGGAAGTTTTGCTACAGATCTTGTGCTGGGTTATATCCTTGCTCAATTCGCTGGAGCAATTGTTGGGGCTACCTTGGTTTGGTTGCACTTTCTACCTCATTGGAAAGAGACACCTGATCAAGGAGCGAAGCTAGCGGTATTTTGCACCGCACCGGCTATCAAAAACACATTCAGTAATTTGATCAGCGAGATCATTGCTACCATGGTATTAGTGTTAGGTTTGTTATTTATTGGCGTTAATCAATTTGCTTTAGGCCTGAACCCAATCGTTGTAGGTTTGCTAATCATTGCGATTGGTTTGAGTTTGGGTGGTACTACTGGCTTTGCAATAAACCCCGCACGTGACTTAGGTTCCCGCATCGCGCATGCCATTTTGCCCATTCATGGAAAGGGAAAATCAGACTGGGGGTATGCGTGGATACCGGTTGTGGGGCCTATTGTTGGAGGGGTGTTGGGTGTATTAATTTATCGAGCGATATTCTAGTAAAAAATGTTTCTGGTTGCCATTTACTATTTGCTGGTATTCTCCTAACTCCTAACTCCTGACTTCTAAATTCTTTACGGTATGACGAAATACATTATCGCCCTCGATCAAGGCACTACTAGTTCTCGCTCAGTGTTATTTGACGAAAAAGGATCTATCGTGGGAATAGCGCAGCAAGAGTTCACACAGATTTTTCCACAGTCGGGCTGGGTGGAGCATGATGCCGATGAAATTTGGAGTACGCAGCTTGGCGTGTTGCAAAAAGTAATTGCCGAAAATAAAGTAGAGGCGAAATCAATTGTGGCGATTGGGATCACCAACCAACGAGAGACAACAGTTATATGGGATCGCAAAACAGGAGAACCTATTTACAATGCGATTGTATGGCAAGATAAACGCACGGCTTCGATTTGTGAGGAATTAAAATTGAAAGGCCTTACCGATTACGTTCGGCACAACACAGGCTTGGTCATCGATTCTTATTTTTCAGGAACAAAAATAAAATGGATTTTAGATAATGTTGCTGGCGCTCGGCAGCGGGCAGAAAAAGGCGAGCTTGCGTTTGGCACGATTGACAGTTGGTTGATCTGGAAATTGACAAATGGGAAAAGCCACGTTACGGATTATACCAATGCATCGCGCACGCTGATTTTTAATATTCGCGCCTTGAAATGGGATGAAAAATTATTAAGTGAGTTAACTGTTCCTAAAAGCTTATTGCCTGATGTAAAACCCTCTGCGGCAAATTTTGGATTTTTTGATTTGAATGGGGTACAGATTCCGATTTCCGGAGTAGCGGGCGATCAGCAAGCAGCCTTGTTCGGCCAAGCTTGCTTTGAGCCGGGTATGGCAAAAAATACTTATGGCACGGGTTGCTTTATGTTGATGAACACGGGCACAAAAATTCAGCAATCGAAAAATGGGTTGATTACCACCATTGCGTGGGGCTTGGATGGAAAAGTGGAATATGCATTGGAGGGAAGTGTGTTTATTGCGGGTGCGGCCGTGCAATGGCTACGCGATAGTTTGCATTTAATTGACCAATCCAAAGATTCGGAATATTTTGCGATGAAAGCACTTGGCTCCAATGAGGTGTACGTGGTTCCCGCTTTTGCTGGCTTAGGTGCGCCCTATTGGGACATGTACGCGCGGGGAGCAATTTTTGGACTTACTCGTGATACCGGCAAAGATCATCTGATCAAAGCCACGCTTGAATCATTAGCTTATCAAACTAAAGATATATTAAATGCGATGCAAGAAGATGCGGGCATTCAATTGGCAAGTTTGAAAGTAGATGGAGGTGCTTGCGCGAATAATATTCTCATGCAGTTTCAAGCTGATATTTTAGGAACGGAAGTGGAGCGGCCCGAAGTAATTGAATCGACTGCCTTGGGGGCTGCCTATTTAGCAGGTATACAAAGTGGCTTCTGGAAAAAGGAAGACATTGCCCGGAATAGAAAGATTCAAAAAAGATTTACACCAAACATGGATAATGCTACTCGAGCCACTCTTTATAAGGGCTGGCAAAAAGCGGTGAAGCGAACAATGGGGTGGACGAAGGAAGAATAACTTGCTTGGTTATTTCAATTTCAGTAGTTTTTTCAAGAAATCTATGTCTACTAAATCCTTTAAGCGATTAGTTTTTATTTTTTCTGTTAGCAGATCGGTTGCATCCATCACAGGCACATTTACACCTTTATAGTCAGCGATCTTCGCTCGATGAAAGCAGGCGTTAAAATCTTCCTCCTTAAACGCTTTAATAGAATGCGCCAGATCAATTTTAAAATCTGACTCCAACAAATTGAAAATAGCAAACCCGGGTGCTAATTGAGTTGTTTTTCTCAGTGCAGATGCCTCTGTAAATCCGGTTTCAATTAAAGACTTTTTAAGTCTCTCCATATTGTCGGGATTGTTATCAATCCAAAGGTCGATGTCCCCGGTAGCCCGAGGCAATCCGTGAAAAGCCATTGCGAAGCCTCCAATTAAAATATAGCGAACCTTATTGTTGCTTAGGTTCCGCAGGAGCAATTGAATTTCCGAAGGAGCCATATGACCTTTTTTAATATTCGCGGGATTGGCATTGTGAAAGTCCCATGCAAGCGCATTAATTTCCAATAGTGTATCAATTCCTGATGCCATGGTTTGGCTCTGTTACTTTTTCTTTGCCTTCTTAACTGGCTTTTTAGCGGCCTTTACAGTTTTCTTAGGCGCTGCTTTTTTTGCTTTTGCAACGGATTTTCTTTTGGCTTCTGGAGCAGGCGAGCCGCCTCCGAGAATTTGCTGCGCATGATTTTTAGTGTCGACCTTCTCAATTACTTCGGTGATATCTCCACTCTCATCAATGATATAGGTGACTCGAGCTGTACCCATATATTTTCTCCCATACATGGATTTCTCTATCCACGTTCCGAATTGATTGTGAACGGATTTATCCACATCGGCTATTAGTCGAAAGGGGAGTTTTTCTTTGGCGATAAATTTTTTATGCATCTTCTCATCATCGGAGCTAATACCCAAAACTTCATACCCTGCTTTTTGCAACGCTTTGTAATTATCTCGCAAGTTGCAAGCTTCTGCAGTGCAGCCGGGGGTCATGTCCTTGGGATAAAAGTATAAAACAACTTTATGTCCTTTGAAATCAGAAAGACTTACACTGTTTCCGTCTTGATCTAAGGTCTTAAAATCGGGTGCTTTAGTTCCTACGGTGAGTGCCATATTGTGGTTATTTGAAATATTGAAATTTTTGATGGATGAAACTACAAAATCTTTTGGTTATAAATTTTTTCGTTGCCTGCTCGGTCGATTACCTTTAATTGAAAATCACCTTTCAGAAGTTTTGTTTTTTCAAATCTTTCCGATTGAACGATACCCGTTTTATAATCATATTTCATCAATAGCCACTCGCCATCAATGGTTGCCTCGTAGCTGGCAATGCCCGATAGGTTATCAGAAATCCGGAATCGAGCGGTTTGATTGTTGCAATAAATTCTGCTAATGCCTGGCGGAATAGAATCCGTCAACAGCGTGAATTGTCCTAGTTCATGAGTGTTGAATTGAATTCTGCTATTGCTCCAATTTCCTCCTACATATTTATACCTCTTTCCCTCCAAGTGATAGGCGAATGTTTTGTTCGGTGTGTTGTAAACTGATTGGGGTTTTAAGGTGACGCTAATTGTTTGATGCAACGGTGTTGTTAGTTTTCCGATTGTAAATTTCTCCTGTTGGTTGCTCAATTTTTCGTACTCGACATTTAGGTAAAGAGTATCGTATAAATT
>JBBSCN010000182.1:0-6458 GCA_038250265.1 Cytophagales bacterium | reverse complement strand
TTCCAGCGTTTTTGTAAAACAACTTCCGTCCGCGAATGATTACATCACCGATGTGTACCAATGGCGTGCCGATGTGCGCTTTCGTGATCAAAAAATCGATGGTCGTGTTTTGCTTTAGCGGATCTATCTCTAGTAGCACCACATTTTCGGGGGCATGATTGCCAATAATAGTTCTTTTCAAAAGATCCCAGTATTCAGCAGATGTTTTACCAAAATGAAAATCCCATTTATCTTCAATGTGATAGTGTTCTCGAAATTTATTTCCCAAGAAATCTTGATAGCCAAACAAAGAAGGAAAGCCTTGCATTTCTATTAGGTTGGGAACCAGTTCTAAGCTTTCGGTGGTGCAAATGGCAAAATCAAGCGCCAAAAATAATGTGTGCTTCGTTTCATTTGGTACGGCCAATGAAGCTGGTAAAGCAGCCGCCATTTTCTGGTTAAAGTCAGGCTGCACGATGAAGTCGATAATTTCATCCGCTCCCTTTAAAAGTTTTTCCTTAAATTCATTTCCAATAAAAACGGGCGTTTCTGCCACACGAAAGGGAATCGTGTGTTGATAGCTAGTGTTTAGATCATCTAGAAATTCCTGGTACTTTTTTTCAGAAAACTGGCCATTGAAATGGTCACGGGCGAGAGCAATCATACATTCACAGGATTCAGACGGTGTTGCATGGCCATCATGATAAACCGCGGAAGCACCGCGCGATTGGTTTGCATGATCTTATCGGGATCGTTCAGGTGATCTAACATTTCCCAATATTTTTTTTCTCCGTGCTTTTCAATTACTAAGTGTTTTTTGTCATCGCGCAACAAGTACATCCGCATACCCACTGCATCGGCTTCGGGATGAAACTGTGTGCCTATAAAAGCATCATCAAACCGAATCGCCATCACGGCACGTTCCAAATCCACCGTAGGCCGATACTTTTCCAAACATAAGATCGATCCACCCCGTTGTTTTATTTTTTCATCATCCGGTTCCGTAATTTGATAATCACGTGAATCTACCGCCCAAAAGGGATCGCCCAACGATCGCAACAGCGGATCGTGATGCCCTTCAAATGTTTTTTGCATAGGCATGACTCCGAAAGAGTTCGACTTGCGTTTAGACACCTTTGCATACCCATAATATCGGCAATAAATCTGAAATGAATGACAAATTAACAACACATGTTTCTTGCCATCGGTATGTTTTTGATTGTATTCTTGAATCGTGTCCATCAGGCCGAAGTACTCACCCTCCCAATATGAGCCTTCACTGTCTAGCGGGCTACCCGGGCCACCACTTGAAATAAAAGCATCATAACTTAGGTCAGGAATTTCCCCGGTCAGGCGTGTTTGAAAGACATCATACTTCAATGGCAAATGAAAATCCGCGCTCATTTCTTCAATCAATTGACGGATACTGCGCATGCCTTCATTTGCAGCCCCCTCATACAGGTCTAAAATCGCTATGCGCAGAAATGAAGGATGGTGATTCACGGTATTCAATTATTCAAACCCAAATTTACGATAAAGTCGAGCCAGAACGAAAAGGGAAAAAGGGCATTTATACTATAAACATACAACCACCGACTAAACCCCCACTAGAGTTTGTTCAGTAATGTAGTCTACCACACTCACTAAATTTCCTTTTTTACTATACACATCGAGCTGTCGATCGGCTCCTGTTCCGTCTCTTAAAATAGCATATACTTGTTCAATTGCTTTTCGACTTCCCAAATCATCTACTACATCATCAATAAATTCCAGCAACTCCACAATGAGCGCACGTGTGTCTTTCTCTTGCTGAATGCCGAAGTCAATCATTTTGCCATCTAAGCCGTAGCGAGAAGCGCGCCACTTGTTTTCGTTAATCAATGCCCTTCGATACAAAATAAAACTCATGTTCTGCATCCGTAGTTTGTACAGTTTCACTACCAACGCTTGAAAGATGGCCGTTATGGCAATAGTCTCATCCACCAACAAGGGCACATCGCAAATTCTAAATTCAATGGTGTCGAAGAATGGATGCACTCGCACATCCCACCAAATCTTCTTCGCGTTGTCGATGCAATTAGTTCTGATAAGCAGATTGATATAATTTTTAAATACGTCCCAGCTTTCAAATTCATCAGGAATGCCCGTGCGCGGAAATTTATCAAACACTTTCGTGCGAAAAGATTTAAAGCCGGTATTGCGTCCTTCCCAAAAGGGCGAGTTGGTGGAAAGTGCATACACGTGCGGAAGAAAATACCTTACCGTGTTCATTATATGAATGGCCGTGTCCTTGTCCTTGATGCCCACATGCACGTGCAGACCAAAAATTAAATTCGAGCGGGCTGCTTCCTGCATCTCGTTCACGATGGCATCATAGCGCGGGTTGGGGGTAATCAACTGGGTACTCCAATCTGAAAAGGGATGCGTGCCAGCCGCGCCAATTTTCAAATTCAAACTCGCTGCCACCTCAGCCACATGCCTTCGCAATTTCCTTATATCTGCGCTGGCTTCGTCTACATTGTTACAGATACCAGTGCCTACTTCTACCACCGCCTGATGCATTTCTGCTTTCACTTGATCGCCAAAAGCCTGTGCTGCTAGCTCAACGATTTTTTGGTCATGCGATTTCAGTTCCCGCGTAACGGGATCAATCACCATGTACTCTTCTTCAACGCCTAACGTAAATTTCTCCATAAATAAAATGGTCCTCTAACAGATTTGGACAGACAAAACGAGTTTAGTTCAATTTCTATTTTTTTGCTTTTTGCTTAGGGGCATCTCTAAAAACCTTTATTTTCTTCACCTCAACCCTTTCCCTTCTTCATCCCAATAGCTATCGGGAGAGAAGGCCGAGCGGAGTTTTTAGAGATTCCCTTAAGTTCCTTTTTCTCCTCGGCCTTAGCCTTTACTTCTTTCGCGGGAGCCTTGGCAGCGGCCATTGACTTTTCAAAGCCAGCTACTCCATCGCGCACGAATGTGCCCCATGTCAAATTATCCTTTCCCGGCTTTTGCGCTTGTGCTCGCTCAACCGCCATTTTAGTGGCATGCTCCACCACCCATTCAAAATTTTCTTGACCTACCGAAGTTACCTCTGCGTCAGGTGCCGGGTTACAGAAATCAATGGCGTATGGTATGCCATTGCGCACAGCCATCTCTACAGTGTTGAAATCATAGCCCAATGCATGACATAATTGCAAGACATAGTCATGAACTTGCTTCAATAATTTTGCAGACGCAGGGCCATTGGTGCTTTGGTAGCGAAGGTGATGTGGATTGCGAGGCTCGTACTGCATAATGCGCACATACTTGCCACCCAAGCAATAACAACGGAAGTAATCGTCAAAAATGATTTCTTCCTGTAACATCATTACCAACTGACCTGTTTCACTATATGATTTGAAGAAATCATCCATGTTGTCGAGTTTGTACACACTCTTCCAACCCCCGCCAGCGTGTGGCTTCATGTAGGCCGGAAACCCAATATGTTCAAATATTTTCTCCCAACTGAGTGGGAATTTGAGATTCGAAAAAGAAGCATCACTAGTGTCGGTGGGACGCTCATGCGAAGGAAGGATTACTGTTTTAGGAACAGGCACCCCCAACTTGACGGCCAACGCGTTATTAAAAAATTTCTCATCGGCACTCCACCAAAAAGGGTTGTTAATAACGGCCGTGCCGGAGATTGCGGCATTTTTTAAAAAGGCACGATAGAAAGGTACGTCTTGCGAGATGCGGTCAATTATGACAGCATATTCATCGCTTTCGGCTTGCGACACCATGTCTATCATCACGGGTTCGGCTTTGATGTCTTTCAAACCCATTTTATTAATGCGCTCCACAAAGGCTTGCGGAAAAGAACGCTCCATGCCGTGTAGTACTCCGATTTTTTTCATAGACGTTATAGGTTAATTGAAATTGATTTTTTGAGTTCTTCTATTTTAGCTTTTCTACTTAACGAAAAAGTTGCACTGGTTTTTTCAAGATATGCTAAGATTGTAAGTGCTGTTCGATTCAGTCTTTCTGCTTTATCTAAATCAGCTAGGTTGAATTTGGCAAGCTCAATCATAATTTCAGCTACAGCTTCGAGATTTCTATCGATCATTCTCTTTTGTAAAAAAGGAATAACATCGGCTTTATCTTGCTGAATAATTTCGCTAAAGTCTAAATTCAACTCCGATTGAATAGAATTCTCCACCCAATGGCTTTCCTTTCCTTGCTCTCGAAGTAGTATGATCTTAGATAACCATTTTCGCAATGCTTTACCTAGTTGATCAATTTGCCGCTCGATATAATCTTCTACCATTCGTAGTTACTTGATCAAAGACAAATAATGTGGAAACATCTCCCTCCACACTGGCCAATCATGATTGGCACCGTGCCGCACATCTAGCCAGTGGTGCATTCCCTTGTTGCGTAGTATGCCCGCCATTTTTTCGTTCGCACCCCAACACATATCATTGGTGCCGGTGCCTAGCACGGTAAACATGTCCCATAGAAAAGCATTGTTGGAATTCGGCAAAAAATCCGCAGGATTGTTGAAATACACGCTGTCGTCATAATATCCATCCAATTGATCTTTAATATCAAAAGCGGCACCCATATTGAAAATGTATTTCACTACTTCGGGGTGTTTGTACCCAAAATTAGAAGCATGGTAGCCGCCAAAGCTACAACCTGCTGTAGCCACTCTGCCAACACCCGTTTCGCGCTGCGCCAACGGAACTAATTCCTGCAGCAGCATTTGATCATACCAAATATGGTTTCTCACCCGATCGGCCGGATGAATATTCTTGTTGTACCAACTGGCTGAATCAATTCCATCAGGACAATAAATTTTTACCAGACCATTGTCCAAAAACCAATTGACGCTCTCGATTAATTTAAAATCTTTGTTTTCATAAAACCGCCCCATGGAAGTTGGAAACAGGATAACGGGATAGCCCTGATGGCCAAAGGACAATACTTCAATATCCCGGCTAAGACAGGGCGAGTACCAACGGTGAAGATGTTCGTGCGGCATAGGCAAAGGTTCTATGTTCAATCATTAACTAACAAGGACTTCCATCATGTTTATCACAAAATTGAATTCTGTATTTTTGAATGCATTAAAATTGACAAATATTACCTGAAACACAAACAGTGGACGAAGAAATATCAAAAGACACAATTTATACGGTTGAAAAAATATCCGGCATCCATTCAAAATTGCTGAACCGGGATGTAGACGTAGAACTCATTCTGCCAAAAGGCTTTGAAAATACGATCGACAAATACCCCTTTTTGTTGCTGAATGACGGACAAGATAACCAAAAAGTGCGAGTGCAAGAGGCTGCGGAAACGCTTACCCGAATGGGAGTTATACCACAAATTGCAATAGCCGCAGTAGTTGCCGGGGATCGGCTTCAAGAATATGGGGTGGCTTCCAAAGTAGACTATAAGCAGCGCGGCAGTAAAGCAAAGCCCTATTCCGCCTACTTAATTGACCATCTACTACCCTATTTGGAATACCGCTACCCGATCGATTTAAATGCAGAGACTAATGCGATTGCGGGGTATTCCATGGGCGGGCTTAGCGCGTTGGATATCGCTTGGAACCATCCCGGAGTTTTCAAAAAAGTAGGCGTATTCAGCGGCTCATTGTGGTGGCGAAAACGGGATACAAAGAGTATGTTCTATTCAGATCATCGAGATCGAATCATGCATCAGCACATCCGCAATGGAAAGTTTCGGCCGGATATGAAGTTTTGGTTTCAAACTGGCACCCAGGACGAGTTTAGCGACCGAAACGGAAATGGCATAATTGATTCAATTGACGACACACTCGATCTAATTGCCGAATTAACAAAGAAAGGATATCGTCCTTTTAAGGACATTCAATACTATGAAATGCCTGGCGGCAAGCACGATACCGAAACATGGGCGGAAGCCATGCCCGAATTCTTAAAATGGTCATTTGGAGCGTAACTAAATCGTTTAAAGAGTAAGACTGGGTTCTAAAACGTCCTGATTTTGGCCACTTTTGATAACCCGTTTACTAATCAAGAAGTTAAGCGTATAAATGATTATATTTAAAACTCAATATCTTTATCATCGAATGAAAAAGCTCATAGGTTTTATACTCTGTTTTAGCTTTGTTGTTAACACCTCTATGGGTCAGTCGAGTGCCCCGAGGGTTCTTATCAACTCAATGGGGCATTCAGCCAAAGTTCAAAACTTGAACTTTACCCCGGATGGCCAAAAAATAATTTCGGTTTCAGAAGATAAAACAGTCCGCGTTTGGAATGCAAACACGGGCGACATGCTTAAGAAATTCGAATCTGAAATTGGAGATGGATCCAAGGGAATGTTCTATGCCTCCTCCGTTTCCCCTGACGGGAGTTTACTGGCTGTTGCCGGATATACAGTAGCCCCAGACAATCAGGTCTACATCGCCATCATTGATATCAACAAGGGAATACAAGTAGCTACTGCCATTGGGC
>JBBSCN010000181.1:0-6478 GCA_038250265.1 Cytophagales bacterium | reverse complement strand
CTCAAATAGTTATTACCCAATCTTTCAATCACCTCTTTTAAGCGCACATCCTGTTTGTAACGCAATGAAAATTCCTGCAGGCCTGGAGTAACACTGTCTAGATTGAGCCCGTTCTCTTCCAAAAATGGGTAAATAAAAATATGTTCGTGATTCAATTTTCTTAATTCACGATTGGCCATCAACTCATTGTGACCTTCTTTTTTAAAATTCGCGTGAAGAGTGGATAAAAATTGGGCGCAAGCAATTGCTGATTCGGTAGCTAACACCTGCCGATTTTTATACAAGAAGGTAAAATCGCTGGCGGCACCTAAATCTTGCATTACGATCAAATGCATTTCCTTATCTGTAAAGTTTAAAACAGGCATTCTGCTTTTTAAAAAAATATCCGTGGCTATGAGTTGATAAAATTTACTTTCCACCAGAATACGATTTTCAGGCGCGGCTATAGTTGGATATTTTTCTACATACGGCCTCGCTTGCTTTACTATAAACGTTCTTTCGTCTACAAATACCCGAAGTGTGTAATTCATATTTCCCTCACCCGGCATTTCGGCTTTGGAAATAAATTCTGTGGCAGAAAGAATCTTTTTCTCTTTCAGGTAAGCGGTCAGTTCTCCCAACTTGGATTTATCCACCTTCATATCCCAATTTATTTACCAAATGTAACGAAGCCCAAATTGAAACTGGCGAAGAGGAGCGGTGGAATATTTGACCAACGTATTCGCGGTGGAAGGGCCGAACTGGTTTAAGTTACTTACGCCTCGGGTTGAGTTATAGCCTGTTAAATTTTCGGCATCCAACAAATTGAAAACATCAGCCGAAATCTCAATAGCTGGCTTGCCTTTTATAGCTATTTGATATTTGAGTGATATATCAAACGTAGTAGCATCCGGTAATCTTCCGCTATTGCGTGCTTCACCTGGCTGGCGGTCGGCCGGTAGACCGAAACTTTCTCCATTTCCATTTAGATCGGTCGTACCACCAAAGTCGGTAGCCCGAGCTAAATACGTGATAGGCTGGCCACTTTGATAGAGGAGGGCTGGGGTAACCGTAAAGTTTTTGATCGGATACCAAGTAAGGAATCCAGTGATAACATGGCGTCTATCATTATCTCCATAGGCCCATTCGGCTTCAAAGTCATTCGCATCCAAAGCGCGCGTGTTAATACTTTCCGAGTTATTTTTAATGAAGGCTAAACTGTAGGCTACGCGGTAACTCACTTTACTGTCTGTCGACTTTGTCCGTTGTAAAACAAAATTTGCTGCGGAGTAAATTGCCTTGCCTTGTGTGGTAGTCATAAAAATATCACGGGCTACACCCCTTAATACTTGCCCATTAATAGTAGCCGTGTTGTTAACAATCGGTATGGGCCTAGTTAGGTTAGCTGCGGCTTGCGTCCTCACGTTGGTAACGGTGGCAGTAGGATCATTTAATTTATAGGGGGCAGGACTATTGAGATCCACGATGGTGTACAGGTTGTTGGTTTCGGTATGCACGATGTCTAAAGAAAATAAACTATGGTCATCAATTTTATATTGGTAGCCGAGTGAGAACTGATGCGAGAAGGGGTTATCCAACCCATTTGGATTTTGGATCCGATAGTTCGTGTTAAATCGATTGTCGCGCAACCCTTGGCTGTTCTCCGCGGTGGGGCCATTTAGATATGTAATAGGTCCTGTTGGTCTGACCAACAGATTTCCCGGAAAAGTTATTTGATTTAAATCGGCCGTGGGATCTAAAATCCCCAGGCGTTGCAATTCTGCCAACTGTTTTAAAAAATCGGGCGAGTTGTTGCTGAGTTGGAGATTATCGCTTTGCACAGCGTATTTTACCTTATCATAAAATATTCCATATCCACCCCGTATCACGTGCCTTCCTTTGATCGCATAATTAAAACTGGTGCGTGGAGCCAAGTTATTAAAGTCCCCTTTATTGCCACCCGCCTTTGATAGATTATCATAGTCGTAGCGTAAGCCCAGCACCACATTTAAATTTTTATTCACGGCATATTGATCTTCGAGGTAAAGATTAAAAACATTTTGTGTTTTACCGAAAACACTCGGACGAAGTTCAACATCATAGGAGAGGACAGAAACATCGGCAGGTATATCCTGTACGTTCAAAGAAGCCCCCAAGTTTTTTGCTTTTACGTTATCCAATTGCAATTGGGTTAGCCTCACTGTGTATTGGCCATTGGGGTTTCCGCCCGCGAGCAGTTTAAAATCGGAGGTGGTAAATTCTACCCCTGCTTTTAAAGAATGTTTCCCTTTAGTGAGGAAAAACTTTTGTTGGATTTGATTGGTGTATTCGGAATCATCGAAGATAGCCCCGGCATAGCCTAGGTTTGCAATTATTCTTCCTGTTGGATCTTGCACGTTTACAGTGGGCAAGGTAGTGTTATTGGGTTGACGGTAGTTCCATCGAAAGTAAGAAGTTTGGAAATTTGTTTCCGCCTGCAACCGTTGACCAATTCTGTATTGGTTTTTCATGGCAATAAGATACGTTCTATTCTCTTGCCGAGAGGCCGAAGACGGAAAATTGGTGCCGCCCTCTAAACCGCCACCCTGCCGATCAATGTCAAACCATCCCAGATTTCCGCGAAGGCTTGTATGGAAATTTTTTTTCCAGTAATGATCAATTTTTGCAGAGGCATACGTGAAACTATTATTTCCCTGTACTATTTCGCTTACACCTAACGCAGGCACATTTAAAAGATTATCCTTTTTATCGTAGGTCTGTTCTACGTTTACATAATAGAAGGTTTTGTTTTTTTTGATAGCTCCGCCCATGCCTACGCCAAATTGGTTTCGTTGAAAGCCATCCTTTACCGGATTGCCCGATAGATCTAAATTGGCAAAAGGAGATTTGCTGTCAATGGAAGAGCCAGGACGGGTCAAGTAAAAAACCTCGCCTGTGAAATCGTTCGACCCCGATCGGGTTTCTAGATTTACAATGCCATTGCTCGTATTCCCATATTCTACTGAATAGTTGTTGGTAAGCACCGTCACACTTTTGGTAAAGCCAATTGGGGTATTGAATTTAACATTTCCCAAGAATCGCTCATTGTTGTCCATGCCATCAATCATGTAATTGGTGTAAATACCATTCAAGCCATTGATCGATACGTTAGGCGATTCGGCATAACCCAACGTTGCAATGGTCAGATTGGGTAAGCGATATAAGCTTCTGGTGATGTCGCGGCCTTCCATCGGTAGTGCTTGAATTTCCTTCAACGTAACATACGAGGATACTTCTGCATCTTTTAAATTTATTTGCGCAGAACGGGTAGATAGAATCGTTACTTCTTCCAGCGTGGTGACATTATTTTTGGTTATCGAAATGATCACTTCTTTACTTTCATTTTCGGCAAGGGTGACTTTCTGAGATTGTTCCTTATATTCTGAAGATTCAAGAATGACCAATTCGTATTCTCCAACCACTAGATTTGAGAATACCACAATACCTTGCCGGTTGGTATAATTGCTAACAGACGTATTCGCTTGGGTGTTTTTTAAAGATACCGCTACATTAAATAGACTATCGCCTTGATCAGTTTTTATCAGCACCGATAGGATGCTTT
This sequence comes from Cytophagales bacterium, assembly GCA_038250265.1. Lineage (GTDB taxonomy): Bacteria > Bacteroidota > Bacteroidia > Cytophagales > Cyclobacteriaceae > ELB16-189. The sequence goes on along the minus strand of JBBSCN010000181.1, from coordinate 2,898 downwards.
GCGCCTGGGTGCTGGCACAATAAAAAAAACTAAATAGAATGATCGTATAGATCTTTTGCATACAAATAGAATTGTTAAAAAAATAAAATGATTTTAGAAAGCCTTAAAAGGGCTTAAAAAGAAGGGCTAGTAGACAGGAGGAGCCCTTAAGCCATGTTGAACAAGGTTTGTTTCTTCTATGAAAACCTGAAAAAAATTAATAGGTCTGATGCCTGGAAAAAATAATTCCTTGAACAATCGGATCATTTTTTTGAGCAAATCTTCTGTAGATCCGCTTATAAAGCGAGTCAAATCCCGGATGGTATTAATGTCGCGAAACGCGGGCAAGATAAGGGCAGGAGATTCAGACGAGGCGAGCTTCCTCAAATCGCAAAAAATATTTTTTGTTTGCCATGGCAAGCTTTGAAAGGCTCCGGCTTGAAATGATTGCTTGGTAAGCCCGATTAAATAGGCACCACCCCTATGAGAAGGACCAATAACGTTTTGACCTTTCTCCAATGAAAAAATGGTCTTTTGCCAATCTATTCTGTTTATTTCCGGGGTATCATTTCCAACCGCAACAACGGCACTATATCCCTTTTTAAATATTTCCTCAAATGCATTAGAAAGCCGTTCCCCGAAGTTGGTGCCCGATTGCTTCGTCTGGTCAATTATAAAAAGCGGCAAATGAAGGGAACTGAGATGCCTTAAGGAATGGTTTATTAATATTTTGGAAGCAAGCTGGTTGAGGCGAAGATCATTTCCTTTTAGTAGAGGTTTTTCTGCGGCCTCTGCATCGGCTGTTCGGCTAAAAAAAAGTAGTGCTATGTTAGTCGAACGTGTGCCCATTTGCTCCTAAAAATATGTTCTTCTCCTCCAATATACGGTCTTTAGAGCGACAATGGATTCTATTATTTCATAAAACTGTTCCTTTCTACTTTTAATTTACAAACTTTAGTGCGCCTCTAGCCAATTCTTTCCAATCCCCACCTCCACTTCCATGGGAACATCCAGTAGCACCGCTGTTTTCATGAGCTCTTGCACTTTAGGCTTTACAATTTCTTGTTCGGAGTGGTGAAGGTCGAACACCAATTCGTCATGCACTTGCATGATCATTTTGGTTTGCAGTTTTTCTTTTTGTAGCCAGCGATGGATGTTGATCATCGCAATTTTAATAATGTCGGCTGCGCTGCCTTGGATGGGCGCATTGATGGCGTTGCGCTCAGCAAAGCCGCGTGTAGAAATATTGCGAGAGTTGATATCACGCAAATATCTTCGCCTGCCTAAAATGGTTTCTACGTATTCCTTCTCGCGGGCGAGGTTAATGCTGTCATCCATGTAACGTTTGATGGCTGAAAACTCTTTGAAGTACGATTCAATGATTTCTGCCGCTTCGGTGCGCGATATGTTTAAGTTTTGGGCTAAACCAAAGGCAGTGCTTCCGTAGAGGATTCCAAAATTTACTTCCTTCGCTTTGCGCCTCATGTCAGGCGTAACTTTGGCGAGCTCCACTTTAAAAACTTTAGCCGCTGTTGTCGTGTGAATATCACGACCGTTGCGGAATGCTTCAATCATCGTTTCATCTTTGGCAAACGAGGCTGCAATGCGTAACTCAATTTGCGAGTAGTCGGCAGACATAAATAGAAAATTTTTATCGCGCGGAACAAACGCTCCACGTATCTGTCGCCCCTTTTCGGTACGGATCGGAATATTTTGCAAGTTCGGATTGTTAGAACTCAATCTTCCCGTAGCGGCCACTGCCTGTCGGTAATCTGTATGCACACGGTGGTCAAATTGGCTCACCATTTTTGGGAGCGCATCCACATAGGTAGATCGCAGCTTCTCATATTCGCGATAGTCCAAAATCTTTTTCGCAATCGCATGCTCTTCAGCCAACTTCGCAAGCACCTCTTCACCCGTTGCATACTGGCCCGTCTTTGTTTTCTTGATTTTACCGTCCATCAATTTCATCTTATCGAACAAGACTTCACCGAGTTGCTTCGGAGAACCGATATTAAATTCCTGTCCTGCTATTTCATATATCTCCTTTTGCACTTTTTCGCTGTCTTTCTGTAGCGCCTCAGACATCCACTTCAACGCTTGTTCATCTAAGGCTACCCCTTCGTATTCCATCGCGGCAAGCACATGTACTAGCGGCATCTCCACATCGCGCATTAGTCTTGAGTGTCCGCGTTTCTCCAATTCCTTCTGCAGCTTTTGTTTGAGTTGCAAGGATTGATCGACACGTTCAAAAGGAGTATTTGAATTTTCTTCAGGCAAAAGTTGGTAGCCCAGGTATTGGTTGCAAATGATACCAAGGTCGTGCGAAGCTTCTGGCTCAATTAAATAATGGGCAAGCATGGTATCGAACAACGTGCCCCGCACTTCAATACCCACTTTTTTCAGCGCAAGCATTGGTAATTTAATGTTGTGCCCAACTTTGATGATCCCCTCATCGGCAAAAACATCTTTAAATGCGCTAATTGATTTTTCTTCAATTTGAAAAGCCTCTGTGGGCGCGTGAGATACAAGCAATCCGGTAATCACAAAATCAAAGTGATCGGCATGATCGGTAATCACATCAAACGAAAATTCTTTTTGCGATTTTAGCTTTACCGCTAACTGATTAGCCTCATCGTCTGTTAATTTCTTATAATTTACAATTGATGGATCCAGTAATTTCTTTTCTGTATTATCCGATTGAGCCACAGCAGTTTCATCGCCTCCGCCAAACATGGAAAGTTGTGCCGGCTTTTTAGTGGAGGCGGGCGTGGTAATGGTAGAACCGGGGGTACTCGCAAAAATCCGTGGAGCCATGGTTTTGAACTCCAAGTCTTCGATGATTGGTTTTAGCTTTTCTTCTACGGGGCCAGAGTATTCTAGATCCTTTTCGTTCCACTCGATGGGCACATCCAAAAT
>JBBSCN010000180.1:0-6521 GCA_038250265.1 Cytophagales bacterium | reverse complement strand
TACGTTGGGGATGGGTCCTAAAAATTATGGGTGGTATCAATGTAAGCTCCATTCGGGGGCAAAAGATATTTACAATGCGGGGGGCAAAAACGTGTTGACGAAACTATGGATCGCTTTGAAAGCGCACCAGGAAAAAATGACAGATACCGAATTTGTCAACATGTTAAAAAAGGAGGTACATCTTTCTGTAGCAAATGTGTATCTAAATTGGAACACGAATGACTAAATCTGCAAATTGTTGATAATCCATTCGCTCCACATCCCTTACGCCTTTGTTTAACTAGTAGCTGCGATTGTACTAGAATGCGTTCATTGAGCTTTACCATAATAGAACCAAGACCTTGGAGATCATCAGGTAATTTTATGAAAACCGATAATGATTTTAGATTCAAACAACTACTATATTTGCTCAAATTGAATTACTATTATCATTCAAAATCAACTAAAATGATCCACCAATACATCCAATCTAACCAAGACCTTTTTCTTGCCGAGCTTTTTGAATTGCTGCGAATCCCTTCCGTCAGTGCTGACAGCAAACACAAACCCGATGTGCGCAAGGCGGCAGAGTACGTAGCACAAAAATTAAAAGATGCTGGCGCAGAGAAAGTAGAGCTTTGCGAAACCAAAGGCCATCCAATTGTTTTTGGTGAGAAGATAATTGATCCTTCAAAACCTACCGTGTTAGTGTACGGACACTACGATGTGCAGCCTCCCGACCCGCTTGAGTTATGGAAGACTCCTCCTTTCGAGCCAACTGTGCGCGATGGAAAAATTTATGCTCGCGGTGCATGCGATGACAAAGGGCAATTTTACATGCATATTAAAGCATTTGAAATTTTGATGAAGCACAGCCTTCTTTCCTGCAATGTTAAGTTTATGATTGAGGGAGAAGAAGAGGTAGGCTCTGATAACCTCGGCACATTTGTAAAAGAAAACAAAGCCAAACTCAAGGCTGATGTGATTTTGATTTCCGATACTTCGTTGATTTCGTTGGATCAGCCGTCTATTACCGCTGGCTTGCGTGGATTGAGTTATTTGGAAGTGGAGGTGACGGGTCCTAATCGCGATTTGCATTCAGGTGTTTATGGAGGCGCGGTCGCTAATCCCGCCAATGTGCTGAGTAAAATGATTGCCTCTATGCACGATGAAAACGGTCGTGTAACCATTCCGAATTTTTATGATAAAGTAGCAGACCTTTCTTCAGCGGATCGGGAAGCCCTGAATAAAGCACCATTCGATTTAGATGAATACAAAAATGAGTTGGGCATCAACGAAATCCAAGGAGAGGAAGGCTACACCACCCTTGAGCGCACCGGCACACGCCCTACATTAGACGTAAACGGAATTTGGGGCGGCTACACAGGCGAAGGGGCAAAAACAGTTTTACCTTCCAAGGCTTCCGCAAAAATCTCCATGCGGTTAGTTCCGAATCAAAGTCCTGCTGAGATCACTGAATTGTTTACGAAGCATTTTATTTCTATCGCCCCTAAATCAGTAAAAGTAAAAGTAACTGCACACCACGGTGGTGAACCCGCTGTTACGCCCACTGATTCCAAAGCATTTAAAGCAGCAAGTCTCGCGTTTGAAGAAGTATGGGGCAAAACTCCTATTCCTACTCGGGACGGAGGCAGCATTCCTATCGTGGCCTTGTTCAAAAAAGAACTTGGTCTTGACACGGTGTTAATGGGCTTCGGCCTAGATACCGATGCACTCCATTCGCCAAACGAACACTACGGCATTAAGAATTTTTTGATTGGTATAGAAACGATTGTGGCATTTTACAAACACTATTCAAAATAGATTTCTAGTGTGGAAGCAAAGGATGTTATAAAAACATTTTATGCCAAAGTTGAAAAAGCTTGGCGCAATTGGCTTGCTAAGAATTACACCGTGGGAAAAAGTGTTTGGCGGATTATCTACAGGAAAGATTCGGGAACACCCAGCGTATATTATCCTGAAGCCGTGGATCAGGCTCTTTGCTTCGGCTGGGTAGATAGAAAACCAAACAAACGAGATAACAACATCTATTACCATTTTTTCTCTGTGCGTAATCCGAAAAATACCTGGAGCGGAATTAACAAAATAAAGTGGCAAAGTTGACCGAACTTGGGCTGATGGAAAAAGCCGAGCAAGACAAGGTTGAATTGGAAAAAAAAATTCAGGCACGTGGGATGCGCTCAGTGAAGTTGATCAAATTCTTATTCCGGAAGATATTGAAGCTGCATTCAAAAAAACTAAGGCAGGTCGGAAAAACTTTGAGACATTTCCAAAATTGACCAAGCTGGGAATTTTAGAATGGATTCAAAATGCCAAACGCCCAGACACACGACAAAAACGAATTGAGAAAACAGTTAATTTTGCCAAGCAAAGCATAAGAGTAAATTAGTACAGGCCATAAAAAAACTCGAAGGTGAGTTCGGGTTTTCTGTTACAATTATCGATGACTAAGGCTCTCTCTTAAACTCTTCAAATGTTTTCAATATTAACGGCTCTAGCGCACCATCTTTAGATTGGAAGGCTGTGATTTTAGGAAGATTCTTTTCCTTTATTTTTTTGAACTCGGCTTTACCATCATTGAATCTGCTCTCCATGGCCTCTAAATTTGAAAGCTCTGCCTGATTGGGTTTGTAATAGCTGTCGGCAACTTTCGCATATAGCTCTGCCATTTTCTCCCTCAACTGCGGCTCAGCTGCACCTACATAATTATCGCCTTTTGTTACTACTAACTTTTCTTTCAATGTAGTAAGTTCGCCAATAAATGGAGTTACAATTTTTGCTCCTTTAGCATCTTTAGCTTTCACACCTTCTGAAATTTTTACGTATTCATCTAAGGTATAAACCATGTAGGCCAGCTCTTCTGCCATGTTGAATAACTTCTTAGTGGCCTCCTCTTGCAATTTTCTATCGGCCAAAGAAATAGAAGACTTTGGGTCGTATTGAACCACTAAATCATTGGTATAAGTCTCTTTGCCTTTTGTGATAATTACTTTGTACGTTCCTGCTGGTACACGGGGAGAGGTAAATCCACCAAAGGCAAACGTTTTGGCAGCAGCCATTTTAGGTGGCTTAGTGTTATAATTCCACTCTACAATGTTAATTCCTTTTGATTTTCCTGAACCAAGTTCTGTAATTTTGTTTCCATTAGCATCTTGAATTTCCAACATCATCTTCCCTAAAGTGTGCCTCTTTTTCAAGTAATAGGTTATTCTAGCAGCACGAGTAGGATTCTCTCCTACAAATTGAGTTTCGGTGCTTCCACCACCAAAACCGTTCGCTTCAGAAATTGACGTAGGCTTCATCGTAAAGAAGTGAAGGTCTTTGTTCATGTTCTCTTCAGTCAATTGCCTGAGCGGGCTGATATCATCAATGATAATCATACCACGACCGTGTGTAGCAATTACTAAGTCGTTGGTCTTCTTGTGTAGTTCAAGGAAGTGAACGTTGGCAGGAGGCATGTTGTTGGTAAACTTATACCAGCTTTTTCCACCCGTCAAGGTTATATACAAGCCAAACTCCGTTCCCACAAACAACAAGTTCTCATTTTCATAATCTTCTTGAATGTTTCTGGCGAAACCATAGATATCAGGGGTGACAATGGATTTCCAAGTAACGCCAAAGTCGGTCGTTTTATAGATGTAAGTGCCCTTGTCGCCTGTTTGGTATCCCGTGAAAACGGCATACGCATTTCCTTTACCAAACAAACTTGCCTCAATATGATAAACCATAGTCCCTTTTGGTAAACCCGGAACATTGGCGGCTACATTCACCCAAGTCTTTCCACCATCCTTAGTAAGTTGTAAGTTGCCATCATCGGTACCTGCCCAAACAATATTTTCATCTAACGGAGACTCGGCAATCGTGAAAACCGTACAATGGTTTTCTGCACCAGAGTTATCACGGGAAAGGCCACCCGAACTTTCTTGATCTTGCTTTTTTGGATCGTTGGTTGTTAGGTCTGGAGAAATTTTCGCCCATGTTTCGCCCATGTCTTCAGAGCGATGAACGAACTGGCTGCCCATGTAGAAGCGATCTGGCTTACTTGCACTGATGGCCATTGCGGCATTCCAATTGAAACGCAACTTAGGGTCGCCTTTACCGGCCAATGGCTGTACTGTTTTCGCTTGGTCTTTCTCTACATCAAAGCGCCACACATTTTCTGCACCTTGCATTTCCGAGTAAATCAATTTTTTTGTTGGATGCGGATATGCTCGGTATCCATCGCCCACGCCTATACGCTTCCAATCGCGCGCTTCCACACCACCGGGCGACCTTGATGGGCCCACCCAAGAGCCATTGTCTTGCAAGCCGCCATACACGTTGTAAGGCTCTTCATTATCAACACTTACGTGATAGAATTGGCATACAGGCATGTTCTCAACCATCTCTAACGTAGTCCCGCCATCCCACGAACGATAAATCCCGCCATCGGTAGCAGCAAACATTCTGTCTGAGTTTTTGATGTCAAACACAATATCGTGCACATCTGAGTGCAAGGGGCCAAGGCTTTTAAATGTCTTTCCGCCATCTCTTGAAATTGAACCAGACAACCCGCCTTTTACAATCACATCAGAATTTCTTGGATCTACTTCTATTCTTGAAAAGTAAAATGGACGTACTACAATTCCGAAATCATTATTTAACTGTTTCCAGCTCGCGCCAGCATCATCACTACGGTACAAACCCTTGTCTTTGTCTTGCTCTGATTCAATTACAGTATAGAGAATGTTAGAGTTGGAAGGAGCTACTGCTATGGCCAATCTGCCTAGTTTTCCTTTCGGGAAACCGTTATGTATTTTATTGAACGTCTTACCTGCATCCGTTGATTTGTATAATGCGCTGTTTACTCCACCTGAACTAAATGCCCAAGGCTGTCTTCTGAATTCCCAAAAACTTGCATAAACAATATTTGGGTCCTTTGGGTCAAGTGTTAAATCGCTACAGCCGGTAGTTTTATCAACAAACAAAATCTTATTCCAGGTTTTCCCCCCGTCCATAGTTTTGTAAAGACCGCGTTCTTCGCTATCGCTCCAAAGTGGACCGAGTGCCGCCACATAAACTTCATCAGGATTTTTTGGGTTGACCTGTACACCCGCTATGCGCTCTGATTTTTCAAAGCCCATTTTGATCCAGTTGGTGCCACCATCAACAGTTTTATATAAACCATCGCCTACCGAAACGCTATTGCGCGTCCAAGTTTCTCCTGTGCCAACCCAAATCACATTGTCCGGATTGGACGGATCAATTTCTACCGCACCAATAGATTGACAATGCTCATCAAAAATAGGATTGAAGGTTGCGCCACCATTGCTGCTTTTCCACACTCCACCACCGGCAGTTCCAGCGAAAATTACACGGTCATTTGTCGGGTGTAACTCCATGTCAGTGATACGGCCACTCATTAACGCAGGGCCTATATGCCGGGCTCTCAAATCGCCAAACAATTCTTTGCCTTTTGATATCGCCTCGGCATCTTGGCTTAATGCTGCGCTGGTAGTGATAAGAATAAGAGAGGCAACTAACAGATAATGTTTCTTCATGTTGGTTATTTTGAATTTAAAATTTGTGAAACTTTCTACAGGCTTGAAAAAAAGAATACTTCAAATTGGGTTTGAAGTATTCTCTATTTAAACTATTTAAATGACCAATTTATTTTATTTGCCCTCAGGATAAGCAAGCAACTTTGCGTCAATTGTAGGGTTAAGTTCAACCTTGGTAATAGTAAGAGGAGGTTGGCTTGGACCGCCCTTTGCGCCCTGGGCTAATGAAAATGGAATCATAAGTCCATTTACTTCCTGATAATCACTCATCTTACTTTGGACAATGGCACCCTTGTTTTCACCCGATTTAACTTCTGATTCAAACATCAAGGGAACAAAATTTTCGGCATCAAAATAATAAAAAACAACATTTTCAGTTTCCTTTCCATCTACCTTAATGGGTTTTTTTGTCAATTTAATTTTGAATGTCTCAGTCCCTTCAACCTTTTCCGTACCTAGCAATTCTATCTTGAGACCGCGCTCTTTGTACGTCAAAAAAGGATCTGGAAACTCACCAATATCAAGCTTGAAATTTTCGGTTGCTTCAGCATCACTTTTTTCAGCTTTCATAGTCATGAAATTAGTAGACCAGAGCGTTTTACCATCATAAACACCTGTCATCATATCCTTTCCTTGAAACGTAACTTTAGTAGCCTGCCTTCCGTCCTTCAATTGAATAATCTCAAGAGGTATTTCCATACCCTGCTGATTGACTTTTGCGGTCGTCTTCATTCCTTGAAGTGCTTTCCACTTATCTAGTCCTCCGGTATTCTCAAAATACTTGGCAATAATTTCATCGGCCGTTTGTGCTTGAACAAAGAAAGAACAAGATACTGCCACTAAAGAAAAAATAAATTTACGTTTCATTGGATTGGGGTTAGTTTGTTTATGTTTGGTTACTTGAGACGGTATAATTAACAATTAGTTGCGGAAGTCGTTTTAAAATTACAGAATTTTTTTGTCCGTGCTATGACAGGCCAG
>JBBSCN010000179.1:0-6533 GCA_038250265.1 Cytophagales bacterium | reverse complement strand
GGGTATGTTAGTGCTGATTGAAGCCAGACTTATCTCAATCGTTCCTGCCCGCAAGGCGATAAGTTGCAGTGGCCCGATCGGGGAGGGCTCGGTCTTATTTGGCTGACATGACGCGGTGGCAATCAGTACCGATAGAACGAAGATGTTTACTATTAGTCTTTTTAATTTGATCATTTACTGAATTGGTAAGAAAAATGGTTTCTGGCAATTACCAGAAACCATTTAAAAATTAGTTGGTATTTAAAATTAGCTTAAGGTTTTTCAGCATCGTAAAGAGATAGCACCTCAGCATTCGTCAAAGCTACGCTATACATTCTAAAATCATCCATTTGGCCTTTAAAGGCAAACGGAATTCCAGCTCTAAAAGGAGTAATTCCAGTGGCTGTCTTGGTTGCCCAAAACGGAACACCAGACCCTAGGTATAAGTTTTTGCTATTAGCTGCATCCAAGTCAATTCCAGCAGCATCAATGATTGCATCATTAAGCGCAAACTCTGCAGAAGGTGTTAACTTAAAAACAGTAGATGGTACTCCATTGATGTAAAAAGATTTGGTACGTGTAGCCGCATTCCATGACGTAACAATGTGCATCCACTTGCCTGTATTGGATTCAAGCCAAGGAATATTGTTTACTTCAACTATTTTATCTCCGCCCGGTTGGCCTTCGTTTTTCATTTCAATGCCGCTGCCGGCTAAAGTAGATGCCGTGCCTGAGTTTTTGTGGTTGGAAAAATACTTTAAAACATCAATATCAAAACCAAGATCACAACAAGTAAATCTATTCCACTCATGATATGTTCCATTGTTTCCTCCGATGGAGAATGTAACATACTGCTTAGTTCCTGTACTTGTTAACCCTATGTGATCTTTGTAAGCTTGGCTGGCGGGAAGTTTTATCCAGTAGCTCACCGTTGTATTTGCATTTGACATATCTGCCGCATATTGAATTCCTACATAGTTTGTAGTACCATTGAAATCCGCACTACCATTAAAATTTCCAAACCTATCAGTTGTAAACGTAACAGCAGAATTGAGTACAGTGTGACCTTGCTTGTCAGCAACTACTCCCTCGAATGGCACATAAACCACCAATTTGCTTGATTGAGGAACTACAGGAGGCTTTTTACCGGCTGTAGTAAAAGTGCGCGAAGCGGCTGTGAACTTTCCGCCATCTGCAGCGATTACCGCACTAGTCACCGAAATGGTGTAGAGCGTTCCTCGTACCAACTCGGCAGTGGGAGTAATCGTAACAGCGGCAGCAGTGGGGGTAATCGTCAAAGGAACATTAGTAGTTCCGTCACTTAAAGTAACCGAGGTTGAGGTTACCGTTGCTGCGTTTACGGGTTTAGAAAATGTAACAGTCACTACCCCATTCGTGGGTACGTTTATTGGCGAGGTTGTCCCGTTGAGATCAACGGTTTGACTGGCGCCTGTAGTTAAATTAGTTCCCGTTGATGTAATCGAAACAATAGCCAAAGCTGATGGTTCATCATCTTTGCAACCTGAGAACGTCATAAGTCCGATCAATGTGATCAGACCAAAAATTTTACCTGTGTGTTTCATAATTTATTTGATTTAGTTTAACATTGTTTACTTGTGTTGGTGAAAAATTGTTAATCCCAATTAGGGTTTTGTTGAAGTGTTTTTTCAGATAAATCTATTTCGCTTTGTGGAATCGGAAACAACTCATGTTTACCAACCTTAAAACCCAGAGGTCCTAACACGCTAGCTGCTTTTCCCGTCCGAATCAAATCCCAAAATCTATTTCCTTCCATAGCTAGTTCTGCCCTTCGCTCATCTGCTATTTTCTGCCGAACAATTACTTTATCCGTATCTGCAACAGGCAGTAACCCTGCCCGCTGACGGACTTTATTCAAGTGCAACAGGGCCGCTGCTGTTTTATTGTTTTCATTTAACGCTTCTGCCGCCAACAGCAATACATCGGCATAACGAATAATGCGTTTGTTATACCCAAAGGCTTCAAGTGTTGCTATGCCCGGCACCCACACCTTTTGATTGTAGGTTTCAATTTCCTTTATAATCGTGTTCGTTGGCGGATTTGCATAAACGGTATCTTGCGTGCCACTATCTCCTCCAATAAATACACCATCAATCGTTTCTCCTAAAAATACTACGGTTTCATCCTTACGTATATCATTGGGCTCAAAGAAGTTGATAAGTTCCACCGAGGGTCTGTTGAAACCCCACCCTCTGTTAGGTACTCCTCTCACTCCTTGTGTATTGGCAAATTGACTGCCTCCGGAATTGGCCTCTGCCCCCAATTCAAAAACAGATTCTTTACCAAATTGCCCCGGTAAAGAAAAAGCATTTTTATATTCAGGCTCGAGATCATATTGACCCGTGGTAATAACTTCCAGCGCATATTTTTCTGTATTGATAAAATCATTTTGGAAGATGTACACTTTTGCGAGGAGAGATTTAGCCGCGCCTTTGGTGGCGCGTCCGGCATCAGTTGTCGCATACTGGCTTTTCTCCAAAAGATTCTCACTGGCAGCAAGTAGATCGGGAATGATTATTTCAGAATAAATTTCGCTTTTTGGACTTCTAGCCAATTTGCGGGGTGCAGTTGGAACGGTAACCTTTGGCAAATCGCCAAATGCCCTCACTAAGTCAAAATAGAAATGAGCTCTTAAAAAATGAGCTTCACCCAGTAAGCGTTTTTTGAGAGTTTCATCCATTGGCACCAAGGGTACTTTCTCGATTACAATATTTGCTCTTCGGATGCCTTTGTAGAGAGCCGAATACCATCGGCTTATGTCTCCAGCGCTTGCCGTGAATTGAAACTTGTTAAACAGCTCTAAAGCACTAGCATCGCCCGGGTTGCTGCCTTTGTATGCATCGTCTGAGATTATATCTAGTATGGGAAAGCCGCCAGAATGATAATTCCAATCGAGAAAAATATTGTAGATGGCCGTTGTAGCTAGTTGTGCATCTTGGCTTGTCTTAAGGAATACTTCTTCCGTTTGCTGGCCTTGCGGTTTTTGATCGAGAAAATCATCCATGCATGCCACAACGGATAGCGTGCTTGTGAGCAGAAGTGCTGAAATTACTCTGTTCGTTTTAATCCACCGATTCATCATGCCATTTACTATTTTAAAAAGTAAGATTTAAACCAACAGAATACACAGCGGTGATTGGGTAAATGCCCAAATCAATGCCCGAAGAAAATGCATCATTCCCACCAATCTCGGGTGTGAAACCGCTATATTTAGTAAGTGTAAATACATTGGTACCACTCAAGTAGGCGCGCGCATTGGTAAGACCTAATTTCTTGGTAAGCGCTAGGGGAAAATTGTACCCTACACGAATGTTTCGCAGGCGTAAGTAAGAACCATCCTCGATAAAGTAGTTTGATGGTTCATAATTTACTCCACCAGCCGATGGTCGTGGCTCAACGTTACTCGTGCCTTCACCCCTCCAATAGTTTCTGACTCTAGCTTCAAAATTATAAAGGTCAGGCCTGACGGCCATTTTACCGTTGTAGATTTTATTACCGCTTTGGCCTTGAAAGTCTAGCGAAAGGTCAAAGCTCTTGTAACTAAATTCAGTATTGAAACCAAAAATCAAAGATGGAATAGGTGAGCCAATGTACGTTCTGTCATCGGCATTTATAATTCCATCTTGTTTAGTATCAGCATACCTAAGATCGCCAACTGATTGGTCTGATAGTTTAGGACTTGCATCCAATTCAGCTTGGTTTTGAAAAATGCCTATTACATTATATCCGTAGAATGAACCGATAGGCTGGCCCACTTCCGTCCGTGTAACAAATTGACCATTCCCCAAACTACCCGAACTAATGAAAGAGTCACTGCCGGAAGAGGCGCCAAGATTTAAGACTTCATTATGAACGGTTGAGGCTACACCGCCAATTTTATACTTTACCTGCCCAATTTGATCACGCCAGGCAAGCGTGAGTTCAACACCTCTATTAAGCACGGAAGCCGCGTTGGTAATCACTCTTACAAATGCTCCATTTCCTACGTGTCCGGGTGTTGTTAAACCAACGAGAATATCGTCAGTGACCCTGCTGTAATAATCCAATTCAGCAGTCAATTTATCATCCCAAAATCCAAGTTCTAGGCCAATATCCGTTTGTGTGGTACTCTCCCAACGCAAATTTGGATTAGCAGTACTGCCGAGCGTAGCCCCGGGTTGTATCTGCTCATTTAAACCAAACACCGCATTTTGGCCATTGGCAATTAAAGAAAATCTTGAGTCTCCGTTGATCTTCTCATTGCCTACTATTCCCCAACTTGCTCTTAGTTTTACATTACTAAAGACCCGGCTGGTCGGCATAAAGCTTTCATTTAATAGATTCCATCCAACCGCAAAGGAAGGATACGTGCCATATAAATTACTCTTTCCAAACTTGGAGGACCCATCAATACGTGCCGAAACAGTGAGAAGGTATTTATCTTGATAGGAGTAGTTCGTTCTGAACAAGTAAGACGCAATTGTGCTGATAGAGCCACCATTTCCAACACGCTGCGTTCCCGTTAGTGTTTCCCCCGCATTCAAATACCAAAGTGACGGGTCAGTACCTATCAGGTTTAGAACACTACCTGATAAAAACTCGCTGGTCGTTTTCTGTAGTGTAAAGCCTGCCAACGCGTTGAACTTATGTTTATCGATTGTTTTATTATAGTTAATGGTGTTTTCCCAAAGCCAGGTCTTATTTTCATCGGTACTCACCCCTAAACTGCTTCTGAGGTTTTCTTGTGTTGGTGAAACGAAGAATGTAGGTGTATAGCTTTTTGTTTTGCCATAACTCAGATCAAATCCAAAGCTGCTTTTAAACAGAAAGTTTTTTAAAAAACTAACATCGATATAGGCATTACCAACTGCCCTCAATCGTTGCGCTGTTGAGTTTGTGAACTCATTGGCAGCCAATGGATTCCCCGCTCCAAACACTTCAGCGAAATCCCCGTTGGCCGTGTATGGAACAGAAGTTGGCCATGCACGGTAGGCAATTGGAACTACGTCTGCAGCATTTTGACGATTGTCGGGCGCAATCGTTAAATTATTGCCGACCTTAATTGATTTTGAGATTGCGTAGGAATTATTGAGTTTAATGGAAACGCGGTCGTATCCCGATTTTGAAATAATACCATCTTGTTTAAAATAACTTGCTCCAAAATAAAAACTGTACTTACCGGAAGATCCACTCAAAGATGCCTGATGGTTTTGTATGGGAACCCAGTCACTAAATATTTGATCTTGCCAATTGGTATTGGGGACAATGCTCGTGTTATTAAATGTTCCTGGTGTTAACACATTCACAACCTTTGCGAACTCCTCCCCGGTAAGCATACTGATTTGCTTTGACAACCGCTGAAGACTATACTCACTACTTACACTTACTTGTACTCCTTCCCCTTTACTTCCGGATTTTGTTGTAACAATGATGACACCGTTAGAGCCTCGAGAGCCGTAAATGGCAGTGGCAGATGCATCTTTTAGTACTTCCATCGATTCGATATCCCCGCTATTCAAGAATGTTATGTCATCCAGAATTACTCCGTCTACCACGAAAATCGGAGAACTATTGTTGAGCGTTCCTACACCCCGAATTCGAATGACCGGAGCGGCACCCGGTGCACCGCTAGGACTGGCGACTTGGACGCCAGCAATTTTACCCTGAAGGGCTTGCTCTGGAGAAAAAGAGGGAATTTTTGTTAAATCTGAGCCTCGCACCGACCCAATTGACCCTGTCAAATCACTCTTTCTTTGCACGCCATATCCCACCACCACGATTTCATCCAACTCTTCAGCGTTTGACACTAAAATTACATTTAACACCGTTTGAGTACCTACAACCACCTTTTGAGGGGCATAGCCGATGAATGAAAAAATTAGAACGTTATCATTTTCAGATAGTTCAATTGCGTAGTCTCCAAACGCGTCTGTGGTTACTCCCTTGGTTGTGCCTTCTACAATTATATTTACACCCGGCAAAGTACTCCCGTCCTCTCTAGCCGTCACCCTGCCACCGACCTGTTTAGATTGAGCCAACGCCATCCCAATTAACTGACTGACAAACAGGAAGGTAATTAGTATTTTTTTAACCATAGTAATACCTTTTTCAAACTTGAATAATGTAAAGTTTACTATAAACAAATCCGTTTTTCATCTTTTTTGAATATATCTCGTATTTCAACCGATGAAACAGCATCCTTTTAAGCCCCACTTTTCACTTCAAAAAAACATCAATACAATCGTTTTCGGTAAAGATTTTAGGGCAATCGGTGGCGTTATCACACCAAAAAAACATTTATTTAGATCCGTTATTTGGGATCACTTTTGACGGAGCCGTAGACTTTTGGCTTAGATGGGCTGTAGGGCTCTTTAAATCGAAGGGGATATAGGACAATTTCACTCCATCTAGATGATGTTGGGCGTTTTCCAGACTCTTGGAGCTCTTTAATCCTGATTATCACTTTGGTGCGAAAAGCCCAAACTGTATTTAGTCCTACTTCAAGTTGTTTGGATAACGAATCCAAGGTATTTTCT
>JBBSCN010000178.1:0-6750 GCA_038250265.1 Cytophagales bacterium | reverse complement strand
GCCACAAACTTATTGACGGACACTCCCGCGGAAGCGGTCAAATTCAATTCATCTTTAATGGCCTTACGAATAAGCGTAGCGATCTCAATGGCAGAGCCAATGTTCTGTTTGTCTTGTGTTACATCTAGATACGCCTCATCCAGCGAAAGCGGCTCGATCAAATCGGTATAGCGAAAAAAGATTTCTCTGATATGATTTGATACTTGCTTGTAGGCATCAAACCGAGCCCGAACAAAAATTAGATCTTTGCACAACTGAAGGGCTCGCTTGCTCGACATGGCCGAGCGGACTCCAAATTTGCGCGCTTCATAACTGGCTGTCATCACCACGCCACGTCCGCTGGGCGAGCCACCCACAGCAATCGGCTTGCCTCGATATTCTGGCCGGTCGCGTTGCTCAACGGAAGCGTAGAAGGCGTCCATATCAATGTGAATGATTTTGCGCACGGGTCAAGTTCGGTTTTTATAAGATGCCTTCTATTATTGCAATATACAATGGCTCAAAAAATACACGAAGGTTTGTGTTTGGTTTATTAACTTTCTGTAGTTGTTTTAAAAAATTGAATACTGAGGAATATGAATATCAATTCCCTTGTTTGGTTAGCCATTTTCTTTTCGGTTAGTTCGTGCACCCCTTCCATCAAACTTTTCAACGGTCAAGATCTTTCGGGTTGTCATTCAGATGTTCCAGAAATTGACAATGCCAGCGATGTAAAAAACCCGTTCATCGTCCGCAATGGAGTTCTTGTTAGTCTAGGCGCTCCCGTGGGGCATTTGATCACCAATGAAGTTTTTAAAAATTATCGATTGAAGCTGCGATACCGATTTGCTGGAAAGCCCAGTAGTTGTGGTGTGTTGGTACATGCTTCTACACCGCGGGCGTTGTACAAAATGTTTCCACAATCCATCGAAGTGCAAATGATGCGTGAGAACGCGGGTGATTTTTGGTGCATTGCTGAAGATATTACCGTGCTGATGATCATTTCTTTCGCCCATTGGGGCTGTGCGTGGGTAGACTTTGCGGGCTTTGGAATATAAAAATACGATCAAAGACGCTAATAAGCAGAGTAAATCGACTATTTGCGATCTTTACGAGATCCGCGGACAAAACAGGAGCCAACGGAAAACCTTAACAATTCGGTAAAGTATGTCTTGCTAATTTTCAAGAAAGAATAAATGCTTGCCTTCCAGATTATTGTTTTACTACTATTCGCTCTGGCTATAACAGATCTGATTGTTGGCGTCAGCAACGATGCGGTCAATTTTCTTAATTCAGCGGTAGGGTCTAAAGCGGCATCGTTTCGCACGATACTTCTAATTGCCGGTGCGGGCGTGTTAGTAGGCACGTTGTTTTCTAACGGCATGATGCAAATTGCGCGTAACGGAATCTTTCAACCCGAATTCTTCACGTTCGACAAAGTGATGATCATTTTTTTAGCAGTCATGCTCACCGATGTGATTTTACTGGATATTTATAATTCGCTTGGGCTGCCCACCTCTACCACGGTGTCTCTTATTTTTGAATTATTGGGCGCTTCATTTACGGTAGGAGTAGTGTATCTGTTGCAACAAGATAAACCACTGGCCGAGTTGGATAATATTCTCAACTACCGGAGTGCATTTATTATCATCGGGGGCATTTTCTTTTCCGTACTCGTAGCTTTTGTTTCGGGCTCCGTCATTCATTTTTTCACCCGCCTACTGTTTACATTCAAGTTGAAAAAAACCTTTAAACTATTTGGGCCAGCTTTTTCAGGTGCGGCCGTTACTATCATTGTTTATTTTTTGTTGATTAAAGGATTGGAAGGAAGTGCCCTTCTTGACGAGGGTCAATTGAATTGGGTGAATAGTTATACTGCCTGGATATTAGTTGTTTCCTTTATTGCGATCATGCTCGCAACATTAGTGCTAATGCGATTCACAAAAATTGATCCGTTGAAAATTGTTGTGCTACTAGGTACCTTTTCATTGGCCATGGCCTTCGCTGGAAATGACCTTGTCAATTTTATGGGAGTGTCGGTAGCGGCCTATTCGTCTTACTCGCTATGGTCTACCTCGGGGGTGGATGCCAATTCCTTTAGCATGGACGTGCTAAACCAACAAATAAGCACGCCCACATGGTTTTTAATTTCTGCCGGAGCCATCATGGTATTAACGTTATGGTTTAGTGCCAAAAGCCGCAACGTGACAGAGACAGAAGTTTCGTTGGGCAGACAAGATGAAGGGGACGAAAAGTTTACTTCCAATCCTGTGTCGCGAGCACTTGTGGGTGGGGGTGTTTTTTTGGGTGCACACCTCGCGCGAGTTATTCCAAGAAATTGGAAAGCAGAGATGACCAAAAGATTGAGCAAGCCCAAGGAGGACAGGAAAAATAAAAAAGGAGAAGCATCATTTGATTTATTAAGGGCTTCTGTAAACTTGGTTGTCTCCAGTGCTCTCATTGCTTTTGGCACATCGCAAAAGCTTCCGCTTTCTACCACGTTTGTTACATTTATGGTGGCTATGGGCACCTCATTTGCAGACCAAGCATGGGGACGTGAAAGTGCCGTTTATCGTGTGAGCGGAGTATTACAAGTGATTTATGGCTGGCTGCTAACTGCGTTGGTCGCCTTTGCGGGAAGTTCTTTGGTTGCTTTGTTTTTGTATTTCACGGGGTTTGTCGGTGTAGCTATTCTGGCCACCCTTACAATTGGCAGACTTGCTTATAGTCAGATCGCTTTCAAGAAAAAGCAAAAGCAAGAAAACGATACAGACGTGCTCATTCAAAAAGAGAGCATTACTGTGCGTGATTTGCTTGCGCAAAGCAAACTCAACACAGCTGCAAACATAAAACATCTCGCTTCGCTAATGAGTCAATGTTGCGAATCGTTGCTTACTGAAAATCAACATGGGCTGGAGGCGCAGAAAAATCAAGCGAAAAAAATTGCATCGGAGAATAGGCGACTAAGCAGCAAGATCATTAAATACATACGCAAGACTGAAAGTGGAGGCCTGGCCGCAGGTCGTTTAAACTTGTTGGTATTTGATCTGCTGCAAGATTTATATCAGAGCGGTCTTTTAGTAAGCGATGTTTGTTTTGAGCACCGAATTAATTTGCACGCATTGCCCACAGGCGAATTTAGAGAAACGTTGAAAACCTTGAAGGAAAAGATGACCATCTACCTTTTGCAGGTTAAGCAAGAAATTCAACAACATGAGTTTACCCAAGTTGAACAAGCCCAACAACAGTACCAAAAACTTGCTGCTTACCTTTCTGCTAGTTTAGATAGCGAAGTCAAACGTATTCAACAAGATGAGATAAGCAATCGAATGGCCACCTTACAAACCAGAATTTTGCTAGAAATGACGGACATTATAGAAACAACCAATCGCCTCTATCGTCTTTATCTTGATTTTGCCAAGCAGGAGCGAAAATGATTGGTTGTCCAGGATAAGGTAGCTTTGCGTCCAAGTCAGTACTACGCCAATCTTTACAGTCACACCAATAATCGACATGATGTAAAAAAACACCCAATTCACACCCGCATTATCAATGGAAAAAAGGAATTGCTATTTGGTCCCTTTGCAGGATTCTCCACGAAGTTTTTGAAAAATGGGTCGATGATGGATTTACCAAAATCTATCCGGTTGGATAACGCTATTCCGATGATTTTTGCAGTTATGAAAAATATGCCGTTGACTAAATATTTAATTGAGCAGGTGCGCCAAAAACCAGAAGACCGATTACTGGCTTTGCGCGAATATGTTCCTTTCACAAAATTAGAAGATTGGGAATTGCTGGAGGCTGGCCAACGTGTGCGGGTAATAAAAAAAGATAAAGAAGCAGGCGGAGTGTTAGAGTTCGGAACGGAAATAGTTGTATCGCAAGACGGAACCGTGGCGGCATTGTTAGGCGCATCCCGAGGGGCATCTACAGCAGCGGCCGTCATGTTGGGCATTCTTCCAAAGTGTTTTAAAAAATGGAGTCAAACAGAAAGGTGGCAAGTAAAGCTAAAAGAGATCGCGCCATCGTTTGGATTATCATTATCGCAAAATGAAGCCTTGTTAGAAAAAACACGCCAGCGAACGGCTACTACTCTTGGTCTCAATCGTTGACGGACTTGATATATCATATCACTACTGTGGATTGGTGGAATAGATTTTCTAACGAAAATCAGTACCGATCGCCTACATTATCAGAAGAGGGGTTTATCCATTGTTCCAAACAAGAGCAAGTGGATGGAGTGCTCAAGCGATATTATACCAACGATAAAGACTTGCTATTGTTGCACATAGATTCCTCTCAGTTAACAGCACTGTTGAAATTTGAGTTAGCAACTAACAAAGAACTTTTCCCCCATGTGTATGGTGCGATTAACAAATCGGCTATCATTCGAGTAGAATCAATTTGATCAGCGAGTCAAGCCGTTACCCTTGAACGATCAGTTTTATCTTGGTAAGTTTTTGATCAACAACAACACTGACAATATATAGACCAGAAGCCAAACCTTTTGTATCGATGGTTACTCTACTGGTTTCGACCATATAGCTACAATTAATTTCTTGACCGAGATTATTAACAATCGAAAGTGAGTTGAAATCCTTTCCGTTCAGGTTGAAATAAGTATTTCCGTTCGTTGGGTTTGGATAAAGCTTTATAGTGACATTTTCGTCAGTAGGCATTTCAACGGAACACACATCATAAAGTACAGAGGCCTTGTCTAAATCTACTTGCCGGAGGCGATAGTAAACCGTACCTCCGAGGGTCTTTTCATCTAAGAATGCGTACTCCCGCTTTACATTAGTAGTGCCGGCCGATTTTACTGTGCCAATTGAAGTGAAATTTTTTCCATCCGCTGACCTCTCCACATTAAAAAAATCGCTATTTAACTCCGAAGCAGTTGACCACGTTAACTCAACAAAGTTTGATGATGTAAGTCTACAGTTAAATGCAATTAATTGAACAGGCAATGGATTACTGTTGTCAATGGTCGCCAATGTATAAGGGCCGTACACTGTGCTCACACCACTTGTAACAGTGCCGGCCGTGGTGGTTCCAGATGTTGCGGTATTACCTTGGTCTGACCATAATGATCCATTCCAAGCAGCCACTCTTAGTGAAGATAAGTTGCCAACACCGCCACTGTTAGAGGCCCAACTGAGCGTAACGTTTACGGTTGATATACCCACCGTTCTATTAAGCAGCCAATATTCCGCAGCGCTTACGTGATCAAGTGTTGCGGCACGAGCAGAATTAGGGAAAGTGCCTAAGGCACTTGAAGCAATATATTGTGCGGTATATGTATCGGTTACAACAGCTGGAGCAGAAATAGCAATTGGTCGGTATAAGTTACTTGCCCCCACAGGGAACGTGAAGGCATTGTTGCCCACTTTAGTCACTATACCAATCATGTAGCTGTTATTGTTGGCTCCTGCAACGCTACTTCCATTGAGAAAACGAAATATACCGCTTTGGGTAACAAGGCCATTGGTGAACGTCATCGCACCACTTATTTGTGAGGTGCCTGTTGAAAATATAATTCCATTGTTTTTGTTGAGGACAATATTATTGAACGTCTGTGTAAGATTGGTAGAAACGGTATTGCCCATGCCAGTTCCCACAAAACTAACAGTACCAGTGTTTGCCGTATAGGTTCCGTTGTTTATCCAATTGCCATTTACATCTAAGTTAAATGCATTGGTGGTAAGACTTGCGGCAGGAATTAATGGGGTTACCACAGTGCCACCACTCGCTGGAATAGATGGATTGATGGTTATGTTTCTTGCGACAGCACCAGTATTATTAATCACGGGCATATTTTGTGGTCCTGCAGCAGGTATCAAAGCGTCTGTCGTGGAGGTAGGAATTCCAGTACACCAGTTGCTAGCTGTAAACCAATCGTTATTGGTTCCACCTAACCAAACAGAAGTGCCTGCCGGTTGTGCAGTAAGCGTAAAGGCGACTTGCAAATAAGAACCTCCGCCACCTTGTTGCATTTGAAACTCAACTGTTGAAGTTGCATTAAGTACTCCCGTCCAGACATTGGCATGTGTATCACAACAACCATTGTGGCGAGCTACTTGTACACCATTTACCAATAGATAAAAATCATCATCGTGAGCTGGGATATCTAATTGATAAACACCGCATGTAAAACCCGTGCGTTTAGCCGATATGCTAATGTTAGTTGCACCCATTGCGCAACCTTGCCATGCTGCACCATTTGTTGCATTGGCAGTTGAAGGTGCGCCTCCACTTGTCCACCTTGTTCGCGTATCAAAGTTTAATCCAGTTGGGCCGCTTCCATTTTCAGTATAGTATCCTTGGTAATTTGTCCCTATTGTTTGAGAATCAAAGCCATAAACGTTCCATGTACCGCTAGGGAATATAGTAATTGCGGGCAGCGGTATAACAGTGATAGTAGTAGAGGCTGAGTTAACAGCACAATTGTTACTTCCGGTAACTGTGTAAGTGGTAGTAGTTGCCGGATTGGCTATTACTGAAAATCCGGTGGTGGCGCTCAGTCCTGCAGCAGGACTCCATGTATAAGTGTTTGCTCCGCTAGCTGTCAATACAACACTTGCTGTTGGACAAGTTATGGTAGCGGAAGTGGGCGTAACCATTGTATTGGGCAAAGGATCAACAATTATTATCCGCGTTGCGCTGGCAGTACACCCCGTACCCCCGGCATCAGTTAAAATATTTGTAACTGTGTATGGTCCTGCGGGTGTTGAGCCCGTTGTTTGAAAGAATGGATTTGAGACAGTATTG
>JBBSCN010000177.1:0-6760 GCA_038250265.1 Cytophagales bacterium | reverse complement strand
TATATTTTGAAGAATTGAATCGACATTAACGGTAGGATTCTCCTCTTTCAATTCCTTCACATCATCATTGTCAAAATTTACCTGAGCTACTTTGTCCGAGTCAAAATTTGGGGCGATTGACAAAAGCAAAAAGAAAATAAAACTAATGAACACATACATCCGCGCGGGATGGTAGTAACTTTCGCGCTTCCCCTTATTGTACTCCAGTGCCAAAAAACCCGGCTTGGTAATTAAGTAACGGGTAGTCAGAAAAAATTTTCCTTCATAGCTCCAAAAAGAAGAAATGAAATTCCTCCAAAGTTCACCTAGCGTTTGCCGCTGGGGAATATCTTTTTGTCCGCAATGGTGACAAAACGTATCCTGAAGCTTTGTGCCACAGTTCAAACAAAATTCATTGGGCTGCTTTCGTTCAGCGCCTTGCTCTGCGTCCACAAAACTTTCTGAACCTGGCAATGATTGACCTAACTCGTTCATGCTACTATGCTTAAATTATTCGGAACATCTTAAAAAGTTTTTTGCCATCAGCTTCGTAGCACAAGTATTCAAAAAATCAACTTCTTAAAAACATCAATCGCCTTCTCCAACATCTTGTCATCAAAATCCAAATGTGTTACTAATCTAATTTCAGTGGCACTAAATGCCAACGCTTTGATTTGATGTTCCGAAAATTTCGCCAAACATTTTTCAGGATTCACTCCGTCTGCCACTTCAAAAATTACAATATTTGTATCCACCGGCATCACCGATTTCACCCAACCTAATTTGTCTAGTGCGTTTCCCAATTCTTTCGCGCGGTGATGATCTTCTTTTAATCGAGTGATATGATTTTCCATCGCATAAATTCCTGCAGCGGCAAGAAAGCCCGCTTGACGCATGCCACCACCAAATACTTTTCTAACCCTGCGCGCCTTCAGTGCCAATTCTTTTTTGCACAACAATACCGAACCTACTGGCGCACCAAGTCCCTTCGATAAGCAAATTGAAATCGTGTCAAAGTATTTTCCGAAGTCTAAAGGATTTTCTTTGGTCTCAGTGATAGCGTTGAACAACCGAGCACCATCCAGGTGCATCGCCATTCCCTTGCCGCGACTAAACTCACTGATTTTTTCTATCTGGCCGAGTGTATAATAACTACCTGCCTCGCGTACGATTGTGTTCTCCAACGCTACCACCGAAGTATTGGCCGAATGCACATCATTTATATTTCCAATCACAGGCGCAATTTCCTCCACCGAAATTTTTCCTCTATTACCCGTCAACAATTTTGTGCCAATGTTGCTGTTGCCAGCCAACCCACCGCCCTCGTATTTATAAATGTGCGCGCCTTTGTAACAAATCACTTCGTCATACGGCTGCGTCAAAATTTTAATGCCGATCTGGTTCGTCATCGTGCCCGAAGGACAAAACACAGCCGCCTCCATGCCCAACAGCTCGGCACATTTCTTTTCCAATTTATTTACAGTTGGGTCTTCTCCAAACACATCATCGCCCACCTCGGCACTAAACATCGCGTCCTTCATGTCCCTTGTCGGGCGGGTTACCGTGTCGCTGCGCAAATCAATAATCATTTTGTAAAATAAATATTTAAAGTTAAACCTATTCGTTGATTTTTCTGGCTTTGCCCTCCGACTTACCCATCGGAAACGAAGTGAAGTTGGAAGTGATAACGAAGGTGGGCGGCCTTTCGGGGCTTTCTGCTACACGGTTTCATTTTGTACTACAAAGACAGCTGAGGACTGTGGTACTATTCTGACCACAAAATTCTAATTCCTAGATTCGTCTTTCCTACATCAACTCCTTCGCAGGATCCCAAAACTTTTTTTCAAAATCTTGCACTTTGTCCTTTACTACCTTTACGCCTTCTTTTTCTAATTGCTTTTGCATAGCACTTGGAGGCACGAAGTGATGCTTGCCCGTGAGGAGCCCTTGGCTATTTATTACCCGATGCGCTGGCACGCCCTTCTCAGTGTGTGAGGCGTTCATTGCCCAGCCGACCATACGAGCACTAGAAGCTACACCCAAGTAGCGCGCAATAGCGCCATAGCTGGTAACACGTCCTTTGGGTATCAGCCTAACGACATCAAATACATCGCTGAAAAAGGAACGCGCGGGGTCATTAGTTTTTGGCATCAAATGTTTGAGCATGTAATGATCAAATGCCAAATTAAGATTTTCACAAGAATTTCGAAACTGTTAAAGAAGTTCTGACAGCAAAGGATTTTGATTACCTGTCACAGGTTTCGTGTTATACAAGCAAATATATAGATACAAAAAACCATCGTATTGTATTTCCCTTCTGTCTTAAACTTAATGACTCAAGGCTAGCTTTCCGTTGAGACCAGATGGGCTGAACCTTTCAAATGAGAGGTCATTTTCCTTCACTTCGGAGGTAATTATTTTCATGTAATGACGCTTTTCAGCTATCGTGTATTGAAATTGCTTGGTAAAATCGCCTTTTGAAATTTGAATATAATACGTGCCAGGAATTGCATCGTAGAAATCAATCATCATTCGCTTACAGTTCATCCCTTGCTTGCTAATCAGCCGATTGGAACTATCAAAAACCTCAATTGTAGCTTCCCTTAATTTGGGAGCTACTTTAAAATGAAAAATACCATCAAGGGTTGATATTATTTTTATGTCTGAATGTTGTTTTTGTCCGATTGCCGAAATACAAGATGCAAGAGCCAAAGCGGTAAATAAAATCTTCATAGAATGTTCTTTGACACGGCTAATGACAAAGCCCGTACCGGAAGAAAAAATGAAGGAAAACGAGGAAATTTGGAGTTTTAGAAACCGACACTTTCCTAATTTGGGAAAGAAGGGGCAAAATCAAACTGAATCTTGCATTAAAAAAACACTACGGTCGGGATCCAACCACTAAATTTGGGTCGCTTCTAAATCGAGATTAATGTTGAAATCACTACTACTCATTTTCTTTTTCTTTTTTTCATTAAGCCTAGCTGCCCAGCAGTTACTTTTTCCGGCTAATGAAAACTGGAATGTGGTAAAAGAAGGGCAATCCCTCAACTTTTCGATTGAATTGAACGATGAGAGCAAACCGCGCTATTCCATAGAGGGTGTTAATGGTTATCCGATCGCTTTTGATACACTTGGTCATTTTTCTTGGACGCCTTCATTTGATATGGTCGATCGACTGGAAAAACAAAAAGAACTCACGCTGATTTTCCAGGCCGAATGGAAAAACGGACATCGCGTAAGCAAATCGGTTTCATTTATTGTTCTACATCAAAATCGCCCGCCTGCTATCGATGACTTGCCCACGCTTTACGTGAAGCAAGTAACTCAAAATCAATATCAGATTTCGGACGATTATGTGAAAGACCCCGATGGTGATCCCATTGTGTACAAGCCCATTGTATCGCAGCTTCCAGAGGGCTTACAGTTTTCTTCACAAGGTTTGGTAACGTGGAGCCCATCGCGCAACCAGTTCAACGCGTTAAAAATTAATCCGCTCCTGTTGGAATTCATCATCCAAGACCAACCCGACAAAACGGAGACGCGTGGTAAATTGAAAATAGCGCAAACTCAATTAGACCTTCCTCCCGATCTATTGATTCTTCCGGGGGATAGCCTATTCACCATTAAAGAAGACGAGCGATTGAACTTTAAAATATATGCCTCTGATCCCAACGGAGATGAAAATATCAACGCCTTTGGTTTTGTAAGCTCAGACTCTCGCATTCCTAAAAATAGTTTGAAGGAAAGTACCAACAGCCAAGGAGAGTTTACATGGCAGCCTGGTTACCAATTTGTAGATGAGGCAGAAAAGCAGCGATTGGTGGACTTGACTTTTTTTGTGTTAGATAAATCTAATAACCGTGTCGAAAATAGAGTGAAGATAAAAGTATTGGATGCAGAGAACTTAGACCAGAAAGACAAATTCCTTTTTCAAAAATATAGGAATTCTCTATTACAAGCGAAGGCTTTGATCGAGCGGTTGGATGAAAACCATGAGATGCTCAGCAGAACGTTGAAGCAAGCCAAGAAGGGAAAAAAGAAACGTGCTATTTTAAATGCATTGCTAGGCGCGACTACTGGTTTATCGCCTGTAATGCTATCAAACGATCCGAATAGTTATAGGGCTGTGTCGGCCATTGGCGGCACCACCGTACTCACCTTGGGCACACTAGAAGCAACAGAAGTAATTGGCAAATCAAAAAATGAAATTTTAGATAAATTGAAGGTCAATGTCGAGATACGGAATCAACTTCAATTGGAGGGCGATAACTTCACACGCAAATATGCACTCAAGTCTGCGCGCAGGGATAAGTCGTTTGATGCAGACCGCGACAAAATGTTGCCTATTATTAACAATCAAAAGTTAGAAATTTTGGAGTTGACTGCCGCAATGCCGGCTTACCCCAAATACGATAACAAAGAGATAAAAAAGACTTTTTCGGATTTTAGCGAAGAGTAGAGTCGTTCATTTGCCAAAAACAAAATAACTATTACTTTTGCAGTCCAAAATCGAGAAACCGCACCCTCCTTAGCTATCGCTTTGGAGGTTAAACAGAGGAATGGTAGAGCGGTTTATTGCACCGGTCTTGAAAACCGGAGACCCTTCACGGGGTCCGGGGGTTCGAATCCCTCTTCCTCTGCAAACCAAAAACAAAGTCCCGCGAAAGCGGGATTTTTGTTGCTGGCCAGGCTAATGCAAACGCTTTGTTTGAATGAGGACAGGACGACAACAAAAAAGAGAGAAGCGACTTTGATTTGGTTTGACACTCCCACCAAGGGATCACGGCTCGTAAAAGCTCTTCCTCTGCAATCACAATTTCAATTAGAACTAAAACCTCGAATTTATTATGAATTCAAGGTTTTTTGTTTTTATTCTTAGCCATTTTATTCAGTAGAATCCAATCCTCAAGAGACCCACGTGGTGACAAAAAATTCAAGGCGGCTTTACCGAATCGGTAGATGAATTTCACCCTCTTTGCGCCTACACCCAAATGAAAACTAATTATCAAAACTTGCCGTGATCTGAGTCTTGAATTTATTCAGGAGGCCTATGAAGTGATCTGCGATATTTTCACTGCCGTCAATTGTTGAGTCAAAGTGGTTAGATTTGTTTACCTCAATTTAACTACCATGAACTACTGGAGAATTAAACTCTCACTCTTCCTCAACTATTTTGTTTTCGCCATTCTGCTCAATAGCGTTGGGACTGTAATTTTACAAGTGCAAGGCAACTATGGCGTGTCCGAATCATCGGCTAGTATTCTGGAAGCGTTCAAAGATTTGAGTATCGCCTTTGTTTCGTTTTTGGTTGCTTCGTACATCACACGCATTGGCTATAAGAAAGCAATGCTGATTGCTCTCGCTTTGGTAGGTGGAGCCTGTTTGCTGATGCCAACCCTCGGTGGGTTTGCTATGACAAAAGTTTTATTTGCCGCTACGGGTACTTCATTTGCGTTGATCAAAGTTTCGGTATATGCTACCATCGGCATCGTGACCACCGATAAAAAAGAGCATGCCAGTTTTATGAATTTTATCGAATCGTTCTTTATGATCGGTATTCTTACGGGCTATTTTATTTTCAGCGCATTTGTCAATGATAAGGATCCTCAATCGACCGCTTGGTTAAATGTTTACTATTTGCTTGCTGGTATTACATTAGTTGCATTTATGCTCTTGCTTAGTGCACCTTTAGATGAAAGTTCGGTTAAAGAAAATTCAAGCAAACCATTCCTAGAAGATTTCAGAGAGATGATACAACTGGCAATTACTCCGTTGGTACTGGTGTTTATTATGAGTGCTTTTACCTATGTGCTGATCGAACAAAGCATCATGAGTTGGCTACCAACTTTTAACAGCAAAGTTTTGAATTTACCCACTACCCTCAGTATACAAATGGCAAGCATCCTTGCGGCTTCCACGGCAGTAGGTCGATTCGTGGCTGGCTTTGCGCTGCGAAAAATTCATTGGTTTTTGGTATTAATGGTTTGCTTAGTGGCAGCTGGTGTGCTCGTGTTGGTAGCCATCCCGTTGGCACAACAAACCAACGGAGTGGCTGTTACAGGATGGAGTACGGCTCCATTGGGAGCATTTGTTTTTCCATTGATCGGGTTGTTCCTATCACCTATCTACCCAGCCATCAATTCTGTTATACTGAGTACGCTGCCTGCCAGACAGCATGGCCCGATGTCGGGATTGATTGTGATTTTTTCCGCTTTGGGAGGAACTACCGGGTCTATTATCACCGGAAGTATTTTTGAAGCATACGGGGGACAAACTGCTTTCTATTTTTCGTTAGTGCCTATTGGATTCCTGTTGGGCTGCCTTTTCTTTTTTAAGCGGATTCAGAAAAAGTCAGAGGCAAAGATCGAGTTTAGCTCAAAAGGTGGGCATTAAAACATAAAGGCACAATGAATTTACAAATCCACGAACTCGGACCGCTATTTAAAGATGTACAACTGCAAAATGTATTGGCTGACGGCAAAACATTTCCAGACTGCATCCCAAACAGAAAACTCGAAATCATACAACAAGAATACTGGCAACAAAAAGGATCGCCTACATTTGATTTGAAACAATTCGTGCTCGATAATTTTCAATTGCCGGAAGCTGCGGCATCAGAATTTTCCAGCGATACTAACAAATCGATTGAAGATCATATCACCTCATTGTGGAAAACACTTACCCGGTTGCCAGTAAATGAAACTGGCTCGCTCATCCCACTTCCCAATTCATATGTGGTACCCGGGGGTCGCTTTCGTGAAATTTATTATTGGGACAG
>JBBSCN010000176.1:0-6799 GCA_038250265.1 Cytophagales bacterium | reverse complement strand
GGGCAAACTTCTTTGGTGGCAATGTTCATCTGAGGGCGCACGCGCTCGCGAGTGATTTGCATCAAACCAAATTTCGACAAAGGCAGAATGGTATGCTTCGCTTTGTCGGCCTCCATTTCCTCCTTCACTTTGTTGTAGATGAGCTTTTTGTTTTCAAGCCCGCGCATATCAATAAAGTCTACTACAATAATGCCGCCCATATCGCGCAAGCGCAGTTGGCGTGCTACCTCTTTGGCTGCTTCTAAGTTTACAGAAAGAGCAGTTGTTTCTTGACTTTCTTCGCGGTTGGATTTGTTTCCGCTGTTTACATCAATCACGTGAAGTGCTTCGGTGTGCTCGATAATCAAATAGCCACCAGCTCGCAAACTTACCGTTTGTCCGAAGGCCGATTTGATTTGCTTTTCAACACCTAAGTGTTCAAATACTTTTACTTTGCCCGAGTAGAGTTTTACAATCTTTTCTTTGTCCGGAGCGATGTTGTGGATGTAGCTTTTTACTTCATCAAAAATCTTCTTGTCGTCTACCCACACGCTATCAAACGATTCGTTCAATACATCGCGTAGGATTGAGGATGTTTTGTTCAGCTCACCAATCACTTTATCGCGCGGGTTGGCATCTACCATGCGGGCAATTCCATCGTCCCACATTTTAACAAGACTGCGCATGTCTTTATCCAACTCGGCCACTTCTTTGCCTTCGGCTACCGTGCGGATGATGGCCCCAAAATTTTCGGGTTTGATAGATTGTATGAGACGCTGCAAGCGCTTGCGCTCATCGCTACTGGAAATCCGTTTGGAAATGCTCACCCCGGATGAAAAGGGTACCAAAACCAGGTATCGCCCGGCTAGGGAAATCTCGCACGAAAGTCGCGGGCCTTTGGTAGAGATCGGTTCTTTTACAACCTGTACCGGAATCAATTGAACCTTGGCAAGCTGCTGGCCAATTTTGCCATGCTTGTCAATGTCTTTCTCTAGCTGAAATTTGTCCAGCTTTCCTCCGGTGATCTTCTTCCCACGGACTAGTTTAGTGAATTTTAGCAGCGAGCTAAACTGAGCTCCCAGATCGAGGTAATGAAGAAAGGCGTCTTTCTCATACCCGATATCAATAAAGGCTGCATTCAAACCCGGCACTATTTTCTTTACAGTGCCTAGGTATATATCACCCACTACAAACTTGCTTCCGTCCTGTTCTTCATGAAACTCGGCAAGTTGTTTGTCTTTAAGAAGGGCTATGCGACATCCGTCCTGAGTAGCACTAATAATTAGTTCATTGCTCAAAGGAATAGGATATAATATTTTTTTACATGGATTTGAGCTGCGCAAGAATAGGCGCAGCCGTCTATCTATTTTTTCTTATGACGGTTTTTTCTCAAACGCTTCTTGCGCTTGTGAGTAGCCATTTTGTGAGCTTTTCTTTTTTTACCACTTGGCATAATGCTTTTTGGTTTTTGTCCTGATTGTTACGTCAGTACGGGTTTAACATTTATTTATTTAAATCTTTCAGATAACTATCTACCGTTGCCTGCACGGCCGGATCGTTATCCAACTTCTTTACTCTTTCAAACTGCTGGCGTGCTTTTGCTTTATTTCCGGTGTTCAGAAAAGCTACTCCCAACAACAAATTTCCCTGAATATGATCAGGGTTCACAGCAATCAACTCTTTTAGGCGATCGATGGCCTTATCATTCTGCCCCGACTGCACGGAGAGCATACCCATGTTATAGAGCGCAAACTCGTTCTTCGGATCTTCGGCCAGCACCTCGCGCATCATCTGTATGCCTTGCATGGGCGAAGATGAACTCAAGTACGTCATGGCCATCTTGATTTTTGCCTCCAGGTTTTTTGGATCGGCTTTTACCGCCTTTCCCAGCCATTCGCGGGCTTTTTCGGCCATTGCTTTTTGTTTCTCTGGCTGAAGGGCAAAGGTGTACGCCTCGTAGTAGCTGTTTCCAGCCCTGAGTGAACTTTCAGTTGTTTTAAAGAACGTTGCTGCTTGCTCGCCATACCATGCCGCGCTATCAAATTGACCGGCTTGCGTGTATAGGCTTCGCAAAGAGTCGGCAAAGATAGCATTTTTTTGATTTGCCGAACTTGGTAAGTATTGGGCTCTCAAGCTTTTGATCGCGTTTGTTAAAGCAAGAGGTACGTTGCTGTGCCCAGCCGATGGTATTGTTTTGCCCGATTGAGTAGAATCGACTGCTTTTAACTGACTTTCATTTTCTACTACCGCCTTAGGCAATAAAAAAACGAGCCAGATGACAATGGCGCAGGCAGCTATTAGAATGATTCGGGTCTTTGCCATTGAGTTGTTGGTTGGTAGTCACTAGTTGTTAGAGGCTTTAACTAGCAACTAAAAACTAATAACTATCAACTATTTTTCCGCAAGCTGCTTTACCTTTTCGCTGTTCTTGATTTTATTGACAAAAATCTTGGCGGGCTTAAAGCTGGGAATATAGTGTTCGTCAATTACGATGGCCGTATTGCGAGAGATATTACGGGCGATTTTTTTCTTTCTCTTTTTGTTGATGAAGCTTCCAAAGCCGCGAACATATATATTGTTTCCAGCAGCCATGTTGCTCTTTACAATATTGAAAAAGGCTTCTACGGATGCGGAAACATCCGCTTTGTCGATACCGGTTTTGTCAGCAATTTGATTGATTACGTCAGCTTTTGTCACAGGAATTGGTTTTTGATTTCTAGATTTTTCGGGAGCGCAAATTTAGGAGCAGTTCGTTCAAATCCAAAATTAATTTACTGACTATCAACAAAGTGGGGGGATTAATTCCGATAAAGTGTTCGCTGAATCGATTGAATGCAGTTTTTTGTTGGCTTACTTTGTTTTTTTGCAAAAGATGAATAGAACTCTTTTTGGGAAGAAGATAGTTGATTGGTATGCAGAAAACAAAAGGAGATTGCCTTGGCGTGATACCACCGATCCCTACAAAATTTGGCTTTCGGAAGTCATTTTGCAGCAGACACGTGTGGCTCAGGGCTTGCCCTACTATGAGCGGTTTATAAAAACCTTCCCAACTGTTTTTGACTTGGCAAAGGCTCCCGTGTCAAGCGTACTCAGGCTTTGGCAAGGATTAGGTTATTATTCTCGGGCCAGAAATTTACATGCATGTGCTAAAAGTGTTGTCGATGATTTTGGAGGGAAGTTCCCGTCCACTTTTGAAGAACTAAAAAAACTAAAGGGCATTGGTCCCTACACGGCTGCAGCTATTGCATCCATTGCCTTTAGAGAATCCGTGGCGGTGGTAGACGGAAATGTGTATCGGGTGCTAGCGCGTGTTTTTGGTATCGATTTGGACATTGCAAGCACAGAAGGAAAGGTATTTTTCTTTGACAAGGCGAACGAACTGATTTCAACACATGAGCCCGATCTTTTTAACCAAGCGATGATGGAGTTTGGTGCCTTGCATTGCCTGCCGCAAAATCCAAAGTGCGAGGAGTGCGTTTTCGCGAAAACCTGTGTGGCTAACCAAAGGGGTTTGCAAAAAGAACTTCCCGTCAAGTTGAAGAAAACAAAAGTCCGAAAAAGGTATTTGTATTATTTCATCATTGGCCACAACAGTAAGATATTGATGAAGGAGCGCGGTGCGAAGGATATATGGCAAGGGCTCTATGATTTTTATTTAGTTGAAACGAAGCGCAACAAAAAAATTGAAAATTTATTGAAGGAGAATCAGTGGTTAATGGGCTTTCAACCGACCGCGCATAGTAAAACTATAAAACACATTCTTTCGCACCAGCAGTTGATGGTGAGATTTGTTCAGTTGGAAGTTAAATCAAAGACAAACTTTACCCAATTGGCGAAGACATTGAATATGAAGGCGTATTCTAACAAGCAAATCGAAAGTCTACCAAAGCCCATTTTGATTGGGAAATATTTGAGAACATTATAAGTATCACTGTCAGACTGAGCCTGTCGAAGTTTATTTGGAAACTCCATTAATCCGTTTTCGACAAGCTCAAACTGACACCATGTTACGTCTTGCGTAACTCCATTAAAGTTAACTACGAGCATCTTTAAAAACCTAAGATTACTGTCAGACTGAGACTGTCCGTTTTCGACAAGCTTAAACTGACATCATTTTACGTTTTGCGTAACTCCTGTAAAGTTCAGCAATAGCACCTCTAAAAACTAAAGATTACTGTCAGACTGAGCCTGTCGAAGTCTCTACGTGACACCATTTTTAGAGATAACCCTAATATTTATGCTACGAGGCTGAACGGCTAGATAAAGTTTCGGCCATGCTTGTCTGGCGCGAGCCGATTGGCATGTGTTGGAGGTGAGCGGAACCGCCAAAAAACGCTTCGCCAGAAATTTGGTATTTTTGTAATCCAAATAGAAAATCCAAACCAAAATTATGTCAGGCGTTAACAAAGTCATTTTAGTAGGCCGTTTAGGCAAAGACCCAGAAATAAGAAATTTAGAAAATGGAGCCACCGTAGCCAATTTTACTATGGCCACCTCCGAAACCTATAAAGACAAAATCACAGGCGAGCGCAAAGAGATCATTGAATGGCATAATGTGGCGCTGTGGCGTGGACTGGCTGATATTGCCGCCAAATATTTGCACAAAGGTGATCAGGTTTACATTGAAGGAAAGCTCCGCACACGCAGCTGGGAAAAAGATAATGTGACCCGCAACACGACCGAAATTGTGGGCGACAATATGACTCTGTTAGGAAATAAACCAAGTGGCGGAACACCTCCAGACCTAAGCCCGCCCGCTTCTACCAATTTTGCCTCCATCGACCCAGGGCTGGCCAATGATACCACCGATGACTTGCCTTTCTAACATTCAGTAAGTATTTCATCCTTGGAAACCGCACTCACGCTAGACGAGCCTCCCAGTTTTTTATTGGCGGATATTCTGTCAGCACCTAATTACTTTTACATTTTCAGTTTTTTGACGATAGCCGTTTTGCTGTTTTTGTCTGCGATAATATCTGCTTCAGAGGTTGCTTTTTTTTCTTTGCGGGCCGATGATTTAGATCGTTGCCGCGAATCAGAAATTCCAGAAGAAAAAAAAATTATAGCACTTCTAAAAAAACCTCGACTGCTGCTTGCCACGATTGTGATCATGAATAATTTTGTGAACGTGGCCTTGGTAACTATTTCTACATTTTTAATGTGGGAGATGACTGGCACGCGCAAACCAACGGAGACGATTGTTGGTATCGTTACATTCGGGGCTACGTTCGCCATTACTTTTTTTGGTGAGATCATCCCCAAAGTATATGCAGCACGCCACAACTGGACGTTTGCAAAGCGCATGGCCGGTATTTGGGGAGTGTTGGAAAATGTTTGGCGACCGATTTCGTTTTTATTGTTGGCATTGAGCAGCGTTGTCGAGCGAAGAATAGAAAAAAAGGGATACAGTACCACAGTTGAAGAGCTAAATCAAGCCTTGGAACTTACGACAGTCAATAACAATACCAGTGTTGAAGAAAAGGACATTTTAAAGGGGATTATGAACTTTGGTACACTCACCGTGAGGCGAGTAATGAAGTCAAGGATGGATATTTCATCGGTAGATGTTGAGATGAACTTCAAAGAATTGATGGAGCAAGTAAACAAGTCGGGCTTTTCACGAATACCTGTTTACAAAGAATCTATTGATCACGTGCAGGGTATTTTGTACATCAAAGATCTGCTGCCATTTTTAGATGAAAGCGAAAATTTCAAATGGCAAAAATTGTTGCGCCCCGGATTTTTTGTTCCTGAAACCAAACGCCTGGATTCGCTTCTAAAAGATTTTCAAAGCAAGCGCGTACACATGGCGTTGGTGGTAGATGAGTATGGCGGCACTTCTGGATTGGTGACATTGGAAGACTTGATAGAAGAAATTATTGGCGATATCAATGATGAATTTGATGAAGTGAATTTAGATTTCCAGAAGATTGACGATAAAACTTTTCTTTTCGAGGGAAGAACCTCGGTGCATGATTTATGCAAGGCAGTGCAGGCCGATCCCACTTTTTTTGATGAAGTAAAAGGCGAGAGCGAGTCGGTTGGCGGATTGATTTTGGAACTGCATGGCGCGCTGCCCAAGATTGGCGACCAAATTAAGTTTGAGAATTTCACCTTCACGATTTTGACGGTGGACCAGCGGAAGATCAATAAGGTGCGGGTAACCATTGAAGAGATTGTGAAAGATGAGGATTGATCAAAAGTCAATAATAGATAGTCGATGGACGATAACTTTTTGCCTAGCCATTGTTTGTCTTTCAACTTTTTCTTCTTGTACAAGAAATTACCAGCCAAAGCCAAAAGGATACAACCGATTGATTCTTCCAGAAGAAAAATATCGACTCCTACCGGATACGTTGCCTTATCAATTTGAATATTCCACCGCTGCCAAGTTGCTGCGCGATTCTTCTTGGATGAGTGAAAAGCATTGGATTGAAGTTTACTATCCAACACTGAAGGCGAATATCCATATCACCTATAAGCGGGTAGAAAACCGTGAGCAATTGTTGAAAGAGTTTTTAGAGGATGCGTATAGGCTTACTTCCAAGCAGCAAATTAAAGCCTATGGCATTGATGAAGTAAAAGTGGTTACGCCAAAGGGCAAAACCGCTATGATTGCTGAGATTAGTGGGGAAGTACCGAGTCAATTTCAATTTACGATGACCGACTCTACTTCAAACTTCTTGCGCGGTGCGTTGTACTTTAATACGAGAGTTCAAAATGACTCACTTGAGCCAGCGATCGACTTCATGAAAAAGGAAGTGATGCATTTGATCAATACAGTGGAGTGGAAGCGCAATTAGGCGATTCGATAATTCGT
>JBBSCN010000175.1:0-6824 GCA_038250265.1 Cytophagales bacterium | reverse complement strand
TGCAAAAAGAATAGACCATCTCAGCAGCTTTGTCCATCAGTGTGGGAAGCTCTTTAAATTCTTCTTGGTTGAAATTACTTAATACATGATCTATCTGTTGCCCCTTTCCAAAATCACTTCCAATTCCAAAACGCAACCGCGGGTAATCTTGCCCATTCAAAAGCAACTCAATATTTTTTAGACCATTGTGCCCAGCCGCGCTTCCTTTGGTGCGCATCCGCAAACTGCCAAAGGGCAATGCTAGATCATCTACAATAACCAATAAATTTTCCTTGGGGATTTTTAATTCTTGCAGCCAATATGCGATGGCCTTCCCGCTCAGGTTCATGTAGGTGTTGGGCTTGATTAAATAAAGTTGCTTGCCTTTGTGTTTCACTTCGGCCTTGTCTGCAAGACGCTCGGTAGAAAAACTAATCTTATGATTGTCAACTATTCTATCCAATGTCAAAAATCCGATATTGTGGCGAGTGAGTTGATACTCTGGCCCAATGTTGCCCAAACCCACAATCAAGAACTTCATTTGGTTGACCTAAAATTATTCTTGCAAACTTACTGAAATAAAAATCCCGATCCCGATAGCTATCGGGATCGGGATTTATTTGGTTGCGAATTCCGAAAGGAAATTATTTCTTCTTCTCGTCTTTCTTCTTCTCGTCTTTTTTAGGAGCGTCCGCTTTCTTTGCATCCGCAGCAGCCGGAGCGGCAGCAGCTGGAGCAGCAGCGCCTGCGGCCGGAGCGGCAGCAGCTGTATCTTCAGCTAATTTAGCAGCACGTGGCACCTCAACAGAGGCGATGGCAGCAACCTTTGCATCCAAGAATTCTAGGTTCGGGATAGTAACATCTCCCACCTTAACGGCATGATGGAAGTCTAATGACGAACAATCGATATCGATATGGTCGGGCATGTCTTTCGGAAAAGCGAATACTTTTAAAGTCGCTTTTTTGCGTACTAGCGCACCCCCTTTGGCAACGCCAGGCGCCTGACCAACCAAACGTACAGGGATGTCCATTTTGATTTTGCGGTCTTCAGAAATGCGTAAGAAATCAACATGAAGGATGATCTCGCTTACTGCATGAACCTGCACTTCTTGCATGATGGCCTGGCACTCTTCTCCTTCAATATTCAAATGAACAAAGTGAGCTTCGTTGGTATAAACTAAGTCACGGAACAAAATCACGGGCGAATAGAAATGAATCTGGTTATCTCCTCCGTAAAGTACGCATGGTACGTTTCCTTCTTCGCGGATTTTCTGAGAGTCATTCTTGCCGAGATTTGCTCTTCGATACCCTATAATCTCGATGGTTTTCATACTTGTTTTTTGTTTATGGTTAAAATTAAAAATTGATTACAAACGAATAAATAATGAACTGATCGATTCATGATCGTGAATCTTGCGGATGGCTTTCGCAAACAAATCAGACATACTTAATACTTTTATTTTAAGAGTCTGTTGCTTTAATGGAATGGTATCTGAAACAACGATTTCCTCCAATACTGAGTTTTCAATATTTTCATAGGCCTTTCCAGACAACACCGCATGCGTGCATACCGCCCGGACAGAACTAGCTCCTTTTTCCTTTAACAAAGCGGCAGCTTTACAGATCGTTCCGGCTGTGTCAACCAAGTCATCTACTAAAATCACATCCTTTCCTTCTACTTCTCCAATCAATCGCATCGACTCAATCTTGTTGGCTTCCTTCCTGTATTTATCGCAAACGGCCAACTCTGCGTTGAAAAACTTAGCAAAGCTTCGTGCTCTTTTGATTCCACCAACATCGGGTGAGGCAAACATGATGTTTGGAAGATTCAATGATTTTAGATAGGGAACAAAAATGTAATTGCCATCCAAGTGGTCTACCGGAATATCAAAGAAACCTTGGATCTGATCGGCATGCAGATCGCACGCCATTATCCGATCGGCTCCAGCAGCAGAGATCAAATTGGCTATCAACTTGGCTGCAATCGCTACCCTCGGCTTATCTTTTCGGTCTTGCCGCGCATACCCAAAATAAGGCATGATCACATTTACGTTTGCCGCGCTGGCTCGTTTGGCAGCATCAATTAGCAAAAGAAGTTCAAGGAAGTTGTCGGCAGGCGCAAAAGTGGATTGTACGATGAATACGTCATGCCCGCGAACCGATTCACCAATCAGCGGAGACATCTCTCCATCACTGAATTGCTGATAGTCGACCGCAACCAACCGTTCGCCATAAGCGTGCGCTATTTTTTCTGCCAAATAGACGGTGGCTCGCCCTGAAACAATCTTTACCGACATACGCTAACTAAAAACCCGCACCGTTTAGCGAAGCGGGTTTGTTTGGTTGTCCTACTAGGATTCGAACCTAGAAAGGCAGAATCAAAATCTGCAGTGTTACCATTACACCATAGGACAATCTATTCCTTAAAAAGGTGTGCAAAGGTAAAACTAATTTTGAAAAGCGAAAACTGAATTTTGGCTGTTTTCTTAGGTTTTTTGGCCTGAAAAGAAAGGCTTAGAGTTCTGCCTCTTTATTCTGTTGCCCTTCTATAAAGCCCTCCGCCCAAAAGCGGTACTTGTCGAGGATGGATATGACGGCATTGCGAAGGTGGCGCTGGTTGTTAAAATCAATGCCCCCGTACTGAGTTGTGGCGTATCCTTGCCAAACGGAGCGGTTTTGCCTCCGATCGTAAAATTGTATCAGTAACGTGCCGCTTTTCATATCGAGCTTTTTGGGGTTATAGTCCAAGTTTTCATTTTGACTTTTTGCCCATTCTTCTATTTCTGGCTGATTATAGCCGTTGAATTTCAAGCTGTCCGAGTACATTTTAAAGCCTACAATCAAATGTGGTTTGGATTCGGATTGTCTATAGCCTAAAAATTTCATTCGTGCAATGATTGATTTTTCAATAGATTCATTGATCATCGTTGAGTCAACGATTCCGATCGGTTTCATGATGGTAAAAGTTCGGTATCGTTTGAAATTACCCCGATAGCTATAATCATACTCAACAGGAAGCTCCTTGTATCCAAGGCAAGAGGACAGCAGCACCAACAAGAGAGCGTACAAGTAAATTTTCTTCACGGCCCGAAGCTTAAGGAGAGCAAAAGTTAGGTTAAATTGAGGCGAAGAACAAGGCAGTCTATATTATTTTTTTAATTAGTGTTGAAGCGGCATAAACTCTTAACTAAAAGCTCAATTCTATGATGAATTCTGTTCATGATCAAACAGTTGCTGTGCGCTATCACCTCTACAAAAATAGTAGCCTTGGTTCATGTGCCGTTGCCTTGGTTCGTGTCCTCACGAACCAAAATGAATTTTGATAAACATGGATAATCGCACTTTTAATCCTCATCGCAAGTCGTACATCGAAATAGGGCAGATTTATTTCTGGACGGCCAGTATCAATAATTGGCAATGCCTATTGCAAACAAATGAATACAAAGAGGTGATCATTAGCTCGCTTAAACATTTAAGTGAGCTTGGCAAAATAGATGTGTTTGCGTTTGTGATCATGCCCAATCACATTCACTTGATTTGGCGAACCAATGAACTAAACGGAAAGGAAACGTCTCAGGGCTCGTTTCTAAAATTCACCGCACATGAATTTAAAAAATTACTCAAAAACGAGGGGGATGAAAAATTATTGAGTTATGCGGTTGATGCCCAAAATAAAGAGTATGAATTTTGGCAAAGAGATTCTTTGGCAATTCATTTGTATACAACAGAAGTGGCTTATCAAAAGCTTGACTATATACATAGCAATCCATTAGTTGAACGTTGGCAATTGGCAAAAGACCCTTGCGATTATAAATATTCGACATCAAGGTTCTACGAGCTGGGTATAAAGGATTTCTTATTTTTGAAAGATTTAAGGGATGAGTTTTGAGGATATTGAATTGGGTTGTTTAAAGAGTTGGTTCGTGAGGACACGAACCAAGGCGAGGGGTTAAATTGGGGCGAACTACAAGGCAGTCTGTATTAATTTTTTGATAATTGTTGAAGAGATGTAAACCATTAACTAAAGGCTCGTTTCTATGATGAATTCTGTGTATGATCAAACTGTTGCCGCGCGCTATCACATCTACAATAGCCTATTTCTCAACTTACCCTTTAGAACTGTAAGCCGCACGGGCATTTTACTGCCTTTGCTTCAACAGTATTGTGCTACGGGTTTTGCCAAAGGCAGATCGGCCAACGATATTTTGAGAGTTTTTTTTAAGGAAATGGTGCCCACCATCAATGAAGAAGAACAGTTTGACCTGCTGTTCAATTTCATTCAATATATCGAGCGGCAAGTGGCGTTGTTTGATTCGGTGGAAGATGCCGCTTTTGAACAGGTGCATAATTTGAACGGAAGAGGGACAATCCCCGCGTTATTATTGAGAACTAAAATTGAAAAGAAGGAAAGCGAATTGATCGAGAAACTAAATCAGTTTAGTCTGCGCATTGTACT
This sequence comes from Cytophagales bacterium, assembly GCA_038250265.1. Taxonomy (GTDB): domain Bacteria; phylum Bacteroidota; class Bacteroidia; order Cytophagales; family Cyclobacteriaceae; genus ELB16-189. Next base: position 2,389 of record JBBSCN010000175.1, on the reverse strand, counting down.
GACGGCACACCCCACACAATTTTATCCAGGCAATGTGCTGGGAATTTTGACCGATTTAGAAAGTGGAATCCGCGAAAGCGATCTCACGCAAATCAATTTGCTACTTCAACAATTGGGTAAAACGGGTTTCATCAACCAAACGAAGCCGACTCCCTACGATGAAGCGCTGAGCTTGTGTTGGTATTTGGAAAATGTGTTTTATTATTCCATTCCTGAGATTGTTTCTTCGCTGGCAAAGGGGCTAGAAATACCGTTGCCCGAATGGAAAAATGATCGACTGATCGTCATTGGTTTTTGGCCAGGTGGCGATAGAGATGGAAATCCATTTGTCACCAGTGAAATCACGTTGAAGGTTGCCGCGCGGCTGCAGGAATCAATTTTGAAATGCTACTACAAAGACGCGCGCGTGTTGCGAAGACGCTTGACGTTTCATGGAGTGGCCGACCGCGTCAATTCGCTGGAGCGGAAAATTTACGGATTCGTTTTTAGGAAAGAGAAAAACTATTTGAATGCGAGTGAACTTTTGGATGAGTTAAATGAAATCAGGAGCCGATTGGTTTCAGACCATGATGGTTTATTCTTGGAATTGCTTGATTCCTTTATTTTGAAGGTGAGGATTTTTGGTTTTCACTTTGCTGCTTTGGATGTTCGTCAGGACAGTCGTAAGCATGATCAAGTTTGGAAAGCTATTTTAGATAAGCTTCATGCCGATCGAAAAAGTGTTTCTTCAGATGAATTTGAAAAGTTAACTATAGAAAAGAGAATTGATTATTTGCTTTCGCTAAAGGCGAATTTGATTTTTGTTGATTTTGAGGATGCATTGGTGAACGAGACCATTCAAAGCATTTTAGCGATTGCGAAAATTCAGGAGGAAAACGGTGCGGCAGGAAGTCATCGGTACGTGATCAGCAATTGCCAAAGTGCTTTACATATTATTGAGGTATTTGTCCTCGCAAGGTTATTAATAGGGAAGGAGGAGAGCCTAGAACTGGATGTTGTCCCATTATTCGAAACCATTGATGATTTGGCTCATGCTCCGGCTATTATGGAGGCATTGTATTCTATCCCTGAGTATCGGGCACAGCTTGAGCGAAGAAAAAATCACCAAACGATCATGCTCGGGTTTTCAGACGGAACGAAGGACGGTGGTTATCTAAGAGCTAATTGGTCAATCTTTAGGGCCAAGGAAAACTTAACTGCCATTTCGCGCAAGCATGGATTGAGTGCGTTGTTCTTCGATGGAAGGGGAGGCCCACCCGCGCGTGGTGGAGGAAATACGCATGATTTCTATGCCTCATTGGGCGATACCATCGAAAATGAGGAAGTTCAAGTTACCGTTCAAGGACAAACTATCAGTTCTAATTTTGGCAAGATAGCTTCAAGCCGATATAATCTAGAGCAATTGATTTCGGCCGGATTAGAGGGCTCTGTTTTCCCGAGAACAGAAACACGGCTGAGCGATGTGGACAAGAAATTGTTGGATGAATTGGCGGAAGAAGGATACAAAGCGTACTTGGATTTAAAACATCATCCAAAATTCGTTCCCTATTTAGAAAAAGTCACACCGCTTTCTTTTTTTGGTGACACTAACATTGGCTCACGTCCAGTGAAGCGAAGTGCATCAGAAGGATTGAAGTTTGAAGATCTCCGCGCCATTCCATTTGTTGGCTCATGGGCGATGATGAAGCAAAATATTCCGGGCTTTTACGGGGTCGGCAGCGCAATTGAAGCAATGGAGAAAAAAGGTAAAGGCAATCAGTTGAAAGAGTTGTATCAGAATTCTCTTTTCTTTCGCACGTTGCTGGGCAATAGTATGATGTCGCTAACGAAAACTTTTTACGAGGCCACTACTTATTTGGGCGAAGACCCAGAGTTCGGGTCGTTTTGGAGAAAGATGTACGATGAGTATCTGCTTTCAAAAACAAAGACACTGGATGTTTCCGGACTCAGCGAGTTGATGGGTAACAATCCAAACATCAAACAGTCGGTACATTTACGCGAACAAATTGTATTGCCATTAATCGCGATTCAGCAATCATCGTTGATGAATTTGCGAAACATAACTGAAGAGAATAAAAAGCACGAGTTGAAATATCGTAAACTCATTATTAGAAGTATGTTTGGAATTATTAACGCTGCCCGTAACTCTGCTTAATTTGTTGTCGGTTGGTAGTTGTTAGTTTCTGATCATGTCTTCACGATATTAATTTTATGGAATGGATTTAGAAAAATTCAATAAGGAAGCCAAACGTAAATCGGCAGAGAACAAAGCGTTTCTTCAAAAGCTGAAGAACAAAGATTCACGCAAGATAGATGATGCCTTTCATCGTTTGCATGAAGAAGTCTTTAGCGAAATAGATTGCCTTACCTGTGCCAATTGCTGTAAAAC
>JBBSCN010000174.1:0-6836 GCA_038250265.1 Cytophagales bacterium | reverse complement strand
CATGTAATTCTTGCAAATCTGCATACTGAGGAGTGTAGCCACATTCGGAAGCCGTGTTTACAATCAATAACGTTTTTCCTTTGTACTGCGAAAAATCAATTGTTTTTCCTTCCAGCGAGCTGATTTTGAAATCGTAAAGTGTAGCGGTGGTCATAGGCGTTAAAAACAGAAGTAAGGCGAATAGTTTCATATCAGCAAAAATTTAACTTAAGAACACCTTATTCCTGAATTTGTTACTATTTCCTATAATCCAACGCGGGCTTGCGAGTGCCAACCAACGGATCATACACAAAGTTCTCTCCGCGCACTTTTTTCAACTCCTTCCAAGATTCCTCTATCACTTTTGGTGTATTGTACAAATCCATAATCGTGAGCGTCATGGCTTTTGCAGCCACTATCATTCCCTTCGAGCCGATAGAAGTTCCACCAGCCGCTACTGCCTGCCAACTGTGTGCAGCCGTGCCGGGCACCCACGTAGCAGCTCGCAAACCCGTAGTAGGCACTACCCAACTGATATCCGCCACATCGGTAGAGCCGCCCGCTTCTTCCATTTTGAAAGGCGCAATCTGTCCAGTCGTTTCTAACTTGGGAATAGAACCCGTAAAACTCGTTTGTATTTTTTCCGCAAATAATTTTTCCTTTTCATCGTAGCTGTATCCGCCCACCATTCTCAAGTTGGTGTCCATCACTTTGGCGAGTGTTTCATTGGGTAACAGATTGTAAACCCCACCCGTCACTTCAACTTCCATTTTAGTTTCAGTGCCGAGGGCCGCACCTTGTGCTGCTTTTACAATGCGCTCCCAAATACTTTTTACTTCACTGGTCTGTGGATGACGCACATAGTAGTACACTTCCGCGAAAGCGGGAACAACGTTGGGGGCCTCTCCTCCACGCGTGATTACATAATGAATGCGCGAATCTTCCGGAACGTGTTCACGCATCATGTTCACCATATCGTCCATTGCCTCTACCCCATCGAGTGCCGAGCGACCGCGCTCAGGCGAGGCCGCAGCATGCGAAGCAATTCCATAGAAACGAAATTTGCCCGACTTATTTGCCAGCGAAGCTCCCGGGCTGGCGGCATTGGACGCACCCGGATGCCAATGGACTACTGCATCGACATCGTTGAATAATCCCGCGCGCACCATATACACTTTGCCCGCTCCACCTTCTTCGGCTGGGGTTCCATAAAAACGGATCGTCCCCTGCTTCTTAGTGGCGATCAACCAATTCTTAATTGCAATGGCAGACGCAGCCGAGGCCACCCCAAATAAATGATGTCCGCAAGCATGCCCCGCCTTTTGGTTGGCAATGGGTTTTAGTTCTGGCACCGCTTCTTGCGACACTCCGGGCAGCGCATCGAACTCGCCCAAGATTCCGATCACGGGTTTGCCAGAACCAAACGTGGCGGTAAAGGCAGTTGGAATCTCTGCAACTCCTTTCTCAATTTTGAAACCTGCATTGGCCAATGTCTCTTGTAACAAAGCTGAGCTTTGGGTTTCTTGAAAGCCCACTTCGGCAAACCCCCAGATTTTTTGGGCGATAGCAGCATAAGTATCAAACTTATCGTCAATCGACTTGGATACTTCTTGCTTGGTCGTTTGCGCCAGCGAAAGTGGAGTTATGAATAGGAATAAGTACAATAACTTTTTCATAGAAAGGTTTTTGATGGTTTGCGAAGCTAAGCTAAGCTAAAAAAAAGTTTGGTGCAATAACCAACCATTCATGTAAGTGGGAACGACACCTGAAAGCTATCGGATTTGCCTTTCGGGCTAAAGCCCTTCTTGACAATCACGGAATAACCGCGGGCTTAAGCCCGTGGTTATTCGCAATGGGAAGCTCATGGGCTTTAGCCCAGAAACGGCTTTCTAAAATTGGTGTACACCCTTCATGTAAACACCATTTCGGCTTCTTTTAAAAATTAGTAGATTACGTCATTAGACTTCCAACCAAATGAAAAAAATTTCCCCGCTGTTCGTATTACTATTCGGTGCCACGCTTGCATTTGCGCAAGGCACTATTAAAAAAGCTCCTGAAGTAAAAGAAGGAGACGGCCCGTACGTCCAACTTATCCTTCGCGGCATCACCATGATCGATGGCACCGGTGCACCACCAATCGGTCCAGTAGATATTGTGGTAAAACAAAATCGAATCGTAGCCATTCAAACAGTTGGCTATCCCGGGGTGGAAATCAATCAAGACCGAAGACCAAAATTAGAAGCGGGCGGAAAAGAAATTGATGGAACGGGTATGTATGTGATGCCCGGCTTTGTTGATATGCATGGCCACATCGGTGGAAACCAAGCACCCATTGCCGAATATGTTTTTAAATTGTGGATGTCACATGGCATCACTTCGGTACGCGATCCCTCGGCTGGCAACGGGCTGGATTGGGTACTCGATCAAAAAAATAAAAGCGAAAAAAATCTAATCACCGCACCGCGGATCAAAGCCTACACAGCTTTTGGGCAAGGGAGCAAGGAACCGATCAGCTCGCCCGAGATGGCACGCTCTTGGGTAAATGAAAATAAACTGAAAGGAGCAGATGGTGTAAAATTTTTTGGAGCTGCTCCGGAGATTATGGATGCTGCGCTGCGCGAAAATAAAAGAATCGGTCTTCGCTCTGCGTGTCACCATGCACAAATGGATGTGGCAAGATGGAATGTGGTAAAGTCGGCAGAGGCGGGGTTAACTTCCATGGAACACTGGTATGGCTTACCCGAATCGATGATGGAAGGGCAAACCATTCAAAACTTCAGATTGGATTACAATTATCAAAACGAACAACATCGATTTAGCGAAGCGGGAAAATTATGGCAACAAGCGGCCGCTCCCTTTTCGGCAAAATGGAATCAAGTGATGGAGACACTTTTGAAACTCGATTTTACGCTCGATCCCACATTTAATATCTATGAAGCGAACCGCGATTTGATGCGCGCGCGCAGAGCGGAATGGCATGACGATTATACGTTGCCATCGTTGTGGGCTTTTTATCAGCCCAGCAAAATTTCACACGGATCGTACTGGCATTCGTGGGGCACCGAAGAAGAAGTGACGTGGAAAGAAAATTACCGTTTGTGGATGACCTTCATCAACGAATATAAAAACCGGGGCGGTCGTGTGACAGTAGGTACCGACTCCGGATTTATTTTTCAGCTCTACGGATTTTCATTCGTGCGCGAAATGGAATTGTTACGGGAAGCGGGGTTCCATCCACTGGAAGTCATTCGTTCTGCGACTTTGTTTGGCGCGCAAGCGTTAGGTGTTGAAAAAGATTTGGGCTCGATTGAAGTAGGTAAACTGGCCGACTTCGTGATCACCGAAATCAATCCGTTGCAAAATCTTCAAGCCCTTAACGGGATGGGATCCATTAAACTGACGGATGAAAATAAGGTAATACGAGTAGGCGGTGTGAAATACACGATCAAAGACGGAATCATTTACGATGCGAAAAAACTTTTGCAAGACGTAAAGAAGATCGTTGACGAAGAAAAAGCGAAAGCGGGCTTTGTGCTGAAGCAGCCGGGAAATTAAAGAGCCAATGCCCTTGATTTTGTAACGAGGGTAAAATTAGTCATTTTTTGCCCTTGATTAAATAACGAGGGAGTTTAATGACTCTGTCGTTTTTAATATTGGTGATCTTTAAACTGATTTAGAAAAAACGGCAGCTTAATAGAAGCTGGTTTATTTGGTAGCCCCGACAGGAATCGAACCTGCATCAAAAGTTTAGGAAACTTCTATTCTATCCATTGAACTACGAGGCCATTGAAAATAGGCTACAAATGTATGAAAAATCCATACCGCTAGGATATTCAAATTCTACAAGAAATAGCCAAATAAGTAACTTTCATCAACTTATTTCTATTCAAGGGGAATAAAGAGGCCTCGAAGCTTGTCTAACCCCTATTAAAGCAATGGCTCAAGAAACGGACGACCAACTTATTGATCAAACCATTGGTGGAGATCTCAACGCCTTTAAATTGTTAGTTCAAAGACATGAAAGCAAAGTAGCAGGAGTAGTGAAGTCGATGGTGGGGGCAACGGAAGAAGCCGCTGATATTGGGCAAGAAGTGTTTATTCGGTTTTACCAGTCGTTGTCAAAATTCAGAGGTGAAGCAAGTGTGGGCACTTATCTAATTCGGATTGCCATCAACTTATCGCTGAATGAATTGAAGAAACGAAAACAAAGAAATTTATTTTTTACATCGGCTGAAGAGGGTGGGCACGTGGCGGCTAGTGAAAACAGGCAAGACTTGAAGGAAATGATAACTATTGAATTTGATAAACTAGACCCGGAATTTAAGTCGGTGGCTACACTCCGATTAGTGGAGGGCTACTCTACCGAAGAAACAGCGCAGCTTTTGAACATTCCGCTGGGCACGGTCTTATCGCGTTTAGCACGAGCACAAAAAAAATTGAGAATCGGTTTAGACAAACATTTAAAATTTTAATGGGCATGGACAAAAACAAAAAAGAGGAGTTGCTTCTTCACTCGTTTGATGCAGAATTGTCAACTGAAGAAAAGGCATTTCTTGAAAAAGAACTTGCCGCAGATTGGAAGTTGAAGCAAGCACAACAAGCAATAGTAAAAATTAGAGAATTGCTGGCGGCTCATCAGCCAGAATCATTTGGTGCTTTCTTTGCCGAGCGGGTGGCGAATCGCATTCGTAGTTTCCATCAAAATGTAGAGTATCAACTATTTGCCTTTTTCAAAAGATATCAAGGGGTGGCGATCGGTTTAGTAATTGCCTTACTGGTAATCAATGTCGTGTTTGCCGACTCATTCTCACTCCAATCTATTTTGGGATTGGAAAATGAAACCATCAACGATTTAGTGCAACTGGATTTATACAACGGCTTAATAAAATAGAAAATGACGATCGAACGAAAAAAAGCAATTGTGATACTAACAGCAACGCTGCTAGTCGGCATTTTGATTGGCGCCTTGTCAACCGGGCTGCTGGCGCGTAACCATTACCGCGAATCAGACAGACAACGGCATGGTGAGGGCTCAAATAACAAGAAGGGTTTTATGGAAAAGGTAGTTCGCATTACCGATGCGGATGCAGAGCAGGCAACGCAGATGAAACCCATTTTAGAGAACACAGTCGCTCAGCTCGATAGCATTCAAAATCAAACCCATCGGCAGGCAAGAACCGTAATTGACTCAATGACGAGTGCATTAAAGCCTATCCTAAAACAGGAGCAATTGGAAAAACTGAAAAAATTTAACGCGAAGATGGGAGGCCGTTCCCGACACGGCAATCGCCCAAACTCCCATTGAATTAAACCCATCCATATAAATAGTAAAACCAAAGCGTGGGATTGATCGTAACTTCCCGAAGTGTTTAAAACATTTTAACAACCAACGAGTTAATCAATTACATTTTTCGAAAAAGAGTGTAACCAGCAATTATTTAAAAATGAAAAAACTTATTCTTTTATCGGTCAGTGTGCTCTCGAGTTACTTTTTATTTGGCCAAGCCGCTGAAACCCCAAAGGGAAACGGAAAAATTTCTGGCATTGTGCGAGATTCCACCAATTCTCAACCGGTAGAGTTTGCCAACGTAGCGCTGATAGACCCAAAAACAAAAAAGCCAGTAAATGGTGCGGTAGCCGATGATAAGGGCAAATTTTCAATTGTAAAGATCCCGACCGGAAATTATTTGGTAGAAATCTCGTTCATTGGATACTCCACGAAAAAAATTCCCGTAAATATTTCTGAAAAAAGAGGTGAAATTGAATTGGGTTTTATTACCGTAAGTCCAAACGATAAGGTATTGAACGAGGTAGTGGTGCAAGGACAAAAAAATCTAATTGAAGAAAAAGTGGATCGCACCATTTACAATGCCGAGAATGATGCTACCGCAAAGGGGGGCGATGCCACAGATGTGCTGAGAAGAGTACCGATGCTCTCCGTTGATTTGGACGGAAACGTTTCGATGAGGGGAAGTCAAAATATTCAGGTGCTGATAAACAACAAACCCTCGACTATATCTGCCAATAGCGTAGCAGATGCCTTGAAGCAGATTCCTGCCGATCAAATCAAAACCGTTGAAGTCATAACATCTCCTTCGTCTAAGTATGATGCAGAAGGGTCGGGTGGTATCATCAACATCATTACCAAAAAGAACACATTGCAAGGATTAACGTTGAACGTAGATGCTAGTGCGGGATTACGCGGTTCTAATTTAGGCTTGAACGGAAACTACCGCAAAGGAAAGATGGGTTTTTCGTTGGGCGGCTTTGGAAGATCCAATTACAATCAGCCAGGAAGCTTTAACAATGATCAGTCTACCTACGGAGTGTTAAATGGTGAAAGAGGCGCTCTTCTGTCGTCTACGAATCAAAAAGCAGACACCCGATTAGCCAATGCGTTTGGACAATATACACTTGGGTGGGATTATGATATCGACAAGAAAAATTCATTGGCCGCTTCCGTCAAATACGGATTGAGGAATAATCTGAACTGGCAGGACAACTTAAGCACTACCTCCTCCATCGCCAGTTTAAATCGCGCTGCAAATGTCAATACAGTCGACAACAGCGGGACAACTGACGCAAGTGTAACCTACACACGCACATTTGATAAGCCCCAGCGCGAATTCAGCATTCTTGCACTTTACAGTTTTAATAACCGCACAAATGATTTTGTAAATCAACGGCTGGATGCACCCGCCCCACCTCTTTTTAATGTCTTTCAAAAAAATAACAATCAGAGCCAAAATCGAGAATTGACTCTACAAATTGATTACCAAACGCCCATTGGAAAAAATTCTATCTTAGAATTTGGCGGCAAGCAAATCAATCGAAATGTAAAAAGCGACTTTTCAACT
>JBBSCN010000173.1:0-6868 GCA_038250265.1 Cytophagales bacterium | reverse complement strand
GGATAACTTCAACAGTCCGGCTTCGTGAAACGGTGCCCCTTCCGTGTGAATCCTCTCGTGGTCGCCTTTAAACTTCCAATTTTTACCAATCGCGTTTAAAATTTGTTCAACCGAATAGACCTGATCGGAAGGAGGACCAAAATTGAATGCCTCGCCATGCAATTGGTTGTTTTCTGCCAGGTGCTGGCCGGTAACAAGATAGCCGCTCAATGGCTCGAGCACATGCTGCCAGGGGCGGGTAGAGGCAGGATTGCGAATAACAACGGGTTGGCCATCCGCCCATGCCCGGATGCAATCTGGTACTAATCGCTTTTCGGCCCAATCGCCACCACCAATTACATTACCCGCACGTACAGAAGCCAATCGAATATGAGTGCTGTTCTTAAGAAAAGAATGATAATAGGAATAAATCAATATTTCGGCAGCGGCTTTGGAGGCGCTATAAATATCCTTTCCCCCCAACCGGTCGATTTCGCGGTAGCCATAAAACCACTCCACATTTTCGTAACACTTATCACTGGTAATAAGTATTACCTGGCAGGGTCGCTGGAGCTCACGCGCAGCTTCCAATAGGTGTACTGTTCCAAGCACGTTCGTAGCAATTGTGCCGACAGGGTCAGTATACGAAGTGCCAACGATGGGTTGGGCGGCTAAATGGAAAATGAAATCAGGCTGAACCGACTGAACAATACTTTTTACTTTTTCGAGATTGCGTACATCGGCTACCTGATGAATCACTATCTTATGTAGCTCAAGCGCTTCAAACATAGACGGTTTTGTAGGAACGTCAATAGAAAGCCCATAGACCTGCGCACCAAGTTGGTGCAGCCAAACAGATAGCCATGAACCTTTGAACCCGGTGTTGCCAGTGACCAATACTTTTTTTCCTTGATAGCTATTCTTAAACACGGTTGAAATAAGTTACCAATTTTTCCATTTCGCCTCTCCTTTCAGCCAGAGGTCATTCAGTTCGTTCTTATCGCGCAGCGTATCCATCGGTCTCCAAAAGCCATGATGCTTAAAGGCCATCATCTGGTTATCCTTCGCCAATTTTTCCATGGGCTCTCGCTCAAAAATAGTAGCATCGCCTTCTATATAATCAAACACCTCTGGTTGGCACACAAAAAAACCACCGTTGATCCAGGAGCCATCACCTTTCGGTTTCTCGATAAATGCGTTCACTTCGTTTTGGCTATTCATATTCAGTGCTCCAAATCTACCGGAAGGCTGCACAGCGGTAACGGTCAGGTGCTTTTTATTCTTTTGATGGAAGTTGACCAACTCCTTAATATTGACCTCACCTACGCCATCGCCATAAGTGAGCATAAAAGGTTTGCCTTCGGTGTAGGCCTTAATGCGTTTGACACGTCCTCCTGTGAAAGTGTCCTGCCCGGTATCGATCAACGTAACTTTCCATGGCTCGGCATGGCTGTTATGAATTTGTGTAGTATTAGTTGAGAAATCAATGGTGATATCGGAATGGTGCCTATAATAGTTGGCGAAATATTCTTTAATCACATACCCCTTATATCCCAGGCAAATAATGAATTCATTATAGCCATAATGCGAATAGATTTTCATGATATGCCATAGGATAGGCTTACCCCCTATTTCAATCATGGGCTTTGGCTTTACTTCGGTTTCCTCACTTAAGCGAGTTCCAAATCCGCCAGCTAAAATAACTACTTTCATTTTATCTTATTGGTGAATATTCCCGATACTACGAATAATAGCCATAACCATTTTTTGACTTACCGTAGCCATAACCGTAACTGTAGCCATAACCATATCCTGGGCCTGATTTATAAATATCGTTTAGCATCAGGCTTATCTTAACTAATCTACCACTTTCATAATACTCCTTTACCGAAGAAAGTGATTGCTTCGGGGTGTAATTTTGGCGCACGATAAAGATCGTATGATCGGCATAGGCAGAAAGGCTAAGCGCATCGGTGACGATCGCCATAGGTGGTGTGTCAATGATTATGTAATCGAAATTTAACTTTGCCTCCTCTAAAAAATTCCCGATCCGGGCACCCAACAAAAGTTCTGCTGGGTTGGGAGGCACAGGACCCCCACTCACCAAAAACAAATTTTCCTGCTCTGTTGATTGAACTACTTCCTGAAAAGTAGCAAGGCCGGCCAGGTAGTTACTCAGCCCAACAGCGTTGTGTAGATTTAACGAATCAAATAGTTTGGGGCGCCTCATATCTGCACCTACAATCAAGGTGCGCTTGCCTGTCATGGCTATTACCGAACCCAAATTTATGGTAGTGAATGTTTTACCTTCACCGCTAATCGAACTGGAAATCAAGATGACAGATTTTTCCTTTCCCTCCAAGAAATAATTAAGGTTGGTTCTAAGTGCTCGAAAAGATTCGGCCACTGCAGACTTAGGGTTTTTCGATACCACCAAAACATCTTTCGACTCCTTATGGCCGATTCCCCCAATAAAGGGTATTCTCAGTACCTTCTCAATATCTTCTTTTGATTGCACCCTTGTATTTAAAACCTCCATCAAAACAAAGACTGACAATGGCACTAAGAGCCCAAGAAAAAAAGCGATGATGTAGTTCCGCCCGGTTTGGGGTGAAGTGGCTCCGCCCGCTCGCATCGGATGATTTACGACTACTATATCAGTCGTACTGGATGCTCTTGATATGCCTGCCTCTGATTTCTTTTGCAGTAAAAACACGTAGAGATTCTCAAGCAGCGAGTACGTGCGTTTAATAGAAATATATTTCCGTTCAGCGGACGGTAGAAATCTGAGTTGGCTTTCCGTAGCTACTATTTGTTTTTCTAAATAATCATTTTTTATCTTCTCGGTAACTGTCAGGTTTCTCACCGCTTCGGTAAGACTTCTCTTTATTTCTGTGAGTCTCTTTCTACTCCCAAGAACTAACGGGTTTTCAAGCTTACTGGTACCTGAAAACATTTTCATTTGAATCTGAATATCTACCATTTGCCCCACTAACGAACTCAGAATCGGATCTTGAACCCCCACTGAACTAGGAGCAATAACCGGATCAACGTTTTCATTTTTGTTGATATAGTCAGCCAGGTATTCAAAATAGTTTTTCCGTATTAAAAAATCTGTTTTCTGGAGCTCCAGAACTTCCAATTTTACAACCAATCGGTTCACCTCTTCTTTATTACTGGTAGCTACATTCTTTCCTTTAAATAATTCCATTTTCATCTCCACACGTTGTAAGGAATCACTTATGTCTTTCAATTGGTCACCAATAAAATCGATGGTGCGCGATGCGGTCTGGTTTTTTTTCTCAAGATCATACAACTGATAGCGATTGATCAACCCATTTAAAAAATCGATATCCTTTTCCGGATTCGATCCACTCAGGGAGAGATTAACGACACCCGAACCTTCTTCAGCCCATTCGGCAGATAACCGGCTAACATACGAACCAGCCAACGAAGACGGTGCTTGGAAAAGGACAATAAAAGATTCGTTCAGGAACGATTCACCCACATCGCTTCTGGCAAACTTTAGTTTAAGACCTTGATATTCAATTATATCACCAAATCTAAATGTGCTTTTTGTTCTTACTGAATCAGCAGATCCTCCATTTGAAAAAAGCTGAAACTCGTTTTTAGTAAGCTTCATAAAATGAAACTTCTTGTTATCAATTCCATTTCGATCGATAACCGTAACGGTAGCGGGTAGAATGGGATAGGTTTCTGTTGTCAGAAAATTCCCTTCTCGGAAAAAACTAATCTCAAAATTCAAATCTTCCAATACTCGCTGAATAAGCGGGTACGACTTGATAATATACAACTCGTTAAGATAGTTTCGATACGGATCAATGAGTGAGTTCTTATACAAAAGTTCTGCTCCCCCGGTTTCCTCGGTTTCCTTTATAAGAATAGAAGCAGTTACCGGATAAATTCGAGTCGCATACCGGTTGCGGAGAAATGCCACACTAAAAAAAATCAAAATAGAAATAACAACCCAATACCAATATCTTATTGTGTGATATAAAATTCTCTTATAATCCAACGAAAAACCTGAAGCGTTCTGTTCGTTTGCAATCGTATCTGAGCTATTGATAGGCACGTTACTATTAGTTTCTAAGCGTTAAAATTAGCACTAGCAGCGTCAGCGAAGAAAGCACCAACGCAAAGTTTTGCCCGAAATATTTACGGTAAGATCGCTGCTTTAGTGCAGGCACGATGATCACATCATTTTGATGTATATAATAATAAGGTGAATTAATAAACTCTTCTTTAAGTAAATCGATATACTGAACAGAAGTCTCACCGTTTACCTGGCGTATCAATTTTAGGTTAGCCCGATCCGCTAGTTCTCCGAGGCCACCGGCCCACCCAATTGCTTCTAACATATTAACTCGATTATTATTTAAGACAATAGTCCCCTCTTTTGCCACTTCCCCTAAAATTGTAAACCGAAAGTTCAATAACCTTACCTTCACCACGGGAGATTCTAAATACTGAACGGCTATTTTTTGGAGCTGATCTTGTATCTCAAAAACTGAAAGGCCGCTTACTTTTACCTTTCCAATAAAAGGAAAAGGAATCTCTCCGTTTTGATCAACTAACTCGCCCAATAGCAACGCCCCAACCAACTGAGCACCAACATTTTGATTGGTGTGATTTTGATTTAAAAAATCAAAATCTTTAGGGGTTAAGCTTTCAAATCGAACAGAAACAATATCTTCTGGCTGCACCTTATAATCCGGCAGTTTTACTGTGTATTTTCTTATTATCGTATCCTTCGGAAGATCCGTTTTGTTTACATCACCCTTCTGTAGGTAAAGGAACTTTTTATTCGAAACGCATGAAGATAAAGCAGCCAAAACGACAACAGTGTACAGATATCCTTTGAAAAACTTTACCATCTTTAGAGTTTCTGACTGCTTTTAGCTTTAAATAACCCCCAAATGTAGGGTTTTTGTATATTATACCCTTGCCAACCTGAAAATAGTTAAACTCTCTGCCTCCGCTCCATATCTATTTCTCTCATCTACTTTCTCAACAATTCCTGGAACTTCGGCTCCCCCGTCCCACCCTTAGGAAAGTTTCTCGATCCCTTTCATGGCTTTTGGAAAAATGCCCAAACCGCTGCTGTAGATTCGGAAACGATTTCCATACCCGGACTAAAAGACAAAGTGACCATCTACTACGACAGTGCTTTGGTGACCCACATATATGCTGCCAATGACGAAGACTTATATGCCGCACAGGACTACATCACCGCTAAAAACAGATTGTGGCAAATGGAGTTTCAGACGCACGCTGCCGATGGACGAAAAACTGAGGTAGTGGGCAAAACCATAGAAAAGAAAAAAGGAATAAAACGCTTTGTAAATAGTATCTCTACTTGGGCAATTAATTACTCATTCAAAATAAAAGTTCTAAAATTTTCGCGAGAGATGACACTAAATTTTGCGTTGTAGGCCTTTTGAAAAGATGCAGGTATTTTATTCCTGCCGTTATCTTTCCACTTCAATTCAAAGCAGGTTATTTCTCCATTTTTCTCTTCCACAAAATCAATTTCTTGTTGCTGCACATTTCGCCAAAAATAAAAGTTTGCTATAATGTTGCTATACTCCGCACGCTTCATGCGTTCGGCAATTAAAAAATTTTCCCACAAGGCTCCTTTATCTTGCCGAAGGTGTATAGGATTTAGGTTTGCTAACAACATATTGCGAATGCCATTATCCCAAAAATAAATTTTTCTATTATTTTTAATTTCATTGCGCATATTTCTGCTAAAGCTTCTTAATCGAAAAATGATGAATGCTTTTTCAAGTAAATCCAAATACGTAATGATAGTTGTCTTATCCACTTGTAACAATTGAGCGAGTTCATTGTAAGACACCTCATTGCCAACTTGAAGTGCCAAGGCTTGAAGTAGTCCTTCTAAAAGTTCAGGCTTTCGAATAGTGGCCAGCGCAAGTATGTCTTTATACAAATAACTTTCGGTAAGCTCCTGCAATACTTTTTGTTCTTTACCCGTATTATTAATAACATCCGGATACATACCGTAAATTAAGCGATGCTCCAACTGTTTTTCGCCTTCGACAAAACCAATAGAAGTCTCGAGTTCCTGCCAACTGATGGGATATAATTGATACTCCCATTTTCTTCCCGTAAGCGATTCGTTAGTTTGATTACTTATTTCTAATGCGGATGAACCACTCACAATTAACTGCACACTTTTAAACTGATCGGTAATCAATTTTAGTGTTAATCCGATGTGCGGTATTCGTTGTGCTTCATCAATAAAAACAATAGTATGGTTGCCTATGATTTGTTTCAATCGAAAGGTGTCCGGTTGATTTAGTAAAGATCGTACTGATGAATCATCTCCATTTAAAAAAAGATACTCTGTATCGGATAGGATTTTTTGTATCAAGGTAGTTTTACCTACTTGTCTCGGCCCGAGTAAAATGATGGCTTTTCCTCCAAAAAAATCGTTTTCTATTGCTTTTTGAATCGCTCTGTTTAGCATTTTTATAGGATAGTCACCAAATATAGTATGTTTTTGGTGAATATAGTCTCTGAAAAGATATATTTATCAGAGAATACGCCTAAATACCATCCCTTTACTCTACCATTCATTTTTCTTCCACCAAAACAAAAATGTGGGCATCTCTAAAAACTCCGCCCACCCTTCTCTCCCGGTAGCTATCGGCATGGAGGAAGGGATTGGTTGAGGTGAAGAAAACAAAGGTTTTTAGAGTTGCCCATGTAGGCGTTGAAGAGCGGCACAACCACCTTCTTTTTTGCGGGCGCTCCACTGGCGCATGACCGATTGCATCTGAAGGAAGGGTTCAAAACCCCGCTTCAACAGCAACTCGTTTACTTTCTTCTCTTGTCGGCTCTTAGT